>NZ_CP041091.1:2122500-2452756 GCF_006494815.1 Nocardioides sambongensis
GAACGCCCTCTCCTTCATCATCGGGTACGGCGCCGGCCGGATCAGCCGCCTCCCCGAGCCGGGGCTGCGGGCGATGACGATCGAGATCGGCATGCGCAACACCGGCCTCGCGCTGGTCCTGGTCCTCGCCTACTTCGACGGCCTCGGCGGAGCGATCCTCCTGGTCGCCACCTGGGCGGTTTGGGACGTGGTGTTCGGACTCCTGCTCGCCGGCTGGTGGCGACGGCGCCCGATGCGCAGCGACCAGACCCAGCAACCCACCGGGAACGCCGCGTGAGGAGATCGCCGCGGGACCCCCGCTCAGCGGGGTGGACGCCCGTTCCCGCCCGGCACCGCGACGGGAGTCCGCGCCGCGAGCAGCTCGAGGCCCCGCCGCACGCCGGCCGCGGCCTCACCACCGATGCTGGTGGCGAGGTCGGACTCGAAGCGGTCGTGGAACGCCTGCGCGGTCGCCAACGCCTCGCGCCCGCGGTCGTTCACCACGACCAGCCGCACCCGACGGTCCTCGGGCGAGTCGGTGCGGTCGACGTACCCGGCCTCGGTCATCAGGTCGACCAGCTTGAGGGTCGCCTGCGGGGTCATGTGCAGGCGGTCCGCCAGTCCCGCAGGCTCAGCGGCTCGGCCGTGAGCAGCCGCAGCACGAACCCGGTACGGGTGGTGAACGACTCGTGACCCTCGGTGCGCAGGTGCTCGCGCAGCTCCTCGGAGAACGTCACCTGCGCCAACGCCAGCAGCACCCCGAAGTCCTGGCGGTCGTCCGTCACCGCCACATCGTACGAGCAGCGACCATCGCGACCTTCGAAGGAGTCACCGCATGAACCACGCCCGGCCCACGACCAACGGCGCCGTGATCGGCCGGACCCTGGCCGACTCCGTGGCCTGGCATCCCGAACGTCCCCGGCCCGCCGGGCGACCGAACGTGCTGATGGTGCTGCTCGACGACGTCGGGTTCGCCCAACTGGGCTGCTTCGGCTCCGACATCGCCACCCCCAACATGGACCGCCTGGCCGGCGCCGGTGTGCGGTTCAACCGGTTCCACGTCACCGCGATCTGCTCGCCCAGTCGCGCCGCGATGCTGACCGGCCGCAACCACCATGCGGTCGGGATGGGGATGCTGACCGACCTGCCGACCGGGTTCCCCGGCTACACGGCCCGGATCCCGCGTTCGGCGGCCTCCGTCGCGCGCGTCCTCCGCGACGAGGGCTGGAACACCATGGCGGTCGGGAAGTGGCACCTGACCCCGCGCGACGACCGCTCGGCGGCCGGTCCGTTCGACACCTGGCCGCTGGGGATGGGCTTCGAGCGCTACTACGGTTTCATCCACGGCGACGCCAACCAGTGGACCCCCACCCTCTACCGGGACAACTCCCCCGTCGAGCCGCCGGCGACCCCCGAGCAGGGCTACCACCTCACCGAGGACCTGACCGACCAGGCGATCACGATGCTGCGCGACCAGCACAACGCGACGCCGGAGAAGCCGTTCCTGATGTACTTCGCGCCGGGGACCGCGCACGCCCCGCACCACGTGCCCGCGGCCTGGGCCGACCGCTACGCGGGACGGTACGACGACGGCTGGGAGGCCTGGCGCGAGCGGGTGTTCGCCCGTCAGCAGGAGATCGGCGTCGTCCCCGCCGGCACCACCCTCAGCGAGCGTCCCGCGTGGATCCCGGACTGGTCCACGCTCACCGACGAGGAGCAGCGCCTCTTCGCCCGGTTCCAGGAGGTCTTCGCCGGGTTCCTCACCCACTTCGACCACCATCTCGGCCGGCTCCTCGACGAGCTGGAGGAGCTCGGCGTGCTGGACGACACGCTGGTCGTCCTCACCTCCGACAACGGCGCCAGCGCCGAGGGCGGTCCGGTCGGCTCGATCAACGAGCACCGGTTCGGCTTCGGCGTGCCGGACAGCCTCGAGGACAACCTCGCCGGGATCGACGAGATCGGCGGGTACCGCTCCTACAACCACTACCCGTGGGGCTGGGCCTGGGCGGGCAACACCCCGTTCCAGCTGTGGAAGCGCTACACCTGGTTGGGCGGCACCCGCACGCCGTTCATCCTCAAGCCGGCGCGCAACGCGGTGACCGGGACGCTGCCGACCGACCCCGGCACCGTCCGCGACCAGGTCTGCCACATCATCGACGTCTTCCCCACCATCCTGGACGCCTGCGGGGTCACCGTGCCCGACACGGTCGACGGCGTCGAGCAGCAGCGCGTCGACGGGAGGAGCATGGCCGCGGCCGTCGCCGACGCCGACGCCCCCGACGTCCGCCACACCCAGTACTTCGAGATGCTCGGCTCCCGCTCGATCATCCACGACGGCTGGAAGGCCACCACGGACCACATCTCCGGCGGGGTCATCGCCGAGGCCGCCCTGCCCGGCAGCCGCGACCTCGACGCCGACCGGTGGAGCCTGTTCCGACTGTCCGACGACTTCGCCGAGGCCCACGACGTGGCCGACCAGCACCCCGACGTGGTCCGCGAGCTCGAAGCGGTCTGGTGGGCCGAGGCCGAGCGCAACCAGGTGCTCCCGCTGCAGGACTCACTGCACGGACGCCTGGCCGCGATGGAGATGCCGCTGTGGCCGCAGCCGGCCACGGTGATCATCCATCCCGGCGGCAACCCGGTCGTCGACGAGGCGGTCCCCTCGCTCGGTGGCGGCGCACTGGTCGAGGCGGACGTCGACGTGCCCGTCGAGGGGGCCGAGGGCGTGCTCGCCGTGATCGGCGACTGGAGCAGCGGGTGGGCGCTGGTCGCCCTCGACGGTTGCGCCGCGCTGCTGCTCAACAACACGAGCACTCCCTTCCAGGTGCGCAGCGACGTCCCCATCCCCCGGGCCGGCACCGGATCGGGTTCCGCTACCTGCCGCAGCAGACGACGGGCGTGCTGCTCCTCGACGGCGAGCCCGTCGGGACCGCACCGCTGCCCGACGGCATGGGCGCCAGCGGCATCCAGATCGGCGGCGGCGGCCTGCGCATCGGCCACGACACCGGCTTCCCGGTGAGCGAGGACTACGCACCGCCGTACCGCTGGACCGGGACGATCCACACGGTGACCTTCCACCAGCGCCCCGAGCCGCTCGACGCCGCCACCGCCGACGCCCGCATGGCCGAGCAACTGGCGGCGCTCCTGCGCACCGAGTAGGGACTCCCTGGCTCCTCGTCCTCCGGCCTGATCGGCCTCCGGTCGATCAGGCCGGAGGACCGGGCCGCGGCACCGGTGCGGACCATCCGCGGCCGAGCGCCAGCAGCCGCCACCCCGACGCCACCAGGACCGCCGGGGCGAGCACCGCGACCGGCTCGAGCCCGGCCTCCACCCCGGTCGCCGCGATCGCGGCACCGGCGAGGGCCGGGATCGCATACATCTCTCCGTGCCGCAGGATCACCGGCACCCGCCCGGCGAGGACGTCGCGGATCACGCCGCCGCCGACCGCGGTGAGCATGCCCAGTGCGGCGGCCGGCGCCGGCCCGAGCCCGTACTCGTGGGCCTTGAAGGCGCCGGCGACGCAGAACATCCCGAGGCCGAGCGCGTCGAACACGTTGACCACGCGCTCCACCCGGCCGACCGCCGGGTGGAACCAGAAGGTCACCAGGCCGGCAGCGGTCGGCACGGCCAGGTAACGCCAGTCCACCAGCGCCGGCGGCGGGACGTCCCCGATCAGCACGTCCCGGATCACACCGCCGCCCACGCCGGTGGCGATCGCCAGCACCAGCACCCCGATGATGTCCAGGTGGTTGCGGACCGCCACCAGACCGCCGGCGACCGCGAAGACGAAGATGCCGACCAGATCCAGCGCCAGCAGCATCGTGGCTACTCCTCGCCCTCGGCCGGCTCCGTCGACTCCTCCTGCTTGCCGGCGAGCTCGGCCGCCTGCTGGACCTTGTCCTGCGCGATCTCGACCTGGCGCGCCCACTCGACGGTGTCACCGTCGGCCTGGGCCTGCTCGGCCGCGTCGAAGGCATCGTTGGCCTCCGCCAGCAGCTGGTCGATCTGCTCCTCGACGGTCTGGTTGCCGCCCTGGCCGCCGTCGCCCTGGCCACCACCCTGGTCGCCGTCGCCCTGGTCGCCGTCACCCTGGCCGCCGCCCTGGTCGCCGTCACCCGAGCCGGGGTCGGGGTCGGGGCTCGACCCGTCGCCGTCACCGAGAGCGGCGTCCATCGCGAGCGAGAGGTTGCGGCCGATGCCGACCTGCTCGCCGTAGGAGACGATCACGAACTGCAGGATGCGGAAGCTGGACGTCGTGCCGCCCGACCGGACCGCGTAGACCGGCTGCAGGTACATCAGCCCGTCGTCGACCGGGACGGTCAGCACGTTGCCGTAGACGGGCGGGTTGGAGCTCTGCTCGTAGGGCCGCAACGCCGCGCGCACATCGTCGTTGTTGCTCATCTCGTTGGCGATCAGTCCGGGGCCGTTGACGCCGGTGGTCGTCATCTCCAGCAGCTTCAGCTGGCCGAAGTCCGATGAGTTCGCATCGGAGTTCGCCGACACGAACGACGCCAGGTTGCCCTTGCCTCGAGGCACGAAGACCGAGGTCAGAGACCACTCCTCGCCGTCGCCGACATCGGTGAACATCCGGTACGGCGGCTGGAAGCTGGTGGTCGCGTTCGGGTCCTGGGGGACCTCCCACCGGTCACTGCCCTGGTAGAACTCCCCGGCGCCGGTGACGTGGTAGCTGGCCAACTGGTAGCGCTGCACCTTGAAGAGGTCCTCGGGGTAGCGCAGGTGGTCGCGCAGCTCCTCGCTGATCTCCGACTTCGGCTGCACCGTGTCGGGGAAGACCTTCATCCAGGTCTGCAGGATCGGGTCCTCCTCGTCCCACTCGTACAGCGTCACCGTGCCGTCGTAGGCGTCGACGGTGGCCTTGACCGCCGAGCGCATGTAGTTGATCTCGTCGGTGGGGATGGTCTGCAGACCGGTGTCCTCCTGCAGCGAGTCCTCGATCATCGACTCGAAGGACTCGCGCTGGGAGTTCGGGTAACGGTCGGTGGTGGTGTAGCCGTCGACGATCCACTGGATCTTGCCGTCGACCACCGCCGGGTAGGGATCGCTGTCCACGGTGAGCCACGGCGCGACCTTCTCCACCCGGGTGACCGGATCGCGGTCGTAGAGCAGTCGCGAGTTGCCGTTGACGCGGCCCGAGAGCAGGAAGTTCGGCTCGCCGAACTTGATCGCGTACATCAGCTGACTGAAGGTCGACCCGACATCGACGCCGCTCTCGCCGTCGTACGTGGTCCGGGTGTCGCCCTCGTCGGTGTCGGTGTCGGCCAGGCCGAGCTCGACGTCGTCGGCGCCCTCGCTCGACTTCCCGACGATCGAGTACGACGGCGAGCTCTCGCCGAAGTAGATCCGCTCCTCGAACTCGCCCAACGCGTTCTCGCTGACGATCGCGTCGTCGGTGGTGTCGCTGGAGATGCCCTCGGCCCACACCATCCGGCCGTCGCCCTCCTCGGCCGAGACCTGGTTGGCGTAGGCGGCGATGACGCCCTCACCGTGGGTGTAGACAGTGTGCAGGTTCGACCAGTTCTGGTCGCTGGGGTTCAGCCCTGACTGGTCCATCTCGCGGGCGCCGAGCACCAGCGGCTGGTCCTCGCCGTCGATGGTGTAGCGGTCGACGTCGAGGACGCTGCCCACCGAGTAGTAGACCCGCGGCTGCTGCAGCTGCTCGAAGGTGTCGCGGACCTGCTTGGAGTCCACCACCGGCGTCTTGTCCAGCTGTGGCAGCACCTCCTCGGCCGAGGCACCGTCCGGCGGTGCGCCCGAGTAGGACTCGATCTCCACGTCACTGACGTCGTAGGCGTCGCGGGTGGCGTCGATGTTGGCCTGGATGTAGGAGGCCTCCTTGTCCGCCTCCGACGGCTTGACCTGGAAGCTCTGCACGATCGCGGGCCAGATCATCCCGAGCAGGATCGAGGAGAGCGCCAGCAGGGCCAGCCCCACCGAGGGCAGTTGCCAGCTGCGCCGCCAGATGTTGAGGAAGAACAGGATCGCGCAGATCAGGGCGACGCCGAGCAGGATGTTGCGCGCCGGGAGCACCGCGTTCTCGGCGGTGTAGTTCATCCCGGTGAACAGCGAGTGGTCGTCGGTGACCAGGTCGTAGCGGTCCAGGTAGTAGTCGGCCGCCTTCGCCAGCACGAAGGTGCCGAGGATGACCGAGATCTGGACCTGGGCGGCCCCCGAGAGCCGGTCGTTGCGCACCTGGAGTCGGATGCCGCCGTAGAGGTAGTGGACCAGCACGGTGGCGATCAGCGCGACGATCGCCACCGCCATCACGAAGTCGACGACGAAGTGCCACCAGGGCAGCTGGAAGATGTAGAAGCCGATGTCCCGGCCGAAGTAGGGGTCGTCCGTGCCGAACGGCTCGGCGTTGCGCCACATCAGGTAGGTGCGCCACTGGCCGAGCGCGGAGGTGCCGGCGAAGAGCCCGACCACGATCGAGACGCCGGCCAGGAGCCACCCGCGGACCGGGGTGACCGCGTCCCGGTAGCGCTCGACGCTCGCGTCGCCGCCGGCGATCCGGAACATCGGCCGGAACCTGTAGGCGACGTACATCGCCACCGCCACCGCGGCGCCCATCAGCGCACCGAAGACCAGGAAGAGACCGACCCGGGTCCACAGCAGCGTGGAGAACACCTGGCCGTAGCCGACGTCGCGGTACCACATCCGGTCGGTGTAGACCGAGGCGAAGGCGGTCAGCAGGAAGAACCCGACGATCAGGACGGCGACGGTGATCACCAGCGCCCGGCCGCGGCCTCCGCCGCTGCGGGCCGGCGTCGGCTGGTCCGGCTCCTCGTCGAACAGCTCACTCATCGGGGTGCTCCTTCACTGGGCGCGCCGCCCTCGTCGTCGGGTGCGGCGGTCTCGTCCTCGGCCATCGTGGCTCGCAGCAGGGCCAGCAGGTTGGGCACCAGGTCGGCCCCACCCATCACCGAGGAGTCCTCGTCGTGGGCCCGCAGGCGCAGCGCGCAGTACGTCGCACCGTGCCGGGTCACCCCTGCCACGATCCGCACCTCCTGGGCGTCCGGGTGCTCGCGGGCGAACTCGACCGCGGCGGTGGGGTCGTCGGGGACCTGGCCGTCGGCCGCCGGCGGCAGCACCAGCCGCTCCACGACGGCGGCGCACCCGGCCACCCCCTCGGGCCAGCCGATCTCCTCCAGCACCGCCTCCAGGCTCTGCGCCGGCGGCAGCTCCTCCTGCTCGACGGGGGTCAGCGACCCCCGCTCGCTGGGCGCGTCGAGCCCGAGCTGGGCGGCGAGCTCCGGCTCCTGCGCGACCAGGGCGCCGGTGTCGACCAGGGCATAGAGGCGGGCGGGCTGGTCCCAGCCCATCCCGGCGT
Source organism: Nocardioides sambongensis (assembly GCF_006494815.1). Lineage (NCBI taxonomy): Bacteria > Bacillati > Actinomycetota > Actinomycetes > Propionibacteriales > Nocardioidaceae > Nocardioides > Nocardioides sambongensis. The sequence continues at coordinate 2,129,828 of NZ_CP041091.1, forward strand.
GGTGCGTCTCGATCTCGTGCACCGCGGTCGCCAGTGCCGGGTCGACGTCGAGCTCGTAGTCCATGGGGTGTCCTCCAGGGCGCGTGGGGTCGTCGGTCAGCAGGCCGGCAGCACGGCGTCGGGGTCGTCGGCCCACGCCTCGATCGCCAGGCGCGCGTCGTGCATCGTGTCGGCCTTCACCAGGCGAAGGTCGGGGTCGAGATCGGCGACGTCGGCACAGTTGTCCGGTGGCACCATGAACAGCTCGGCGCCCGCGTCCTCGGCGCCCGCGATCTTCTGCGCGATGCCACCGATCGGTTGGACCGAGCCGTCCGCGGCGAGCTCGCCGGTGCCGGCGATGGTCGCGCCGTCGGTCAGCGAGCCCGGGGTCAGCGTGTCGTAGATCGCCAGCGAGAACATCAGGCCCGCGCTGGGGCCACCGACCGTGGGGTCGACCTCGATGTCGATGTCGAAGGGGAACTCGTAGCCCACGCCGAGCGTCACGCCGATCCGCGGGGTGCCGTCGACGACGTCCGGGGTCACCTCGACGGTGAACTCCTCGCCGTCGCGACGCATCAGCAGGGTGACCGGCGACCCGTCGTCGTGGGTGCGGATCTGCTTCACGACCTGCTCGCTGCCGGTCACCTTCTCGCCGTCCACCTCGACGAAGACGTCACGGACCAGCAGCTTGCCGTCCGCCGGGCCGCCCTCGCTCACCGCGGCCACCTGCAGCCGGGGCTCGACCTTCTCGCCGATCTCCTCCAGCGCCACCGCCTTGGCCACGTCCTGGGAGGTGGTCATCTGCGCGGCGCCCTCCTCCTTCTCCTGCTCGGCGGTCTGGTCCGGCGGGTGCGCGACGTCGAACGGCACCACCGCCTCGTCGGGGTCGACCCACGCGGAGAGCGCCTCGGCGAGCGAGAGCTTGCGGTCCCGGGAGGAGGAGAGGACGGTGGTGAACCGGATCTGGCCGTCGTCGTAGTAGGCCTTGTGGCCGTCGACCTGGATGATCTCGGCATCGTCGGCATCGGTGCCCAGCACGTCGAAGGTGGGGCCGGGGCTGTACTTGGAGTAGGGCAGCGGCGCCGCCAGCGCGACCGCGCCGAGGATGATCACCAGCGGCCCGGCGATCAACGCGGCGATGAGGCGCTGGTTCATGCGGCTACTTTCTCATCCGCACCAAGGAGAGCCGTACACAGGTCGCGACGCACCATCGCCGCCCCGGCACGTTCAGGAGGCTCGGCGTCCGCGGTCGCCGCGCTCCTCCCCGGTGCCGTCGGGCCGTGCCGCGTCCTGCTCCGCCTCACCGGGGATCACCACCGGGCGGGGACGCGGAGCGCGCAGCGCCACGCCGTGGCTCACCTCCGGCCCGCGGCGCGGCACGGCGTACCCGCGGCCGCGGCGGTCGGCCCGCTCGAGTGCCGCACCGAGACGTCGCGCCGCCGCGTCGCGGTCGGCCGGGCGGCGCTCGTCGCGTCGCTCCCGACCCCACCAGGCCACCCACAGCATGGTCACCACGGTGACGATGCCGGCGGGCGCCAGCCAGAGCAGGATCTCCACTCCACGACGATAGATCCGGCACCGCCCGATCCGGTCACGGCGCGCCGACCCACTCCTCGGAGCCGTCGTCGAAGAGCTGGTGCTTCCAGATCGGGACCTCGGCCTTGAGGGTGTCGATCAGCGCCCGGCTCGCGTCGAAGGAGGAGCCGCGGTGGGCGGCGGTGGTGGCGACGACGACGGCCAGGTCCCCGACCGCCAGGTCGCCGACCCGGTGCACGGCGGCCAGGGCGGTGACGTCGTACTGCTCGGCGATGCGGTCGCAGACGTCGCGCAGCCGCTCCACGGCGCTCGGATGGGCGGAGTAGCCGAGCCCCTGCACCCCCTTGCCCCCGTCGTGGTCGCGGACCCGTCCGACGAAGAGCACCAGGCCTCCGGCGCCGGGGTCGTCGAGAGCGTCGAGCACCGCGGCCACCGACAGCGGCGCGTCGCTGATCGCGGCGAGGCGCACAGCGGGATGGGTCATGGCGTCCAGCCTAGGGCGTGGCCGGCACCGGTCGCGCCCGGTTGGCGATGGCGCGTAAATTCGACCTCATGAGTACCGGCGACCCCGACGAGCCGAACCCGTTCAAGGGCACCCCGTTCGAGCAGATCTTCGGCGCGCTCGGCGGCGCATTCGGTGGTCCCGGCGGTGGACAGGCGTTCTTCCAGCAGATCCAGTCGCTGATGCAGCCGCACGACGGGCCGCTCAACTGGCAGGCGGCCCAGGACCTGGCCCGCCAGGCGGTCGCCCAGAAGCCCGATCCCTCCCCCACCGGTCGCGACGGCGACCGGGTGGCCGACGCCGTGCAGCTCGCCGACCACTGGCTCGACGCGACGACGGGCTTCCCCTCCGGGGTGACCACCACCGCGGCGTGGAGTCGCGCGGAGTGGGTGGACCAGACCCAGCCCGTGTGGAAGGTGCTGGTCGAGCCGGTCGCGGCCACGGCGGTCAACGGCGCGGGCGGAGCGGTGCCCGAGGAGATGAAGGCGATGGCGGGGCCGTTGCTCGGCATCCTGGGACAGGCGATGGGGGCGATGGTCGCCTCGCAGGTCGGCCAGGGGCTGGGCGCGATGGCCGGTGAGGTGCTCGGCGCCTCCGACATCGGGCTGCCGCTGGGCGCTCCGGGCAAGGCGGCGCTGGTGATGAGCAACGTGCGCGAGTTCGCCGAGGGTCTCGACGTCAGCGAGGACGACGTGATCCTCTACCTGGCGCTGCGCGAGGCGGCCCACCAGCGCCTGTTCGCCCACGTCCCGTGGCTGCGCGACCACCTGATCGGGGCGGTCACCGACTACGCCCGCGGTCTGGAGCTCAACGCCGGCCAGATCCAGGAGCGGATGCAGGAGCAGCTGCGCGGGATCGACCCGAGCAACTTGGAGTCGATGCAGTCGCTGCTCGAGGGCGGACTCTTCGACCCGCCGACCTCGCCGGCCCAGGAGGCCGCCCTCTCCCGCCTGGAGATCGCCCTGGCCCTGGTCGAGGGCTGGGTGGACGAGGTGGTCGGCCAGGCCACCGCCGAGCGGATGCCGTCGGCCACCAAGCTCCGCGAGGCGGTACGTCGCCGCCGCGCGGCCGGCGGACCCGCCGAGCAGACCTTCGCGGCGCTGGTCGGGCTGGAGCTCCGGCCGCGTCGGCTGCGCGACGCCTCGACGCTGTGGGGCGGGCTGCGCTCGCGCTCGGGCCCCGAGGCCCGGGACGGGGTGTGGATGCACCCCGACCTGCTGCCCACCGCCGAGGACCTGGACGACCCGCTGTCGTTCCGGGCCGAGGCCACGGCTCCCGCGGAGCTCTCCTCGGACGACTTCGACGCCGAGCTGCGCAAGCTGCTCGACGGCGAGGACGGCGCCGGTCCCGTCGGGGAAGCCGACTCCCCCGACGGGCCCGACTCCCCCAGCGCCTGAGCGCACGTGGCCGACCTGCACGCGGACGCCGGCGCGAGCCTGCGCTCGTGGACCCCGCCGGACGCCGACCAGGCCGCGCTGCGGGAGCGGTTCGTCCGGCTGCTCGACCGGGTGCCGGATGCGATGCTGCGTTCGGCGTTCCCCGAGCACCTCACCGCCGGCACGCTCGTGGTGGAGGAGACCGGGGACCGGGTGCTGCTCAACCTGCACCGCAAGGCCCGGCGCTGGTTCGCCTTCGGCGGCCACGCCGAGCCCGGCGACCCCACCCTCGCCTCGGTGGCGCTCCGGGAGGCGCGCGAGGAGTCGGGCCTCGAGGAGCTCGCCTTCCACCCGGAGCCGCTGCAGCTCGACGTGCACCCGGTGGCGTTCTGCGACCCGCGGGGGTCGGTGAACCATCTCGACGTGCGCTACGGCGCCCGGGCGCCTCGGGGCGTCGAGCAGGTGGTCAGCGAGGAGTCGCTGGACGTGCGCTGGTGGTCGGTCCGCGACCTGCCGGACCTGGAGCCGAGCATGCTCCGGCTGATCGATCAGGTGCGCGCCCGGCTCTGCTGATCGTGCGTCCGGTCGGTCCGGGGGCAGGGTCGGTCCGGCGGCAGGGTCAGTCCGGCGGCCGGGTCAGTCCGGCGGCCGGGACAGGTTGGACGCGTCGGACCAGCCCAGCAGGTAGCCCTTGGCCTTCTCGGTGAGCGGGTAGAGCGCCACCCAGGCCCAGAACTTCTCGTCGTGCTGCGGCTCGAGCAGGTGGGCGAGCTCGTGCACCAGCACGTAGTCGACCACCCAGTCGGGCATCTTCTGGAGCCGCTCGGAGAGGCGGATGCTGCGGTCCCCGGGCGTGCAGGAGCCCCACCGGGCACGTTGGTTGGAGACCCAGCGGACCGACTCGGGTTGGGGCAGCCCGCCCAGATAGCGGTCGCTGAGGTCGCGGGCTCGCGCCATCAGCACGACGTCGCCGACCTGTGCGCGCCGACGGCGCCCGGTGCGACGCGCCTCTGCCATGTCCTGACCCTAGATCACCGCGGGGGCCGGATCAGGGCTACGAGCGCGAGGAGTTCCGCGGGTCGGCCCAGGCGAGCAGCCGCTGGACCGGCCAGGTGTTGACGATCCGGTCCGGATCGATGCCGGCCGCCTCGGCGCGAGCGCAGCCGAGGATCGGGAAGTCCAGCTGACCCGGGGCGTGGGCGTCGCTGTCGATCGAGAACAGGCAGCCGACGTCGCGGGCCAGCTCCAGGAGTCGGGTCGGCGGGTCGCGACGCTCGGGCCGGGAGTTGATCTCCACCGCCACGCCGGTCTCGGCGCACGCCTCGAACACGGCGCGCGCGTCGAACCGGGACTGACCGCGGGTGCCCCGGGCTCCCGTCACCAGCCGTCCGGTGCAGTGTCCGAGGACGTTCGTGAACGGGTTGCGCACCGCCGCCAGCATCCGCCGCGTCATCGCGTCGGCGTCCATCTGCAGCTTGGAGTGGACGCTGGCCACCCGCACGTCGAGCCGGGCCAGCATCTCCTCGCTCTGGTCGAGGTCGCCGCGGTCCAGGATGTCGACCTCGATGCCCTTCAGCAGGCGGAAGCCGGTGCCGTCGGGGTTGCCGTCGGGGTTGCCGTCGGGGCTGCCGTCGGGGCTGGCGGGATGGCCGCCGAGATGGCTGTTGACGGCGTCGACGACGTCGAGCTGGCGGGCCAGACGCTCGGCGCTCAGCCCGTGGGCGACCCGCAGGCGGGGTGAGTGGTCGGTGAGCACCAGGTAGTCGTGGCCGAGCTCCATCGCGGTCATCGCCATCTCCTCGACCGGCGAGCCACCGTCGGACCAGTCCGAGTGCGAGTGCAGGTCCCCGCGCAGCGCACCGCGCAGGCCGGTGCCCGCCCCGTCCTCGGTGAGCGGCCCACCGAACTCCTCCTCCGCGGCGGCGAGTCGCTCCGGGACCCGGCCCTGCACCGCCTCCGCGATCACCCGGCCGGTGCTGGCGCCGACGCCGTCGAGGTCGGTGAGCGTGCCGGCCGTTGCGGCGGCCTCGACCTGCTCGTGCGGCAACGGCAGGATCGCCGAGGCCGCACGCCGGAACGCCTTGACCTTGTAGCTGTCCGCTCGGCCGCGCTCCAGGAGGAACGCGATGCGCCGCAGCGCGGCGACCGGCGTGCCGTCGTACGTGTTGGAGGTCACATCGTCTCCTTGATTTTGATCCACAGCCGGTGGATTCCCTTCGAAAGGCCCGGGACTCCCACGTCGGCCTCATCTCTGCAGGTCAGCGGCGCCCACGCCCGACCAGACGAGGGGCGTCCCCGCCAGGCTCCGCACGCTCCTGGCCCGGTTTCCACCACTCATCCCCAGGTCGTCCACGGCCTTTCCCCTCGTTCCCACAGGTTTGTCCACAGCACTGTCCACAGGGTTCGGGCGCGAAGGATTGACCGCCGCCCCCGATGTTCCTAGCGTGACAGCACAAGAGGCCTCCGGGTCGCAGGACGACGTTCGCAAGGGGAAGGCAAACGTCGCCCAACGCGGCGCGGAGGCCTCTTGTCGATCGCCGGGCACCAGCCGGTCACCGGCCGAGGAAGCGCGGTGGCCGCTTCTCGGCAGCCGCCCGCAGGCCCTCCTGGAGGTCCTCGGTGGCCAGCGTGATCGGCTGCGCCAGGCCCTCCCAGTCCAGGCAGGCCTCGACGCCGGCGTGGCCGCGCTGCAGTGCCACCTTGGTCAGCCGGGTGGCGATCGGGGCGGCGGCGGCGATGCCCGCAGCGGTGTCGAGCACGCCCGGCAGCAGGTCGTCCGGCTCGGTGACCCGGGAGACCAGGCCCAGGCCGAGGGCCTCGTCGGCATCGACCATCCGGCCGGTCAGGAAGAGGTCACGCGCGGCGGCCGGCCCGACCACCTCGGGCAGCAGGTGCGTCCCGGCCATGCCGGGGTGCAGCCCGAGACGGGTGAACGGGACGCCCATCCGCGCCCCACGGGCCGCGTGGCGGATGTCGCAGGCGAGGGCCAGGCAGAGCCCCGCACCCACCGCGGCGCCGTTGAGCGCCGCGATCGTGGGACCTCGAGGCGTCGGACCGAGAGCCATGCGCGATAGAACGGCAGCATCCGGTCGCGCAGCCGGTCGACCCCGGCGTCGGGCTCGGAGGCCAGCCAGGCGGTGTTGCCGCCGGAGCAGAACGCCCGTCCCTCGCCGGTGACCACGACCGCCCGCACCGTCCGGTCCGCCGCGAGATGGTCGATGGCTGCCACCCACGACCGGGTCATCTCCTCGCTCATCGCGTTGCGCAGCTCCGGTAGGTCGAGCACCAGCATCGCCACGCCCGGCGAGGGTCGTTCGAGCCGCAGGTGCTCGAGGACCGGGGGCGCCGGCGACGCCACCGCGCTGGCATCGGAGCCGTCAGGGCCTTCGTCGGAGCCGCCACCGGGGCCGTCGTCGGAGATCGGGCCGGACAAGGAGTCTGCAGACATGCGGGGCACGCTACTGCGACTGCCACCACCCGTGCCGTAGGGTCAGGGGGGTTGCGGGCACGTCCCGAACCCCGACGGGCTTCCCCGATGTCCCCGTCGCGACGACCGAAAGAAGAAACAAGAACAAGGAGGCCGTCATGGCGGAGACCTGGAGCGGCGAGTTCTACTGCGTCAAGTGCAAGGCGAAGCGTGAGGCGACCGGCGAGGTCAAGGTCAACGACAAGGGCACCCGGATGGCCAAGGCCGTCTGCCCCGAGTGCGGGACCAACCTGAACCGGATCCTCGGCAAGGCCTGAGCCTTCCGATTCCGAGCTTGCGGGCGGCCACCGGTGACGGTGGCCGCCCGCAAGGGCTTTTCCGGGGTGACCGCGTGCCCGCACCGATCGCCCCGGGCTAGCCGCGGGCTGTGGATGACGACCGCGCGACCGCACCGGACGGTGCGACGCTGAGCCCATGACGTGCTCTCCCGTCCCCTCGGCGGACCGCCGGGAGCGGCTGAAGCCGGGGCGGCCGGTCCTGCGGCGCGACGCCACGACCCTGCAGATCGGACTCGACGCCGCTGGCGTCCTGCTGCCCGACACCCCCGACGTACGGCGTCTCCTGGCCGACCTCGACCCGCTCGGCACGCCGCTGCCGCCGGAGGACGCGCCGCTCGCCCCCACCGGCCGGTACGACGCCCTCCCGGTGCTCGAGCACGCCCGCGACGCGCTGCGGGCGGCCGGGCACCTCGAGGAGGTCCACCCGCCGCCGCGTCCGGCCACCACGACGCGCGACGGCTTCTGGGCGGTGACCGACACCGTCGCCCTCGACATCGGCGACCCGTCGGTCCGCTCCGCCGTGGAGCGCCTGGTGGAGCAGGCGGGCCTGCGCGTGGACGACACCCGACCGGCCGCGCGCCTGGTGGTGTCCCAGGGGCCGCTGCGCCGTGAGGTCGTGGACGACCTGGTGCGGACCCAGACCCCGCACCTGCTGGTCAGCAGCCTGCAGGGGGCGCGACGGGTCGGGCCCTTCGTCGTACCGGGGCGAACGGCGTGCCTGCGGTGCGTCGACGCGCACGAGGCGGCCGGGGACCCGCGCCGGCCGCTGCTGATCGAGCAGGCAGCGCGGGCGGCGCGACTGCGGCCGGAGCCGTCGGACCCGGTGACCGATGCGGTCGCCCTCTCCTGGGCGGTGCGCGACCTGGCCTGCTTCGTCCGCGGCGGCGAGCCCGCCACCTGGTCCGCGACGCTCGACCTGGAGCCACTGGCTCCCGGGCCGGGTCTGCGGCGGTGGCTGCGGCACCCCTACTGCGGGTGCGCCTGGGACCAGATGATGCTGCTCCCCTGACCGCGCCGGCGAGCGGGCGTCACCACCACTCGCTGTCCAGCTTGGCTTCGATGGAGCGCAGGTGCTCGCGGGAGCAACGGTCGCAGAAGTGGCGCAGCCGACCGTTCTCCCTGGCCGTGGTCCAGGTGAGCGCGGCGTCGGCCGCCGTGCCGCGACGCCCGCAGAACGCGCAGCTCACAGGGCTCTCCTCCGACGGAGCATCCTCGGCCATGCGGCCAGCGTAGTTCGCGCCGGGCCGCAGGTGGCGCGGTCGGACACGACGAAGGGGCCGGAGGCGGCGGTCGCCGCCTCCGGCCCCTTCTCTCACCCGCGATCAGGTGCAGCCGGGAGGTGTCCCGACGGGTACTGAGGTCGTTGCTCCTCAGAGTGCGCGAGCGAGTGCGAGGCGTGCACGCTGCGCTGCCAGCTCAGCCTTGCGGCTGACCCGACGACCGCGACCCATCTGGGCCGCGCGCTGCTGCGCCTCTCCCAGGCGCACGGCCATCTGCGCCCGGACCAGTTCCTCGTTCATGAGGCTCATGGTGATTCTCCGCTTCTGTGAAAGTTGCTGTGTGGTGGTGTGGTCGGACGAGCGCCGGTGCCGGTCACGCGGCGCTGGCGTCCTTGCGCGGGCGGCCGCGTGGCCGCTTGCGGGCGATCACCGCTCCGGATAGGAACAGCTCACCGCCCCAGACGCCCCAGGGCTCGCGCCGCTCGAGAGCTCCGGCGAGACACATGGCCTGCATCGGGCAGTCGCCGCAGAGTGCTTTCGCCGCCTCCAGGTCGGAGGGCGATTCTGCGAACCACAGCTCCGCGTCGTTGAGACGGCAGGGCAGGCGCTCGTCCAGTGTCGGCTCGAGAACACTGATGGTCATCTGTTGTCACCTCCTCTTCGTTGACCTGATCGCGTTGGTCGTTTCATCGGTGGGGATCGAGGGTTCGCGGTCCTGCGAGAAACAGAAAGGCCGCGGATCCCGGGTTACGGGGTCCGCGGCCTGGAGGAGAGCCGACTGAGTGGGATGACTCAGATGGGCGGACTCCAGGCGGCGAGACCCGGGCGGGTGCCGGCGAGGACACAGAAGTGTCCGATCGGTGCGATGGCGCGCTCACGCACGAACTCCATCGCGCCGGCCACCACTGCGGTGGCGGGCTTGCCCGCGAACGGGACGGCGTCACGCACGGCGACGCCCGGGACATCGAGGGTCCACGGGGTGGTCGGAGCGGTGGCGCAGCCGGAGGACGGCATCAGCACATACCCGGTGTTGGTCGGGTTCGCGTTGATCGCGTTCATCGTGATGTTCTCCATGGGTGCCACCTCCTCGTGCGGAATCGTGCGCCGGTCGTGCCAGGACCGTGGTTGCGCGGGTCAACTGATGCAGAAACCGTAGTGCGCCTGTTTCACGGCGTGCAAATCATTTATCGGACATTTCTGGAAGATTTCCTGCCACCACCGCGAGAACGGCCTCTCCGTACTGCTCCAGCTTGGCCGGACCGACTCCGCTGATCCGCCCCAGAGCATCCAGGTCGGCAGGCTCGAACTCGGCGATCAGCTCGAGCGTGGCGTCGGTGAAGACCACGTACGCAGGTTTCCCCTGCTCGCTCGACTCGGCCCGCCGCCACGTCTTCAGGCGATCCAGCAGTGCCTCGTCGTAGGGAACCGGGTGGTGCGCGCAGCGACCGCGCTTCTTCTCCCCCGGGGTGCCCAGCGGCTGATGGCACTCCCGGCAGCGGGCCACCCGTCCGCGGGAGCGCGCGGCCTGGGGTTGCTGGGAGGCGGGCAGCAGCGGCAGCAGGAAGCGGGACGGGCGGCGGCGCGCGGCCTGTCCCGGGTTGCGTGCGGCGGCCCAGGAGACGCTGAGGTGCTCGCGGGCGCGGGTCATGCCGACGTAGAGCAGGCGACGCTCCTCCTCGATCGCCTCGGGCCTGCCGGCCTCGCCGGCCTGCTCGGCATAGCTGATCGGCACCGTGCCGTCCTGGGCGCCGCAGCAGAAGACGGCATCCCACTCCAGGCCCTTGGCGGCGTGGAAGGTGGCCAGGGTGACGCCGTCCGCCGACGGCGCGTGCTGCTCGGCGGCGCGCCGGTCCAGGTCGTCCACGAAACCGTTCAGCGAGGCGCCGCCGCTGTGCTCGGCGGCGAACGCCGCCGCCTGGTCGACCAGCGCCTGGAACGACTCCCACCGGTCCCGCTGCTGACCGCGCGCCGCTGGTGGCTCGACACTCCAGCCCATGCCGCCCAGCACATCGCGGACCGCGTCGACCCAGGCGCCGTCGGCGTCGTCGTTGTCGGCGTGCCCGAGCGCGCCGCTCCACGGAGACGGGTGACCGCCTCCCGCACCTCGGGCCGGTCGAAGAAGCGGGCCGCCCCGCGTACGACGTAAGGGATCCCCCGGTCGGCCAGGGCGTCCTCGAAGGTCTCGGACTGCGCGTTGATCCGGAACAGCACCGCCATCTCGCCGTAGCCGGTGCCGGCCCGGTGCAGCCGGGTGATCTGGTCCGCGACGGCGGCCGCCTCGGCCACCTCGTCGGGGTGGCCGGCGTAGCGGACGCTGGCCCCCGCCGGTCGCTGGGCGCGCAGCTCGACACCGGCGCTGGAGGTGCCGGCCAGGAGCCCGTTGGCCGCGGCGACGACCTGGGGGGTCGAGCGGTAGTTGCGGACCAGCTCGACCGAGGTCGCGCCGGGGTAGTGCCGCGAGAAGTCCTTCAGGTAGCCGGCGTCCGCGCCGGCGAAGGAGTAGATGGTCTGCGCCGGGTCCCCGACCACACAGAGCTCGTCACGGCCGCCGAGCCAGAGCCGCAGCAGGGCGAACTGGAGCGGCGAGACGTCCTGGAACTCGTCGACGACGAACCACTTGTACTGGCGGCGCACCTGCGCGGCCACCCGCTCGTCCTCGCCGAGCAGCCCGGCGGTGAAGAGCAGGACGTCCTCCATGTCCATCCTGCCCTGGGACCGCTTGACGTCCTCGTAGGCGGCGAACAGCTTGGCGACGGTGTCGGGTGTCTGGTCGGCGACGGACCGGCCTGCCTTCCCGGCGCGTGCCGGGTAGTCGTCGTGACCGACGTTGCTCACCTTCGCCCACTCGATCTCGGAGGCGACGTCGCGCAGCAGTGCCTGGTCGGCCTGGATCCGCAGGCTGCGGCAGGCGGCCGCCAGCAACCCGAGCTTGGACTCGGTCAGCGTGGGGAGCTCGGTGCCGTGCACCTGCGGCCAGAAGAACCTCAGCTGGCGCAGCGCCGCGCTGTGGAAGGTCCGCGCTTGGACCCCGGAGGCGCCCAACTGCCGCAGCCGTTGCCGCAGCTCGCCCGCGGCCCGGGTGGTGAAGGTGAGCGCCAGGACCTCGGTCGGCGCGTAGACGCCCGTGGCCACCCCGTGCGCGATCCGGTGGGTGATCGCCCGCGTCTTGCCGGTGCCGGCACCGGCGAGCACCCGGACCGGTCCGCGCAGGGCCTCCGCGACCGCTCGCTGCTCGGGATCGAGGGCGTCCAGGATCGAGGTCGGAGTGGAGGAGGTCGAGCCGAGCAGAGCATCGGACATGGTGGTGGGAACATCTCCTCGGCGGGTGCGGTTGAACGGGTCGGAGGGAGTCCTGACCGTTGACGTCAACGGTAGGCGAGGCCCCCGACACGGAACGGACCGGACCGGACCGTCCCCGCACGACGTCCCGAGGAGGAACGGAGCACGATGAGCTTCACGATGTACACGACCCCCTGGTGCGGCTACTGCCACCGGCTGAAGTCGCAGCTGGACCGGGAGGGCATCGGATTCGAGATCGTCGACATCGAGGCGCACCCGGAGGCTGCCGCCGTCGTCGAGCAGGCCAACGGCGGCAACCAGACCGTGCCCACGCTCGTCTACTCCGACGGCACCGCGCAGACCAACCCCTCGGTGGCGCAGATCAAGGAGAAGCTCGCGGCCCTCGCCGGCTGACGAGCCGACCCGGCGCCGCCCTCAGCCGGGTGAGGTCTCAGTCGAACGAGCAGCGGCCGTAGGCGCCGGGCACGCCGAGCGCCTCCACCAGCGTGTCCAGGCAGACCACGCCGAGCTCCTCGCCGACCAGCCGGTCACCGTCGAGGTCCCAGCGCACCGCCTGCTGGTAGAGGTCCTGACCGGACTCGGACCGGAGCGCGAAGAAGCCGCCGGAGATGCCGAGGAAGGTCTCGGTGGAGGGACCGCCACCGGCAGGGCCGCCGCCCGCCATGGTCAGCCCGTCGACGGCGGGCTCCTCGATCCGGGTCAGCGCGCTGCCGTCGTACCGGTAGAACGTGTGGTCGACCGAGTCGCCGATGGCCTGGACCACGACGAACGCGATCCCGTCCCCGGTGGGGAACACACCGTTGACCACCCGCGGTCCGGCACCGGCGGGGATGGCGGTGCGGGCGCTGCCGACGACCAGCTCGACCTGGCCGTCGAGGACCTCGCCGGAGGTGCTGCCCTCGAGGCGGGCGGTGACGCCACGCCACCCGGCCACCCCGGAGATCACCTCGCCCTCGCCGGGTCCGATCGACTCGTACGGCGCCGGCTGCAGCTCCGGGAGGTCGCCGGCCTCCCCGACGAAGGTGGCGTCCGACCCGCAGCGCTCGGGAAGGTCACCGGACGCCGAGGGGCAGTACATCGCGTCGGCGGCCGGCGCGAGCGTCGGGCCGCGACCGGTCCAGCGATAGGCGGTGATGTACTCCTCCCCCGCCACGGTGTGCGAGGTGCCGGTCAGCAGCCGGCCACCGGCATCGATCCACTGCAGCTCGTGCAGGCCGCTACCCAGGCGGACCTCGTCGACGGAGCCGTCCCCGACGATCCGGTAGACCGCGTGGTCGACCACCACCCGCAGGCCGTCGGCGCCGACGTCGGCGAGGCCGATGAGCTGCGATCCGGCGGGGACGCGCCGGGTGGCGGACCCGCCCGTGGACAGCTCGACCACGAGCCGGCGACCGGAGAGACGGACCTCGTCGTCGACGCCGTCGCCGTCGACGTCGCCGGTCGCCGTGCCGGGGGCGCCGCCGACCGGATCGGTGCTGGTCGGAACGGTGCTGGTCGGAACGGTGCTGGTCGGCCCCGGTGCGGGCTGCACGTCGTCGTCGCCGGTCCCGGCGACCACCAACGAGACCGCGACCACGATCGCAGCGGCGGCGGCCGCTGCGAGGACCGGTCGACGCCAACGGGAGTGCCGGCTCGTCTCGGGCAGCGGGGGCGTCAGCGCGTGGTCGTCGTAGAGGTCGGCGCGGGCCTGCAGCGCGCGACGCAGGCGCTCCTCGGTCGGGTTCATCGTGCTGCCTCCTGTGCCGTCAGCACCCTCTGCAGTGCATCGATGGCGCGGCTGGCCGTGGACTTCACCGCACCGCGGGAGATCCCGGTCGCCTCCGCGATCTCGGCCTCGCTGAGGTCCCCCAGTACCGCAGCACGAGCACCTCACGCTGGCGTTGGCCCAGCTGGTCGAGGGCGCGCAGCACCTCCCGGTGCTCCTCGGCGAGCACCACCCGCTCCACGGGGTCCGCCGGGCCGTACTCCCGCGGCGGGCGGTAGCCGCGGGAGGTACGTCGCCGGCGCAGCGCCGAGCGCGCGTTGTTGACCACGCTGGTGCGCAGGTAGCCGACGGCGGCAGCGGGATCGCGAAGGCGCCGGTGACCGCGCACCAGGGCGGCGAACGCGTCTTGGACCACGTCCTCGGCGCTGGCCTCGTCGTCGACCAGCAGGATCGCCAACCGGGTCAACGACACCCGGTGGGCGGCGTACAGGCCGGCGACGTCGACACCGTCCGGTCCGCTGCGCTCCGTCATGCTCGTCTCCCGTCGTGGGCGGCTCTTCACCTGTCCAGACGTCTCAGGAGGGTCGAGGTTGCGTCGGTTCCCGATCTTTTCGCGCGCGGGACGGAGCCTCACCGTCCGCCGGGGCGGCGCGTCACCAGCTGCCGGGCAGGGCCTCGCCGTACCAGTGCTCGACCAACGAGCGGCTGATCGAGACGCCGCCGGGGAGCACCAGCTCACCCGATCGCGCCTGCTCCGCCATCTCGGCGCGGCTGAACCACCGGGCATCCTCCACGTCATCGTCCTCGAGGACGATCTCCGCACGCACCGCCCGCCCGGTGAACCCCAGCATCAGGCTGGCCGGCAGCGGCCACGGCTGGTTGCCGAAGTAGTCGACCTGTCCGACCACGACGCCGGTCTCCTCCTGCACCTCTCGGCGCACCGTGTCCTCGAGGGTCTCCCCCGGCTCGCAGAACCCGGCGAGCGTGGAGAAGCGCCCAGCCGGCCACATCGGGTGCCGGCCGAGCAGGCAACGTTCCTCGGGGGTGCCGGACGGGCCGTCGGTGATCAGCATGATCACGGCCGGGTCGGTGCGCGGGAACTGGGTCTTGCCACACTCGGTGCAGCGCAGCTCGTGACCGGCCGCCCTCGACTCCAAGGAGCCCCCGCAGCGCGGGCAGTGGCGGGTGGCCCACTGCCACTCGGCGATCCCCATCGCGTGGAAGAGCAACGGAGCGATCCCCTCCTCCGCGGCGTCCAGGAACGACAGGAGGCCGCGCAGCGGCACCCAGGCGCCGGGCTCCTCGGCGGCGACCTCACCGGGGACGATCACGGCCCAGTACGGCTCGCCGGCACGCTCCCGAGCAGCACGCGGGTGCCGTCGGGCGCCGTCGCCGCCGGCATCCACTCCGGTCCGGTCGCCCCCGGACGCACCCGCGTCCCGGCGATCACCAGCACCCGGCTCGCCGGGTGCTGCCACTGCTCGTCCAACCAGGTGTCGTCGGTGCGGCGCAGACCATGACGTTCGTGCGGGGAGCGGCTGAGATCCAGGTGCGGGAAGGTCACCCGTCGAGGGTAGGGGCGGTCAGGATCCGGGTGAGCGCCGCCCGGTCGGGGAGGTCCTCGGGCTCGACCAGCCGACCGGTGCGGACGTAGTAGAAGGCGGCCCGCACCCGGGCCGGGTCGATCTCGTTGAGCTCGGCCCAGGCGGCTCGGTAGATGGCCAGCTGCAGCGGGTCGGCGTTGGCGCGGGCGTTGGTCTTCCAGTCGACCAGCAGGTAGCCCTCCCCGTCGGTGTAGACCGCATCGATCCGTCCCCGCACCACCTGGCCGTCCAGGACGAGTGCGAACGGGGCCTCCACGGCGTGGGGCACCCGTGCGCCGAACTCGCCGGCCTCGAACTTCGCGACCAGCTCCTTGAACTCCGACTGGTCGTCGATCTCGTCCAGTCCGGCATCGGCGCGGCCGGCCAGCTCGTCCGGTTCGAAGAGCCCCTGCTGGCCGAACCGGTCCTCCACCCAGGCGTGGAAGCGGGTGCCGAAGCGGGCGGCGGGCGACGGAGGACGCGGCATCGGCCGAGCCAGGTCCCGCGCGAAACCCTCGGGATCGTCGCGCAGCCGGGACAGCGTCGTCGCGGCCAACGACGACGGCAGCGGTACGACGACCTCGGCGGCCCTCTCCCGGCGCGCCTCGGCGAGCAGCCGGGCGATCTCCTCGTCCCAGTCGGCCACCAGGGCCGCCTCGACCATGTCCAGCTCGGGGTCGGGCGCCTCCGGGTCGGCGGCACGGACCAGGTCGGCCGCCGCGGTCCGCAGGGCCGCCTCCTCACCGTGGCCGGTGGGCGGCCAGGGCCGGGACGGGTCCTCGGCGGCGTAGGGGTTGGGCTCCCCCTTCGCCGGGCGGGGCAGCCAGTGCTCCGGCGGCGTGCCCCAGCTCTCCAACAGCTCCTTGACCGCCTCCTGGTAGCGGGACGGACCGTACGGGGTGACCCGGGGGCCCCACTGGTAGGAGGTCACCACCAGCCGCTCGGCGGCCCGGGTGAAGGCGACGTATCCCAGACGCAGCTCCTCGGCCGCCTCGTGGTCGTTGGCGGCCTTGCGGTAGGCGTCGAGCGCGGCCTTGTCGTGGCCGGCCAACTGGGGCAGGTCGGCGGCGTCCCCGCGCAGCGGCGCGGGGAGCACCGAGGGCGAAGAGGTCCACAGCGTGCGGCCCTGGCTCGAGGGGAACCGGCTCTCGCACACCCCGACGCAGAACACGGTGTCCCACTCCAGCCCCTTGGAGCGGTGCACGGTCAGCAGCTTGACCGAGTCGGCCTCGCTCGGGGTGGCCAGGTCGAGCCCGTTTCCCTGGTCGTCCTCGGCGGTCAGATAGGCGATCAGCGCCGGGAGGGTCACGTCGCCGTCCACGGCCTGGAACTCCGCGACCGCCTTGACGAAGAGGTCGAGGTTGTCGCGCCGGGCGGCAGCGGCCGCGTGCACCGCCGCGGCGAGCTCGACGTCCACCCCGGTGGTGTCGATGATCCGCCGGACCAGGTCGAGCAACGGCTCCCCCACCGCCGAGCGCAGGGTCCGCAGCTCGGCGTGCAGCAGCGCGAACCGCTCCCGGGCCTCGGGTGAGTACTCCTCTTCCCCGGGGTCGGCCAGCGCGTCGTCCAGGCACGGGATCTCCGCGGGGTCGATGCCGTTCGCGATCGCCACCAGCTGCTCGTCCACCGTGCCCGGGTCCGCACCCCGGCGCCTGCCGCCGGCGAGCTCGCCGGCCCGCGACCCGAGCAGTCGCAGGTCGCGCAGACCGATCGCCCACCGAGGACCGGCGAGCAGCGTGAGCAGCGCGGCGTTGTCCATCACGTTGTGCAGCAGGCGCAGCACCGCCACCACCTCGGCCACCTCGGGCAGCCGCAGGAGGCCCGAGAGACCGACGATCTCCACCGGGATGTCGGCCGAGGTCAGCGCGTCGTAGGCCTGCTCTGCCGTGGCGTTGTCCCGGGTGAGCACTCCGATCCGCGCCCAGTCGCCCGGGCGGCCACCCCACGCCCCGCGGACCGCATCGGGCAGCCACTCCATCTCCTCGCGCTGGGTGCCGAAGACGCGCGCCTCCACCCGGCCGCTCCCGGCGCCGTCCGGCGCCCGGAGCCGCGCCACTCCGACCTCCCTGGCCTCCAGCGCCTCGTAGAGCGGGGTCGCCAGGTGGTTGGCGACGTCGAGGATGTGGCGCTGCGAGCGGCGGTTGATCGTCAGGGCGTACGACGGCACCGATCCGTCCACGGCGGGGAACGTGTCGGCGAAGCCGAGGATGTTGGCCACCGACGCGCCCCGCCAGCCGTAGATCGCCTGGTTGGGGTCGCCGACTGCGGTGACCGCGTGGCCCCGGCCGCGCTCGGCGTCCGGGCCGGAGAACAGCCGGGACAGCATGATCGCCTGCGCGACGGAGGTGTCCTGGTATTCGTCGAGCAGCACCACCTTGAACCGCGCGCGCTCGGCGGCGCCCACCTCGGGGCGCTCGCGGGCGAGGCGGGCGCCGAGCTCGATCTGGTCGGAGAAGTCCATCAGCCCGAGATCGGCCTTGAGTCTGCGGTAGCCGTCGACCAGCTGGACCAGCTCGGCGCGGCGGTCGATCGCCGACATCGCCTTCTCGATCGCCTGCAGGTAGGTCTTGCGTGCCTTGCCGGCAGCCTCCTCCTGGTGGGCGCGCTCGAACCCCCGCCGCGCCTGCGCATCGTGCTCCAGCAGGCGTGGGCTGTCCACGAGGTGCTCGCTCAGCGCCGAGTCCAGCGCGAGCAGGTTCTGGATCGCCGTCTCGGGATGGTCGGTGAGGTGCTCGATGCGTCCGGTGAACCGGTCGACGACCCGCGCGCCGAGCTGGTAGCGGGCGGCATCGGTGATCACCCGGGTGTCCGGCTCGTGCCCGATCCGCAGGCCGTGATCGGCGAGCAGGGAGGCGGCGTACGCGTTGTAGGTGGCGACGGTGGGCTCGAGCACTTCGAGCCTCTCCCCGTCCTCGTCGGTGGGGCCAGGATCGTCGAACGCGCCGGCCTTCTGCAGGGCCGAGCGGATCCGGTTGCGCAGCTCGGCGGCGGCCTTGGAGGTGAAGGTGAGGCCGAGGATCTCCTCCGGCGCGGCCTGGCCGGTCAGCACCAGGTAGACCACCCGCGCCGCCATCAGGGTGGTCTTCCCCGACCCGGCGCCGGCGATCACGACGGCCGGGCTCAGCGGCGCGGTGATCGCTCGCCACTGCTCCTCGCTGGGCGCGAAGTCCGCGCCCATCTCGCGCCGCAGGTCCTCCGGCGTCTCGATCGACAGCACTTGCCTCACTGGGACACCACCGCTCCGCTGCTCTTGGTCGGGCACAGGGCGAGGAAGGTGCAGTCACGGCAGTGCTGGCCGGCGACCGCCGGGAAGGTCTCCTCCCGCACCAACCGGGCCGCCCTGCTCAGCCGCTCCTCGAGCTCGCGCCGCTCGGGACCGTCGTCGGCGTGGCGGGGCTGCCGCTGCACGGTCGCGGTCTCCGCGCCGTCCGGCAGTCCCAGCTGGACCAGCTCCGCGCCGCCGGCCGTCCAGGGACGGGTGGGGTCGTCGGGCTCCAGCGCGCCGTGGTCGACCGCGTACTGGTAGAGCGCGAGCTGGACGTGGGTGGCCATCGACTTCTCGCTCGGCTTGGACTTGCCGGTCTTGAGGTCGACCACCACAACGCGGCCCTCGGCGTCCACCTCGAGCCGGTCGGCGTAGCCGGTGAGCCGCACCTCCCCGCCCTCGCCGAGGTCGACGACCGTGGAGAACCCGGCCTCCAGGTCCAGCACTCGACGCGGATTCTGCTCGTGCCACTCGACGAAACGCTCGAGGGCGAGGCGCACCCGGTCGTGCTCGCGCTGCTTGGACCAGGGCGTGCGGAAGTCGAGCCGGTCCCACACCTCGTCGACGTAGGCGACCAGGGCGTCGGGATCGGGCGGGGCGTCGCCACGCGCGACCCGCTCGGCGAGCGCGTGCACCAGCTCGCCGAGGTTCGCCGACTGGTGGGCACGACCCACGCCGCCGGCCTCGCGGCTGAGGAACCACCGGGTGGGACAGACGTCGAGGGCGTCCAGCATGCTCGCGGAGAGCGGCACCGGCTGCTCCGCCTCGCGGATCGGCACCTCCGAGCGGCTGTAGGACCGGGTGCCCCACCAGGTGGCCGGGTCGGCGGCGGTCACCAGCGGCCGACCGCTCGCACTGGTCTCCCGGGCGAGTCCGGCCAACCGCTTCGCGGCGGCTGCGCGCAGGCCGGGGTCGGTCGCCGGGTCGGCGACCGCGCGGCGGAGCTCGGCGACCAGACCGCCCATGGACAGCGGGCGGGGCGGGCGACCCACGTGGTGCTGGACCACACTGGCGCCGGGGGCGCCGAGCTCGTCGAGGAACCGGGACGGCTGCTCGCCCTCGTCGTCGCTGGAGGCGACGGCGGTGACCACCAGGCGCTCGCGTGCGCGGGTGCACGCGACGTAGAAGAGGCGGCGCTCCTCCATCAGCATCTCGCGGAGGGTGACCGGAGCCGCCAACCCGTGCTCGCCGATCCGGTCGGCCTGCAGCAGTGCGGTGCGCCGCCGCAGGTCGGGCCATCCCTCCGCCTGGACGTGGGCGACCACGACCAGGCGCCACTCCAGCCCCTTGCTGCGATGGGCGGTCAGCAGCCGCACCGCGGCGCCGCGCGCGCCCTTGTCGGCGAGGGTGTCGCCGGGGATCTGCTGCTGCACCAGCGTCTCCAGGAACGCGGCGACGCCCAGGTGCTCGCGACGCTCGCCCGCACGGGCGGCCACGTCGAACAGCGCGCACACCGAGTCCAGGTCGCGGTGCGCCCGCCGGGCCGCTCCGCCGCCGGCCTCCACCGCACGTTGGAGGCGGGACGGCCAGCCGGTCCCGGACCACAGCAGCCACAGCAGCTCCTCGGCGCTGCGTCCCTCGTCCAGGGCGGCCCGCGCCGAGCTGAGCAGCCGGGTGAGGGCGCGGGCACGCTCGGCCTCCGGGCCGCTGACGTCCTGCAGCAGGTCGGTGCCGAGGACCGCCAGGCGGAGCAGCTCGCGTGAGCTGCGAGGGGTGCGGTGCTCGGCCTGGCACTCGTCCTTCTCCCGGTTGCGCAGGAGTCGGGAGAGCCGCCGGACGTCACCGGCGTCGAGACCGCCCAGCGGTCCGGTGAGCAGCGCCTCCGCCCGGGCCGCGTCGATGTGGTCGACGTCGCCGGGGTCGTCGTTGTCGATGTGCACGATCGCCTGCAGCGCCTCCAGCAGCGGCGCGACCGCGGGGTCGCGCACCAGGGGCACCTCGTCCCCGGCCACCTCGACCGGAACGCCGGCCGCCCCCAGTGCCCGGCGCAGGGGAGCGATGCTCGCCCGACCGGAGCGCACCAGGACGGCCATCTCGTCCCATCCGATGCCGTCCTCGAGGTGGGCGCGGCGCAGCAGGTCGGCGAGGTGCTCGGCCTCGGCACGCTCGGTGTCGAAGGTCCGCACCAGCACTCGGCCGGCGCCGTGCGCACCCGCTTCGGCGACCGGGGAGAGGAACCTCCGGCGCGCCTCGGCGCCGATGGTGCCGGGCAGGCCGATCCGAGCGGCCACCCGTTGGGCGGGGGCCAGGATCGCCGGGCCGAATCGGCGGACGGTCCGCAGCACGCTCACGTCGGCAGGACGACCGTCGCGGTGCGGGAACGCGGTGGGGAACTCCAGGATGCCGCGCACCTCCGCGCCCCGGAACCCGTAGATCGACTGGTGCGGGTCGCCCACCACGGTCAGGTTGCGGCCGTCGCCGGCGATCGCCCGCAGCATCGCCACCTGCCCCGGGTCGGTGTCCTGGTATTCGTCGACGAAGACGTGCTGGAACTGCGCGCGCAGCTCGTCGCGCTGGACCTGCGCCTCGATCCCGGCCCGGCGGATGAGGTCGGCGTAGTCGGTGGCGCCCTGGCTGTCGAGCGAGTCCAGGTACTGCGAGAGGAACAGCCCCGCGGCGACGAACTCCTCGATGCCCTCGGACTCGCCGAGCGCGCGCAGCTCCTCTCCGTCCAGCCCCTTCTCCCGCGCACGACCCAGCACGGCGTGCACCTCCCGGGCGAACCCGCGGGTGCCCAGCGCACTGCGGAACCGGTCGGGCCAGCGGACCGACTCGGGGTGGTCGGCCAACAGCTCGCGGAGCACGACGTCCTGCTCCGGCGCCGAGAGCAGGCGCAGGGGCCCCTCGTAGAGCTCCGCGGGTGCGTAGCGACGCAGCAGTGCGTAGGCGAAGGAGTGGAACGTCGAGCTGAGCTGGTTGCCCGTGGTCCGGCCGAGCCGAGCGGTGACCCGGTCGCGCAGCTGGTCGGCTGCCTTGCGGGAGAAGGTCAGCGCGAGCACCTGGTCCGGTCGCGCACCGCGCTGCTCGATCCGGTCCACGATGGCCTCGACCAGGGTGGTGGTCTTGCCGGTGCCGGGGCCGGCCAGGACCAGCAGGGGTCCACCGGGGTGGTCCACCACGCGCTGCTGGTGCTCGTCGAGGCGCGGCGCGTCCACCGCGGGGCCAGGGGCAGCGATCCGGTACGTCGTCATCTCGGGGCCAGCCAACCACCGACCCCCGGCGCAAACGGCGCCGGCACTCCGGTCGGTGCAGCTCCGGGCACGACTCCGTGTCGAGCAGCCCGCCGAGCAGCCCGCCGAGCAGCCCGCCGAGCGGCCGGCAGAGCGGCGGCCTCAGGCGTCGGGGGCTCGGTCGTTGTACACACCGGCCGGCAACTGGCCGCTGAGCTCCTCGATGGCGGTCATCACCCGGTCGGTCAGCTCGCGACGCGCCCGACCCGGCGCGATCCCGTCGTACTCGCCGGCGACCCGGATCGGCTCCCCGAACGAGACGGTGACCGGTGCCCGCCGCGGGAACCGGGTGCCGATCGGCTGCAGGTTCTCGGTCCCGACCAGCCCGACGGGGACCACCGGGGCGCCGGAGGTCAGGGCGAGGTGGGCGACACCGGTGCGTCCCCGGTAGAGCCGACCGTCCCGGGAACGGGTGCCCTCGGGGTAGATCCCGAACGCCTCGCCACGACCGAGCACGTCCAGCGCCGTCTGCAGCGACTGCATCGCGGCAGCCGAGTCGTCCCGGTCGACCGGCAGCATGCCGAGCCCCTCGAACCAGGCGCGGGACAGCCGACCGCGCCAGCCGGTGCCGGTGAAGTAGTCGGACTTGGCCAGGAAGACCACCTTCCGCGGCACCACGATCGGGATCACCACGGAGTCGACGAAGCTCAGGTGGTTGCTGGCGAGGATCACCGGACCGGAGGCCGGCACCCTGTCCAGCCCGCGGATCGTGGGACGCCAGACCGCCTTGGCCAGCGGCGGGACCACGGTGTGCAACGTCCGGTACATCACGCTGCCCGAACCTAGTCGCTACCGGTGGGTCCACCTATCCGGTGTCCACGTTCGCCGGTGGTCCCGCGCGGAGCCGGCGCCCTCCACAGCTCTGGCCGGAACTCCACAGAAGACGGGCCTCAATCCACAGACTGTGGGTATGCCTGTGGACGAAGTGGCTGGGCGACGCGGTTGAGTAGCCCTACTCACCCCGGGTGAGTCGCCGCTCTGAGGCAGCCCCGACCGATCCCTGGCGAAATGAGGAGCATGCGCTACGCCGACCCCGATCTGTGCCCCGACTGCCGGGCCGTGCTGCCCCCTCGCGTCGACTCCTGCCCCGCCTGCGGACTCCGCCTCCGCCACCGGATCGGGGTCGAGCTCTTCACGACACTGCGCCGCGCCGACGACCTGCTCGCCGAGCTCCGCGCGGTCAGCACGACCCCGCAGACGCCGCCGCCCCCTCCCGGGCCCGCCGCAGCGATGCCGGCGCTCGCGGGCGCACCGACCGCCACCCGGTCGTCGGCTCCCGCTCCCCAGGCTCCTCAGAAGCCCCGAACCTCCCAACAGGCGCAGACCTCCCAGCAGGCGCAGACCTCGCAGCAGGCGCACAGCCCGGTCTCCCGTACGACGCCGGCGCCCCCGACCCCGCCCGGGCCGGCGGTCATCCCACCGATGCCGTCGATGCCCTCCGGGGCCTGACCACCTCCTCGGTGCCGAAGATCCTGCTCGGCCTCGGCGCCTTCTGCCTGCTCGTCGCCGCCGTCATCTTCCTGGCGGTGTCCTGGTCCGTGCTCGGTGTCGGCGGCCGCACCGCGGTGCTCGCTGCGCTGACCCTCGGGTTCGGCGGTGGCTCCCTGGCACTGCACCGGTATGGACTGCGGATCGCCGCGGAGTCCCTCTCCGTGGTCACCCTCGGGATGCTCACCCTGGACGTCCTCGGCGCCGGCGCCGCCGACTGGTTCGGGGAGGTCGACGGCGACACGATGGCCGCGATCGCCGGCGGTCTGGTCGCGTTCGCCGCGGCGGGCCTGGGAGCGCTGCGCCTCCCCGGTCGGCCGCACCTGGTCGCCCCGCAGGTGATCGCCGGGATCGCCGCGACCATCGGCTACCTGGGCGCGGTCTCCGCGACCGACCAGCCGCTGTGGACCGGCCAGGTGGTGACCGTGCTGGCCGTGCTGGCCGTGCTGGCGGCGCGAGCGCTACGGCTCACGCCGCTGGCGTGGAGCGCCGCGGCCGCCGGTGCCCTGGTCGGCGGACTCACCCTGCTGGCCGGCCTGGGGATCAGCCTGGAGGAGCCGACGCTGGAGCACCTGTGGCTGGACGGCCCCGGCTGGTCCCTGCTCGCCTCCGCAGCGCTGCTGCTCTCCCCCGGCCTCGTCCTGCGCCACCGCGTCGCCCTGCTGGCCGGCGCGTCGGGCGCCGCGATGGTGGCGACCGGCGCCGCCACCCTTCCCCTGGTCGGCGAGGGCGCCACCGTGGTGGGGGTGGTGACGCTCGCCGTCACTGTCGCCTGGGCGGTGGCGCTCGGCGCCGTCCGCTCCGATGCGCGGGTGGTCGCGATGGCCCCGGCCGTGACCGGCTGTCTGCTCCTGGTCGGCCAGATCCTGACCGGCGCAGGCGTGGTCCTGGCCCGGTGGTTCGACGTGCTGGAGAGGATCGACGGCGTCGCGGGCGCCGACCGGAGCTTCGGCATCCGGTTCCAGGACCCCGACCAGGTCGTGGGGCCGCTCGTGCTGGCCCCCGCCGCGCTGGTCGTGGTCGTGGTCGCCGCACTGCTCCTGCCGCGCCGCCACCGCGGCTGGCTGCTGAGCTGGGCACCGTCGACCGCGCTCGCGGTCGCCCTCGCGTCGACCCTCACCCTGGCGTCGTACGACGTCCCGGTGGCGGCGGTGGCGCTGAGCCTGGCCGCGATCGGAGCGGCCGGCGCCCTGTGCGGCGCCCTCCGTCGTGCCCCGGAGAGCACCGCGCTGGTCGTGGTGGGGCTCGCGGTCTGCTTCGCGGCCGACCTCGTCGCCCTGGTCGACGACGCGATGATCCTGGCCACCGGGTGCGTCACGCTCGCCGCCGCACTGACCGGCGCACTCGCCGGACGTGGCTCCGCCTCCCGGGTCGTGGCGGGGATCGCGGTCGCGCCGGCGATCCTCCCGGTGGTGGCCGCCGCGACGTCGTTGGCCGACCTGGGCGGCGCCTGGGTCGCGGTGCCGGTGCTGGTGGCGGCCGGCGGCATCGCGGTGCTGCTGCCCCGTCTCGAGCTGGAGCTGTCCGCCCTGGGCACCTCGGCACTGGCGCTGCCGGTCTCGCTGGCGCTCGCCGACCAGCCGGCCGCCCTGCTGGCACTCTGGCTCGCGCTGCTCGGTGCGCTCTGCGGAGCCTCGGCCCTGCTGCACACCGCGCGCCGCCCGCTCGGCGCTGCGATGCCGGCCCTGTGGCTGCTGGCGTCCTGGGTCTGGCTGGTCGACCTCGGTGTCGAAGCGCCGGAGCCCTACACCCTCCCCGCCGCGACGGTGCTGCTCGGCGCCGGCCTCTACCGGCTGCGTGCCGTGCCGACCGCCGGCACCGCGGGCGCGCTGCTGCCCGGACTGCTGCTGGGCACGCTGCCGTCGCTGCTGTGGGTCTTCGAGGACCCGCTCTCACTGCGGGCCCTGCTGCTCGGCATCGCCTGCCTGGTCCTGACCCTGGCCGGCGCGGTGCTGCGGTGGAGCGCACCGCTGGTCGTCGGCGCGGCGGTCGGCGCCGCCGTGGTGCTGCGCGAGCTCGGGCCCTACGCCGGGAGCGTGCCGCAGTGGGTGTGGATCGGCCTGGCCGGCCTGATCCTGACCGTCGTGGGCATCACCTGGGAGCGACAGCTGCTCGAGCTGCGGAAGGCGGTCGGCGCCATCCGGCGGCTGCGCTGAGCCCGCCGACGGGTCCGCGGATCGGACAGCCGGCCGACCCCCGCGGTCGGATGCGGGACGACCTGCTAGGAAAGGGACATGGCTACCACTTCACTCGGCGGCAACCCCGTCACCACCATCGGCGAGCTGCCCGCGGTCGGCTCCGCGGCCCCCGCCTTCGACCTGGTCGGCTCCGACTTCAGCTCGGTGACCCTGACCCCGGGCACCCGGACGGTGCTCAACATCTTCCCGAGCGTGGACACCGGGGTCTGCGCGGCCAGCGTGAAGAAGTTCAACGAGCTGGCGGCCGGCCTGGAGAACACCACCGTGGTCAACGTCTCCGCCGATCTCCCGTTCGCGCAGGCGCGGTTCTGCGGCGCCGAGGGCATCGAGAACGTCGTCGCCGCCTCCGCTTTCCGCTCCTCGTTCGGCGACGACTACGGCGTGCGCCTCGTCGACGGCAAGTTCGAGGGCCTCTTCGCCCGCTCGGTGGTCGTCGTGGACGCCGACGGCACCGTGGTCCACAGCCAGCTCGTGCCGGAGATCGCCACCGAGCCCGACTACGACGCCGCGGTGGCCGCGCTGTCCTGAGCAGCGGAGGCGGCTTAGCCCGGACTCCAGAACGCCGAGCGCACGTCGACCTTCCCCGAGGGGAGGATCGGCGTGCGCTCGGCGTCGTAGTGGCGCCGGGCGTGGCGCTGGTGGCTGGGCGGCAGGGTGCCGTCGGCGCGGATCACCCTCCACCACGGCACCGCACCGCCGTGGTGCGCCATCACCGTGCCGACCTGGCGCGGGCCCCCGCCCGCGACGTCGGCGAGCGCGCCGTAGGTGGTCACCCGGCCCGGCGGGACCTGCTCGACGAGGTCGAGGATGCGTTCGACGTACTCGGGGTCGCGCGCGCTCGGCATGGCCCCATCCTGCCCGCACCTGGGCCGTGCCGGCACCCGCCCGGAAACGGCTGAGAGCCCCGCCCGGACGGGCGAGGCTCTCAGGTGTGCTCCCTCGGGTGCGACGGATCGCCCATTGGTGCAGTGCGATGGCGAGCCACCGTCGGCCGGATCAACGAGTGCCGGCCGACGCGGTTACGCCCCGCCGTGACCGGCGGGGCGCAGCCCGATCGGCCCGCCGGCTCAGTACGCGGGCTGGCTGGGGTCGATCTGGTTCACCCAGGCGACCACGCCGCCGCCGACGTGCACGGCGTCGTCGTAGCCGGCGCCCTTGAGCACCGCGAGTGCCTCGGCGGAGCGGACACCGGACTTGCAGTGCAGCACGACCTGGGTGCCGGAGTCGACCGAGGGCAGCTGCTCGAGCGCGTTGCCGTTGAGGAACTCGCCCTTGGGGATCAGCACCGAGCCCGGGATCTTGTTGATCTCGTACTCGTTGGGCTCACGGACGTCGACCAGCACGAAGTCGCGGGTCCCCTCCTCGCGCTCCTTGAGCATGCCCTCGAGCGCAACCACCGAGATGGTGGAGTCGGCGGCGGCGTCGGCCGCCTCCTCGGAGACGGCGCCGCAGAAGAACTCGTAGTCGATGAGCTCGGTGACGTCCGCGTTCTCGCCGCAGAGCCGGCAGTTGGGGTCCTTGCGGACCTTCAGCTTGCGGTACTCCATCTCGAGCGCGTCGTAGATCATCAGCTTGCCGACCAGCGGGTCGCCGATGCCGGTCAGCAGCTTGATCGCCTCGTTGACCTGGATCGAGCCGATCGAGGCGCACAGCACGCCCAGCACGCCGCCCTCGGCGCAGGAGGGGACCATGCCCGGCGGCGGCGGCTCGGGGTAGAGGCAGCGGTAGCAGGGGGCGTCGTCGGCCTGCTTCGGTGCGAAGACCGACGCCTGACCGTCGAACCGGTAGATCGACCCCCACACGTAGGGGATGCCGAGGAAGTACGCCGCGTCGTTGACCAGGTAGCGAGTGGCGAAGTTGTCGGTGCCGTCGACGATCAGGTCGTAGCCCCGGAACACGTCGTAGACGTTGTCGTTGTCCAGCCGCTCCGCGTGGACCACGACGTTCACCAGCGGGTTGACCTCGGCGATGGAGTCCTTGGCCGACTCCGCCTTGGGCCGGCCCACGTCCGACTGGCCGTGGATCACCTGGCGCTGCAGGTTCGACTCGTCGACCTCGTCGAACTCGATGATGCCCAGGGTGCCGACGCCGGCCGCCGCCAGGTAGAGCAGCGCGGGGCTGCCCAGGCCGCCGGCACCGATCACCAGCACCTTGGCGTTCTTCAGTCGCTTCTGCCCCGTCATCCCGACGTCGGGGATGATCAGGTGGCGGCTGTAGCGACGGACCTCGTCGACGGTCAGCTCGTCGGCCGGCTCGACCAACGCGGGAATGCTCACGGGGTACTCCTGCTCCTGGGGTGCAATGCGGTCTCGGTGGAACACCGGGACCTGCCCCGCTGTTCCCGCGCCGCCCGGAACCGCTCCGGACGCTCGCGACGCTCTCTCAACGGTCCCTATCGTCCCGAACCGCGACAAACCCGCCCTGCTACGTCCCGTCATCCGGACCTCGGAGTAGGGTTTGGCTACCGATGGGTCACATCTCTCCCGCGAACCGGGGGACGCAGCGCGAGGGAGGCAACGAGGTGGTGCGCGAGTCGTACGACGTGGAGGGCGGGCGGCCCCGCGGCCTGAGGTTGCCGCGGCAGGAACGCCGGGCCCAGCTGCTGAACTCGGCCCTCGAGGTGTTCGTGGCCAACGGCTACCACGCCGCCGCGATGGACGACATCGCCGAGCGCGCCGGCGTCTCCAAGCCGGTCCTCTACCAGCACTTCCCCGGCAAGTTCGAGTTGTACCTGGCCCTCCTGGACGCCTCCTGCGACCGGATGATCGCCAACTGCCGGGCGGCGCTGGAGTCCACCCAGGACAACAAGCAGCGGGTCGCGGCCGCGATCGACGCCTTCTTCGCCTACGTCGACCACGACACCGGCGCCTTCCGTCTGGTCTTCGAGTCCGACCTGACCAACGAGCCCGCCGTGCGCGAGCACATCGACCGGGTCACCGTGGAGTGCGCCAAGCTGATCGGCGCGGTGATCGAGGAGGACACCGGGTTCCCCGCCGAGGACTCGCGCCTGCTGGCCGTCTCCCTGGTGGGCATGGCCCAGGTGAGTGCCCGTTTCTGGCTCACCGAGGCCGGAGGCCTGGAGCGGGACCAGGCCGTCGCCCTGGTCTCGGGACTCGCCTGGCGCGGCATCCGCGGCTACCCCAAGACCGACGACTGAGTCCGCGCACCGCGCACCCGGCCCACCCGGCGAACAGTCGCCCCCTAGGCTGGCACCGAGACGGGCCGAGGTCCGTGCCCGGAGATCACGAGGAGAGTCACCATGGCCGTTGAGGTCAAGATCGGCGTCCAGAACGTCGCCCGCGAGCTCGTCGTCGAGACCGACGAGGCTGCCGAGGCCGTGTCCAAGGCGCTCAGCGAGGCGCTGTCCGGCGAGGGCGGCGTGTTCAGCCTGACCGACCACAAGGGCAAGGTGACCCTGGTCCCGGCCGCGAAGATCGCCTACGTGGAGATCGGCCGCAGCGTGAGCGGACAGGTCGGCTTCCGCTCCTGATCCTCCCGCGCCGCCTGCTCCCGCAGGTGGCCGCGGCGGCCTAGGATGGCTGGATGAGCACGCTCCGGACCTACGAGTACGCGCGGCTGTGGGTGCCGCAGTACGACGCGGTGTCCGTGGCCGTCACCCGGCCGGTCTACCTGATCGAGGCCGACGACGGCTTCGAGGGGTTCGTCGCCGAGAAGAACACGACGCTGATCGCGGTGCTGAACGACCTGGGACGCCACGGGTGGCGGATCGACACCGCGCCGCGGCGCGTGGCGACGCCGTCCCCGGAGTTCCAGCTGTTGATCGACGCCACCCTGGACGAGGTGGACGGCCTGGCCGAGGGCGGCGCCCACCCGGGGCCGATCGAACCCACCGGCGGGGTCACCGAGTTCGACGTGTTCGGGATGCGCCGGCGTCGTTGAGCGTCCGCTCCGCCGGTGCCCAACCGGCGTCGCGACCCATCAGCGCGAGCAGCCTGGTCAGGTCGTCCGCGTCCGCGGCGACCGGCAGCACGGGTCCGAACGCATCACCGCGCATGTCGGCGCTCTCCGGGGTGGAGAACGATGCGGCGAACGCCAGGCACGCATCCAGTGCGGCCGGGTCGACCCGGTAGGGACGTCCGGTCGCCGCCGCCAGGTCCCAGCCGTGCACGACGACCTCGTTCAGCGCGACGGCCGCGGCCTCGGCGCCGTCCATCGTCACACCGCCGGCGCTCGCCGTCCCCCGGTAGGCGGCGGGGTTGCGCCACGCCTCCGCGAGGATCACCAGGTCGCGAGCGATCCGATCGCGCCAGCCCGGCTCCAACCGGGCGCCGTCGCCACTGGGTCCGGCACCGTCGCCGAGCGGCGACTTGTGGGCGGCCGCGGTGAAGGCGAGCGTGAGTCCGCCCAGGTGGTCGGCCAGATCCGCCACCGTGTAGGCAGGGCACGGCGTCGGGAGGGCGAGCTGGTCGTCGCGTACGCCGGCGACGAGCCCACCCACCTCACGGGCCACAGGTCCGAGTTCGAGGATCTCCATGGAGAGGTGGACCGGCGGGACCCGACGGACTCATCGCTGCTCGAAGAGGTCTCCGTGCTCCTCGACCCGCTGCAGCACCGCGGTGTGGGAGAACTGCTCCAGCCCGAGGTCGTCCTCGGCCCCGACGGCCACCTCGTCCCAGGTCAGCGGCGTCGCTACCTGCGGCCGCTCGGTGCCCCGCAGGGAGTAGGGCGCCACGGTGGTCTTCGATCCGGCGTTCTGCGACCAGTCGAGGAAGACCTTGCCGCGGCGCCGGGCCTTGGTCATCGTCGCGGTGACCAGCTTGGGGTGGGTGGCCTGCAGCTCCTCGGCCACCGCCCGTGCCACCTCCGAGGCCTCCTCGGAGGGCAGGTACGCCGACAGCTCGGCGTAGAGGTGCAGCCCCTTGCTGCCGCTCGTGACGGGACGGGCGTCCAGGCCCCGCTCGGCCAGCGCGTCCCGGACCAGCAGCCCGACCTCGCAGCACTGGCGCAGCCCCGCTCCCTCGCCGGGGTCGAGGTCGATCACCACTCGGTCGGCGCCACGCGGGTCTCCCTCCGCGTCCACCGTCCACTGGTGCACGTGCAGCTCCAGTGCGGCCAGGTTGACCAGCCACATCAGGGTGGCGAGGTCCTCGACGACGGGGAAGACCAGGGTGTCGCCGTTGCGGCTCGGGCCCCGCGAGCCGGTGGTGGGCACCTCGACGGTACGCACCCAGGAGGGCGTCCCGGCCGGCGCGTTCTTCTCGAAGAAGCTCATCGCCTGCACGCCGTGGGGCCACCGGATCCGGGTCACCGGCCGTCCGGCGAGGTGCGGGAGCAGCACCGGCGAGACCCGGGCGTAGTAGTCGAGCACCTCGGCCTTGGTGGTGCCGGTGCTGGGGTAGAGCACCTTCTCCAGGTTGGTCAGCTTCAGGGTGCGGTCCTCGACCTCGACCCAGGTCTCACTCATCGTCGCTCCCCTCGGTCGTGCCCGCCAGCAGGTCCGCCACACCGAGATCCTGGCGCACCACCTGGAACGACGGCTGGCGCAGCCGCTCGTAGCCCACGCCGTGGGTGTCGACGTCGACGACCAGGACCGGGTCGATCCAGCGCGCTCCGTCGGCGTCCACCCGCGGCACCTCGTCGGCGAACGGGCTGGTCCCGCGGGCCAGTCCCGCCACCAGCTCGGCCAGCAGGCGCGACTGCCGCGGGCCGATCCCGCTGCCCACGCGTCCCCGGTAGCGCAGCCCCTCGGAGGTCGGCTCGCCCACCAGCAGCGCGGCGAGACGGTCCCGGGTGCCGACCTGGGGACGCCACCCGCCCACCACGTAGGAGCCGCGGTGGCGGTGGGCGAACTTCAGCCATCCGCGGCTGCGCTCGCCGGGCCGGTAGCGGCCGCCGACGCGCTTGCTGACGATGCCCTCCAGGCCCTGCTCCCGGGTCGCTGCGTGCAGCATCGGGCCGTCGTCGTAGGCGGGTGGGACCTGCCAGCCGCTGCGGGCGAGGTCGAGATCCTCCAGCCGCCGGCGGCGCTCGGACTGTGGCGACGCGGTGAGGTCCTCCTCGCCGATCGCGAGCACGTCGAAGACCATGAAGGTGGCCGGCGTGCGGGCGGCGTACCGGGCGACGGCGGCGGCCTTGCGCAGGTGGATGCGCTCGGCGAGCACCCGGAAGTCCGGCACGCCGCGCTCGTTGAGCGCGATGATCTCGCCGTCGAGCACCCACCGGCCCGGCCCCGGGGCGGAGAGCAGCTCGGGCCAGGCCGCGGTGATCCGGTTGTCGTTGCGGCTGCGCAGCTCGACCGCACCGGCGTCGACGAAGGCGAGCGCCCGCACACCGTCCCACTTCACCTCGTGAGTCCACTCCGGACCGGTCGGGACATGGTCGCCGACGGTGGCGAGCATCGGGCGCAGAGCCTGCATGCGCCCATCTCAGCACGACCGCTGTCGGTGCCCGGCGCGTAGTCTCCTCCCATGCGAGCGATCTGGAAGGGTTCGGTCTCCTTCGGCCTGGTCAGCGTGCCGGTGAAGCTGTACTCGGCGACCGAGAGCCACGACGTCTCCTTTCGCCAGGTCCACGCGACCGACGGCGGCCGGATCCGCTACCAGCGGATCTGCGCGATCGACGGCGAGGAGGTCCCCTACTCCGACATCGCCAAGGGGTTCGAGACCGAGGACGGCGAGATGGTCATCCTCGACGAGGACGACATGGCGAACCTGCCGGTCACCTCCTCCCGCGAGATCGCGGTGGAGAAGTTCGTTCCGCGCGACCAGATCGACCCGATGCTGTTCGAGAAGTCCTACTACCTGGAGCCGGAGTCGAGCGGCGCCAAGCCGTACGCGCTGCTGCGCCAGGCCCTGGTCGAGGCGGACCGGATGGCCGTGGTCACCATCGCGATCCGGCAGCGCACCACCATCGCGGTGCTCCGGGTGCGTGACGACGTGATCGTGCTGCAGACGATGATGTGGCCCGACGAGATCCGCACGCCGGACTTCACCGTCGAGAGCGGCGAGGTCAAGGACTCCGAGGTCAAGATGGCCCGGATGCTGGTGGACACGCTGGCCGGCGACTTCGACGCCGACGAGTTCGAGGACGACTACGCCGAGGCCGTCCAGGCGGTGGTGAAGGCCAAGATCGAGGGCGGCGAGGTGCAGCGCACCGCCACCTCGACCAAGACCGGCGGGGAGGTCGTCGACCTGCTCGCCGCGCTGCAGCGCTCGGTCGCCGCCGCCAAGACGGCCCGCGGCGAGGAGGCGCCGGCGGACGACGACGCGGAGGCGGAGGAGAAGCCGGCGTCGCCGAGCGCCACGAAGAAGAGCACCGCGAAGAAGGCCCCCGCCAAGAAGGCGAGCACCGCGAAGAAGACCGCCACCAAGAAGACCGCCGCCAAGAAGGCCCCCGCCAAGAAGACCGCCACCAAGAAGACCGCCACGAAGAAGGCCCCGCCAAGAAGACCGCCGCCAAGAAGGCGAGCTGACGTCCTCGGCCTCAGCTGGTGGCCTGCTCCGCCTCCTCGATCAGGTCGGCGACCGCGTCGATGGACCGGATCCGTCCGCTGGTGACCGGGCTGGACTGGTCGAAGTACAGCGAGGTCGGGATGCCGATCAGCTCGCCGGAGTTGTCCACCGCCATGCCTCCGGAGTTGCCCGGCGCGATCCGTGCATCCGTGTCGAGCTCGGCCTTCGGTCCCAGCTCGGGGTCGTCCAGCACGGTCGAGATCACGCCGGTGGTGACGGTGATCGAGTCGCCGGATCCGGCCACGCCCGGGAAGCCGAGCACCGTGACGTCGTCGCCGGCACGCAGGTCGTCGGAGCTGCCGACCGGGACCGTGGGCAGGTCGAGGTCGCCGGTGAGCTCGTTGCCGTCCACGTCGGCGTAGATCTGCACCACGGCCACGTCGAGGTAGCCGTCGGCGGCGACCACGCGGGCCCGGTACTCCGCCGGCGCGCTGGTGTCGGTGGCGCCGTCGGTGAGCGAGATCAGCACGTAGTCGGGGTTGGCGATCAGGCTGTCCGGTCCGTACTTCTCCGCCAGGCCGGGTGACTCGGGTGCGGCGACGTGGGCGTTGGTGAGGATCAGGCCGTCGTCGCGCAGGATCGACCCGGAGCCGCCGTAGGCGAACGCCTGGCTGGGATCGGCGAGGGGATAGCTCTCCGCGCTGATCTTCACCGTCGCGGCCTTCGCCGACTCGAGCGCCTGCGGGCTCAGCTCGCCGCTCGCCGTGGAGCCCGACGACCCGTCGCCGCCACCGGCGGTGGTGTCGTCACCACGGTTGGAGAT
Source organism: Nocardioides sambongensis (assembly GCF_006494815.1). NCBI lineage: Bacteria > Bacillati > Actinomycetota > Actinomycetes > Propionibacteriales > Nocardioidaceae > Nocardioides > Nocardioides sambongensis. Next base: position 2,163,210 of record NZ_CP041091.1, read on the forward strand.
CGCGATCCCGGCGGCCACGATGCCGAGCACCAGGACCAGGGCCGCCGCCGCGGCGCCCGCGATCGCGAGACGGCGGTTGAGCCGTCGCCGGGCGATCCGCTTCTCCTCCTCCGCGGCCGAGAGGATCGGGACCAGGGTGAGCTCGGGGCCGGCCACCGGGTGGCCCAGCCGCAGCACCACCCGGTCGTCGAAGCGCATGCTGGTGACCCGGCGACCGTCGTCGAAGCTGCCCTCCCCCGACGCGTTGGTGTAGACCCACCCGCCGGGCACCGCGCTGACCTGGCCGTGCTGGCGGGAGCAGGCGGGGTCGGTCAGCACCACCGTGGAGTCGGTACGTCGACCGATGGTCACCTGCGCCGGGTGCCGGAAGCGGTACTCCCGTCCCTCGGCGATCAGCAGCAGGTCCGGCCCCGTGCGCGGGGCGGCCGGGGGCGCGCCGACCGGTCCTCGGGCCTGCATCCCGGTGCGTGGTGCCAGCACCTGGGTCTGGTCCATCGCTCCGGGCCCGCTCGGTGGGGCGGCCCCGGGGCCGGGGCCGGGCGGTCCCCGCCGGCGGCCGGGGGCGCGAACGGGGTCGGTGCCCCAGCCGGGGCGGCGCTCGGCCCGGCGGTCGGGGCGGAGGCCGGCGCCGGGGTCGCCGAGGGAGGCGGCGTCGCCGGCGCGGCCGGTGGGCTGAACGGCGCCGGCGGAGCAGCCGGGGCGAACGCCGGGGTCGGCGGGTCGCCGGCGAGCTCGGTCGGCGTCAGGACCAGCTCGGCGCCGGGCGCCTCGGGCCCGCAGCGGACCACGACCCGTCGGTCGATCCGGATCTCGGAGAGCCGGTTGCCCCCGACGAACGTGCCGAACTGGCTGCCTCGGTCGACCAGCACCCAGCCGTCGCCGTCGGGACGGATCTCGGCGTGCTGCCGCGACACCGACCCCGCGGTGAGCACGACATCCGCCTCGATCGCGCGTCCGACCAGGTAGGTGCGCTTCTCGTCCAGGCGCAGGGTGCGCCCGTCGACCTCCACCAGCAACGACATCTATTCCTCCTCGGCGCCGACCCACATCGGCGCGGCTCCCCCACGTCGTACCCGAACCGTCGCGTCCCGAACCTGGATCCTCGCACCGTCGACGAGCTCCATCGTGCGGCCCGGCTGGAGCAGGAAGCTCTGCCCCTCGGCGAACGTCACCGCCCAGGAGTATGCCGAGGCGTTGCGCAGTCCCCAACGGTCCGCCCGCTCCGGATGCTGCTCGACCACCCCCAGCACGGTGGGCTGGTCGATGCCGGTGACCAGGTGGTCCGCGCGGAGCACCGTCTGCGGCCCGACCGCGAGCGTGCGACGGCCGACGGCGAGTAGGTAGTCCGGCCGCAGCTCGGTGCCGTCCTGCCAGCACCGCACGGTCGGGGTGTCGGCACTCCAGAAGTTCGTCATCCGGCAGGTCGGGCAGGTCAGCATGCTGTCCCGGAGCCGGTCCATCGCCTTCACCCACTGTCCCTCGGTGACCCGTGCGCCGGGGTCGGCGAGGCCGTCCACGAAGGCCTGGACGAACAGGTCGCGCAGGAACGGAGGATAGAGGTCCCAGTACTGCCGCACGATCGGTGAGGGCCGGTTGTCGGCGCGGTCGGGGTGCAGGCAGAAGACCGGATCCGTCCCGAAGTGGGTCATCAGCCAGGCCGCATCCCGTAGGCCGTGATCGGTGCGGGCCCCCTCCAGCGGGTGACCGAGGAAGAGCGCGTAGAACATCAGCACCGCCAGCGAGTGCCGGTCGGTGTCGGTGCTGGGCAGGGTCCGGTAGGTCAGGTCGCGGACCACCTCCGGCGCCATGAAGTACGGCGTGCCCAGCACCCGTCCCGTCCCGTCGTCGACGCCCACGTTGTCGTTGTCGCAGATCAGCACGTCGCCGGTGGTCGGGTTGAAGAACACGTTGCCGAACGAGATGTCCCGGTAGCAGAGGCCGCGAGCGTGCAGCCGGAGGAAGCTGTAGGCCAGCTGTCGGCAGAGCTCGAAGACGGCGCCGAAGGAGACCTCGAGCGGATGCCCGTCCGGGTCCCTGTTCAGCAGCAGGTAGCTGAGCTCGAGGTAGCGCGGGTCGCGCAGCTGCATCACGTAGCCGAAGCTCGGCATGGCGGCGACCCGGGCCATGCTCAACGGCCAGAGGAAGCGCAGGTGCGGCGAGCCGATCTCGACCAGCCGCTGCATCTCGTCGTACTGCACGGCGGTCGCCGAGTCCGGCTTGTACCACTTCAGCGCGAGGGGCTCGCCGGTGCTGCGTCGTACCTCGTAGACGTAGCCCTGGCCGCCCTGGCCGAGCAGGGAGGAGACCCAGGCGCGGCCCAGCGGCCCGAGGTCCACCTCGACGCCCTCTGCCAACACCATGGGTGAGGCGACCTCCGTGCTCGCGTGACCAGTGCGTGCCAATGTAGCGCTTCGCCGCGACCTTCCCGTGCGGGCGCGTGCGAACCGGCCGCACGCCCGTCGCGGCGGTAGCGTGGCGACACCGCTGACCTCGTCCGGGAGGAGAACCATGAGTGATCGGCTCGGCGGCGCGGTGGCGCGCCGGCCCCTCCACTTCATCTTCGTGCTCGACGTGTCGGGGTCGATGAACCGGGGCGGCCGGATCCAGGCGCTCAACAACGCGATCACCGAGGTGCTCCCCCAACTGCGGGACGAGGCACGGGCGAACCCGCACGCCGAGCTGTTGGTGCGGGTGCTCGCGTTCGCCACCGAGCCGCACTGGGTGATCGAGGAGCCCACCCCGGTGGAGCGGGTCCGCTGGGAGCGTCTCGACGCCGTGCCGCGGGGCTTCACCGAGCTCGGGAGCGCCCTGACCACCCTCACGCGGGCGTTGGAGCAGCTCGACGAGGGCGCCGGCGCCTACCCGCCCGCCATCATCCTGGTCTCCGACGGTCGCCCCACCCAGGCGACCGGTGTCTCGTTCGCCGACGGTCTGCAGACGCTGTTGGACAACCGGTGGGGCGCCGGCGCGGTCCGGCTCGCGCTCGGCGTCGGCCAGGACGCCGACATGCAGGCGCTGCGCGGCTTCATCGGCGATCCGGACGTCCCGCTGCTGCGCGCGGACAACCCGGCGCAGCTGGTGGACTACATCGTGTGGGCCTCCAAGGCGGCCAGCAAGGTCGCCTCGCGCCCGGCGGTCGGTCCCGGCGCCGGTCTCGGCCGGCCGCCCGAGGCGCCCGCCGGCGAGCCGATCTGGAGTCCGGAGGGATGAGCCCGGACCGGACCGTCCCGGTCCGGTGGTCGGTCGCCGCCCACAGCGCCCGCGGGTCCGCCCACGTGCGCAGCGGTCAGCCGCTGCAGGACGCCTGGTCCACCTGGGCGGACCCGGACGGGGCGGCCGCGGTGATCGCGGTCGCCGACGGCCACGGCGACCAGGCACACTTCCGCAGCGACACCGGCGCACAGCTCGCCGTGCACTGTGCCGGCCTCGTCGCGCGGCGACACCTTGCCCTCCTGGCCGACAGCCCCACCCCGGGGGACGCCGAGGACGCCGTGCGGACGATCGCGGCACGGACCGTCGCGGCCTGGGTCGTCGAGGTCGACCGGCACCGCGCCGCGCACCCGCACCCGGACCCGGGCCCTGCCCCACCGGAGCGCCGGCTCCTGCCCTACGGCACCACCCTGTTGGTGGCGGTGGCGTCCGGACACCTCCTGGGGCTGTGGCAGGTCGGCGACGGCGACGCGGTCGCCGTCGGCCCGGACGGTCGGGCCACCCGCCCGCTCGACCGTGGCGAGCCGCACGGCGTGCGCACCCCCTCGCTGTGCCAGCCCGACCCGCTCACGGCACTGCGGGTCGCGGTGCTGGACCGGCGACGCACCCCGATCGACCTGGTCTTCTGCTGCACCGACGGCTTCGGCGGACCCCGGGTCGATCCCGACTGGTGGCGGCGGACCGGTGACCAGCTGGTCGGATTCGTCCGCGAGCGCGGGACGGGATGGGTCCGCGATCAGCTGCCCACCTGGCTGGCGGAGCCCGCCGAGGTCGGCGGCGACGACACCACCCTGGCCCTGATGTGCAGCGGCGTCAGCCCTGCCACCAGGTCCTGAGCTCCTCCAGCGTGCCGTCGAAGGCGTAGCCGACCGCGTAGCAGTTGCAGCCCGGCTCGTTCCAGTCCCAGTAGATCGTCGGGGTGCCGTCCGCGTCGACGTAGGAGTAGAAGGAGCCCTCCTTCTCCTCGCGGTCGGTGGCGAACCAGTAGTCCTCGTCGGTCCGGTCGCTCGCCTCCCGCCAGGCGCGCAGCTGGGTACGCCGCACACCGAGCATGTCGCGGCGTCGCTGGAACCGGCCGACGATCGCGGTGATCCCGGCCTTCGGCTGGCACAGGTTCTCCTCGGTCTCCCCCGCGGTGAACGACGACTGCCGGCTGCAGTCGGAGATGTCCATGAACTTGTCCGCGAACTCGCGCAGCTGGTTGTTGTTGGGGGAGGTCGGCGGGGCGACCCGGGGATCGGTGCCGTCGAAGTGGGAGGTCAGCGTGTCCAGGGTGGCGCCCTGGGCCCCGGTGAGCTCGGCGGACTGGGGGCCGGCGGCGCTGTCCCAGTAGATGACGGCGGGGTCCTGGTCTCCCGAGTTGGCCGGGTCGAAGTGGTAGTAGCTCGCCGCCCCGGCCGAGCCGCTCAGGGTCCCCGCCCGCAGGTCGACCCGCTCCCGCCGCGCCGCACGCAGCGCCTGGCCGGAGTCGTAGGTGGTCAGCCGCAGCGTGCCCGCCGGCACCGTGCACTCGACGACCTCGCTGCGCCCCTCGCCCGCGTCGTCGCTGGTGCACTCCTCGATGTCGTAGGCGATCATGGTCGACAGCGCGCCGTAACGCTGGTCGAGCGCGTCCGCGCTGAGGTCGACCTCGGCTCCGCCCTCGTCGCCACCGTCACCGTCGTCGCCGCCGGTCACCGCGACGGCCGCGATCACCCCGCCGCCCACGAGCAGCACCAGGACGGCCGCCAGCGCGATCCACAGGCCCGGGCCACGCTTGCGCGGGGGACGGACGCGGTCGGCGCCGGATAACCGGAGGCACCGGCGGGCGGGGCGGTCGCCGCCGGCCACGATGCCGGCCCGGAGGCCGGCCCGGACGGCGGGCGTTGACCTGACGCGGACGGCGTCGGCGGTGGCAGGTAGGCCGGCGCCGGCTGGGAGCCGGGCCACCGGCTGGGCGGCGGGCTCGCGACGGGCGGGCTGAACGGGGGCGATGCCGCAGGGGGCTGCTGCACGGGCGGGGCCGGGCCCCGGTCCGGACGACGGGCCGGGTTGGTGGGGTGATCACCGGCGGTCGTCGTACCGCTGCCGGGGCGGAAGCGGAGCACCTCGGTCTCGGGGACCGCGCCGACCGCGTAGCCGAGCACGGCCACCGCCCAGCTGGCCGAGCGGTAGTCCTCACCGCCGCGATCGCGCGCCAGGCGGGCGCCGGACTCGTCCACCGCACGCCCCGGGTCCGCACCGCCCTCGATCATGTTGCGCAGCGGGGTGAGGGCCTCGAAGCGGACCGCGTCGACCAGCAGGTTGATGTCCCCGCGCTCGCGGTGTCCTCGTCGAGCACGTCGTCGAGCAGACCCCGGAACCCGGAGGCGTCCGTGAGCAGGTCCTCGCCGTGGCCCTCGACCAGCTCCCGGACTGCTGCGTGCAACTCCACGACCTACCCCACTCCGCGTCGTCCTGTGGCGTCTCTCCCGGCGTCGGCGCGACGCCGAGCGAACTCTATCGAGGATTCCCGGGAGCGCCCGACGCAACGCCCCGCTCGCCGGAGGTCCCGGCCCGATCCACGGTCGGCCGGCTGATCCGCGGGCTCACGCCAGCAGCGAGCGCACCACCCGCAGCCCGACGGAGGTGCGGGCCAGGTCGACCCGGTCCTCGGCGCAGACCGCGCGCAGGGTCGACTCCGCCTGGTCGACGATGCCACCCGCCTCCTCGATCCACTGCTCGACCCGCTCGGTGGCGCTGCGGTCGGGGTCGGTCGCGGCGAGCACCTGGCCGGTCAGCTGGGCGTGCACCGCGTGCAGGTCGTCGCGCAGCGCGGCGCGCGCCATCGTCTGCCACTGGTCCAGGCGCGGCAGCGCGACGATCCGCTGCTGGAGGACCGCGAGCGCCAGCCGCTCCCCCAGCGCGAAGTGCACCCGGGCCACCTCGAACGGCTCGAGCCCGTCGCGGGTGGCGATCTCCACCACGTTGAGCAGCGCGTAGCCCACGTCGAAGGAGGCCACCCGCGCCGCCAGGTCCTCCGGCACCCCCTGCTCCTCCCACGAGCTGCGCCGCGCGGCGTGCGCCTGCAGCTCGCGGCCGATGAGCAGGTCGGGGAGCTCCAGCAGGGTGCGCTGCACCGGTCCGGAGAAGAGGTCGACGGTCGCCTGGCTGTCCAGCGGTGGCCGCCGGTTGGTGACCAACCAGCGGGAGGCACGCTCCACGAGCGTGCGCATCTCGACCCGCATCCGGGTCTGCACGCCGGCGTCGAGGACGTTGTCGAAGGTGGCCAGCTCCTTGCGGAGGGCGAGCGAGCCGAAGATCTCCCGGGCCACGAAGTTGGCACGGGTGAGCTCGGCCGCGTCGGCCCCGGTCTCCCCTGCAGCCGCGGCCAGTAGGTCATCCCGGCGCCGTTGACCAGGTCGTTGACCACCTGGGTCACGATGATCTCGCGGCGCAGCGGGTGCTGGTCGATCTTGCCGGTGAAGCCGTCCCGGATGGGCTCCGGGAAGTAGCCGACCAGGTCCTGCACCAGGTAGGGGTCCTCGGGCAGGTCGGTGGCGAGCAGCTCGTCGGCCAGCGCGATCTTGGTGTAGGCCATCAGCACGGCCAGCTCGGGCTGACTCAGCGCGCCCTCGGCCTCGATCCGCCGCGCGACCTCCTTGCTCGGCGGGAGCGCCTCCAGCCGGCGGTCCAGCAGGCCCTTCGCGGTCAGGTCCCGCATCCACTGCTCGTGCACGTGCAGCAACGACGGAGCGTTCTTCGCGGCGTTCGCCAGGGCCAGGTTCTGCTCGTAGTTGTCGGCCAGCACGAGGGTGGCGACCTCGTCGGTCATCGACGCCAGCAACGCGTTGCGCTGCTTGCCGGTCAGGTCCCCGTCGGCGACCACCCGGTCCAGCAGCACCTTCAGGTTCACCTCGTGGTCGGAGGTGTCCACACCGGCCGAGTTGTCGATGAAGTCGGTGTTGATCCGCCCGCCGGTGGCGGCGTACTCGATCCGTCCGCGCTGGGTGAGACCGAGGTTCCCACCCTCGCCGACGCACCGCACCCGCAGCTCGCCACCGTCCACCCGGATCGCGTCGTTCGCCTTGTCCCCCGCTTCCGCGTCGGTCTCCGCCGCGGACTTCACGTAGGTGCCGATGCCGCCGTTCCAGAGCAGGTCGACCGGAGCCAGCAGGATCGCGCGCATCAGCTCGGCGGGAGTCATCCGCTCCACCTGACCGGCGATGCCGAGCGCCGCCCGGATCTGCTTGTTCAACGGGACCGACTTCGCGCTGCGCGGGAAGACTCCGCCACCGGCGGAGATCAGCGAGGTGTCGTAGTCCTTCCAGCTGGACCGGGGCATCTCGAAGAGTCGCTGCCGCTCGGCGAACGAGGCCGCGGCGTCGGGGTCCGGGTCGATGAAGATGTCGCGGTGGTCGAACGCCGCGACCAGTCGGGTGTGCTCGGAGCAGAGCATCCCGTTGCCGAACACGTCGCCGGACATGTCGCCGATGCCGACACAGGTGAAGTCCTCGTTCTGGCAGTCCACGCCCATCTCGCGGAAGTGCCGGCGCACCGAGACCCAGGCGCCACGGGCGGTGATCCCCATCGCCTTGTGGTCGTAGCCCACGGAACCGCCGCTGGCGAAGGCGTCGCCGAGCCAGAACCCGTAGTCGCCGGCCACGCCGTTGGCGATGTCGGAGAAGGTCGCGGTGCCCTTGTCGGCCGCGACCACCAGGTAGGTGTCGTCGGCGTCGTGGCGCACCACCCGGGGAGGCGGCACGGTCTCGCCGGCCACCAGGTTGTCGGTGACGTCCAGCAGACCGGAGATGAAGGTCTTGTAGCAGGCCACCCCTTCGGCCATCCAGGCCTCGCGGTCGCCGGGCTGTGTCGGGTCCAGGGCAGGCAGCTGCTTGGCGTAGAACCCGCCCTTCGCGCCGACCGGCACGATCACGGTGTTCTTCACCATCTGCGCCTTCACCAGGCCGAGGATCTCGGTCCGGAAGTCGTCGCGCCGGTCCGACCAGCGCAGGCCACCGCGGGCCACCGCACCGAAGCGCAGGTGCACCCCCTCCACCCGCGCCGAGTAGACGAAGATCTCGAACCGGGGCCGCGGCTCGGGCAGGTCGGGGATCGCGGACGGCTCGAGCTTGAGCGCGAGGTAGGGCTTCAGCTCGCCGTCCCGCTCGCCGTCCACGGTCTGGAAGTAGTTGGTCCGCAAGGTGGCCTGGACGTGGGTCAGGTAGCCGCGCAGGATCCGGTCGTGGTCGAGGCTGACCACCTCGTCCAGTGCCGACCGGATCGCCGCGTCCAGCTCCTCGGTACGCCGCACCCGCGCCGCGTCTTCGCTGTCCGGGTCGAAGCGCTCCTCGAAGAGCTCCACCAGCAACCGCGCCAGGTCGACGTTGTCGACGAGCGCGCCCTCGATCGAGTCGACCGCGAACGGGCTGTTGCCCTGCCGCATGTACTTCGCGTAGGCGCGCAGCACGGTGACCTGACGCCAGGTCAGGCCGGCGCTGAGCACCAGCTCGTTGAACCCGTCGATCTCGCAGCGGCCGTCCCACATCGCGGCCAGCGCGTCGGCGAAGAGCTCACGCTTCTCCTCCGGCTCACCGCCGTAGCGCAGCCCGAAGTCGTAGATCGCCGAGCGGCGCTCCACGCCGTCCAGCTCGTAGGGCCGTTCGTCGACCACCTCGACGCCCAGCGAGGAGATCATCGGCAGGATCACCGACAGCGAGATCGGGGAGCCGATCCGGAACACCTTGAGCCGCACCTCGCCCTCGGCCGCGTCCAGGTCGACGTAGAGCGACTGGTCGATACCGTCGGAGCCGCTGATGCCCTCCAGACGTCCGAGGTCGACGGCCGCGGTGCGCGCGGTGAAGTCCTCCTTGTAGGCCTCCGGGAACGCCTCGGAGTATCGGCGGGCCAGGACGGCGCCCACCTCCTCGCCGTACTCGGCGGTCACGGCCTGGGCGAAGTCCTCCTGCCAGGAGCGGGAGGCCTCGACCAGGCGACGCTCCAGGTCCGCGGTGTCGATGTCGTGCGGGATCAGCCGGCCCGCGGGCAGCCGGACCACGAAGTGCACCCGGGCGGTGGTCGACTCGTTGATGCTCACGTTGAACTCGACCGAGTCCGCACCGAGCTGCTCGGTGAGGATCTTGGAGAACCGGTGGCGGACCCCGGTGTTGTAACGGTCCCGCGGCAGGTACAGCAGCACCGAGAGGTAGCGCCCGTAGGTGTCGCGCCGCAGGAACATCCGGACCGCGCGCCGCTCGCGGGCCTGCATCGCGGCCTCGGCGATCGGGGTGAGCTCGTCGACCGGGGTGTGGAACAGGTCGTCGCGCGGATAGGTCTCCAGCGTGTCCAGCAGGGCACTGCCGTCGTGGCCCCGGGGGTCCAGCCCGCTGCGGCGGAGGACCTCGGCGACCTTCTCCCGCAGCAGCGGGACGCGCAGCACGGACTCGGTGTACGCCGCGCTGGAGAGCAGGCCGAGGAAGCGCCGCTCCCCGGTCACCGCCCCGTCCGCACCGAAGGTCTTGACGCCGACGTAGTCCAGGAACGCGCGACGGTGCACCGTGGCCCGCGAGTTCGCCTTGGCCAGCACCAGCAGGGTCCGCTCGCGGGCGCGCGCCTTGACCGCGTCCGGGAGGCGACTGAACGCCCCCGACTCCTCCGGGGTCGCCCCCTCGCGGCGGCCCTCCCGGAGGATGCCGAGACCGCTGCCCTCCACGGGTCGCAGCACGTCGTCCTCGACGCCGTCGACCAGCGCTCGGTCCAGGCGGTACTCGCGGTAGCCCAGGAACGTGAAGTGCTCGTCGGCCAGCCACCGCAGCAGGCGGGCGCCCTCCGCGATCTCCGCCTCCGGCAGCGGCGGCGGCGTCTCGTTGAGGTCGGCCACCACGGCGCGGACCTGCTCGTGCATCGCCGGCCAGTCCTCGACGGCCACCCGGACGTCGCCGAGGACGCGCTCGATCCGCTCCACCAGGAACGCCAGGTCGTCGTCCCCGCCGGCCAGCCGGGCGATCTCCACGTGCATCCACGACTCCCGCACGACGCCCTCGGCCGGCGCCGAGGCCGACGCCGCCACCACGCGCTGCAGGCGTCCGGCGTCGTCGCGCTCCACGTCGAAGGTCGGATGGACCACCAGGTGCATGTCCCGCAGCTGCGCGGAGAGCTCCATCGTCAGCGAGTCCACCAGGAACGGCATGTCGTCGACGACCACCTCCACGACCGAGTGGCCGCCGGCAGACCAGCCGTGCTCACCGACGGTCGGGGTGAACACCCGGATCCGGGGCCGACCCGGGGCACGCTCGGCGGCGAGGTGGTGGTGGGAGGCGAAGGCACCGTAGATGTCCAGGTCGGCGCGGCCGGCCAGGTCGTCCAGCGCGACGTGGTGGTAGTAGGCCGGCAGCAGTTCGGCGAGCTCGTCTCGGGGAGGCCCGCCGGCGCCCTTGCGGTGCCGCGCGGCCTCCGCGGCCCGCTCGAACATCTGCTCCCGCTCGGAGCTCTGGACGGAGTCACGCGTCGTCATTGACACACCCGTGACACTAGGCCGGTGTCGGTGGCCGAACAACCGCGACACGGTGCACCCGCCGCGCCCGGACCGGCGCGGGTCGAGAGAGGATCAGCACATGACCAAGCGACTGGTGCACACGATGACCTACGACGCCCCCGTCGACGCGGTGGCGGCGATGCTCGCCGACCCGTCGTTCCGGGAGGAAGTGTGCCGCAACCAGCGCGCCACGTCGTACGACGTGCGTGTCGAGGGCAGCCACGGCGACCCGATGCGCCTGCGCGTGGAGATGACGCAGCCGACCGACAAGGTGCCGTCGTTCGCGAAGAAGGTGGTCGGCTCGAGCACCACCATCGTGCTGACCGAGACCTGGCCCGCCCTCGACCGCGGCGAGCTGCACATCGAGATCCCCGGCAAGCCGGGCGCGATGGCCGGGACCGTGGTGCTCGAGGAGTCCGGCGGGGTCACCACCGAGACGGTGACCCTCGACGTGACGGTCAGGATCCCGCTGGTGGGCGGGAAGATCGAGGATCTCCTCGCACAGCTGATGGGGAGCGCGATGCGCGCCGAGGAGCGGACCGGGAAGGCCTACCTGGCCCGCTGATCCGCACCGCCCCGCGGATCCGCACCGCTCCGACGTTCGCCCGGCCTCGGCGCCGCGGGGGTGGCGCGGGACTCCGCCCGGCGGCGCACCAGGATCACCGCACCCAGCAGGAGGAACGGTCCGAACGCGAGCGCTGCCGTGACCGCCTGCTCGACCGGGTGCAACGCGCCCAGGTGCCCCACCGCGACCTCGGGGACCGCCACCGTCAGGACCTCCGGGAGCCGCGGCGACCGCGCGGGGCGCGCGGCCGGGTCGGCGAGGAGACGTCGAGCAGCTCGTCGAGCGACTCGCGCAGGCAGCTGGCGAACAGGTCCACGTCCGGCAGCCGGTCGCGGTCGGCGGTGATCCCGTAGAACACCCCGCCGTCGTACGACGTCACGCCGATCACCAGCGGATGGCCGGCGACCAGCGGCGGCACCGGATAGCTCGCCACCATCCGGGCACCGGCGGCGTAGAGCGGCGACTGCGGACCGGGCACGTTGGTGACCGAGACCTGGTAGCCGCGGCGCAGCTCCTCGGCGGCGACCCGGGCACCGATCGCGTGGAAGGTGGTCGGTGCGAACCCGGCGACGCCGGCGAGCCGGTTCGCGGCGACGCTGCGCCCGGTCTCCTTGTGGGCCTGGAACGAGTACGAGACCTGGTGCAGCCGCACCACCGGACTGGGCTCGCCGATCGGCAGGTCGACGAAGTGGCCGGTGATCTGGCTGCCCAGCGAGGTGGCCTCCAGCTCTTCGTCGATCACCGAGACCGGCACCAGTGCCCGGAGCTGGCGGACCCCGCCCATCGACTCCGCCCGGGTCATCATCCACGAGCGCATCCCACCGGCGACCGTGGCCAGGATGACGTCGTTGACGGTGCCGCCGTGGGCATCGCGGATCCGGCGGTAGTCGCCGAGCCGGGTGTCCACGGTGACCACCCGGCGCTGCTGGGAGAGGGGGCCGTTGATCATGCCGCGTCGCTTCGGCCGGCGCCCGGTCACCGCACCGGCGAAGTCACGGACCCGGCGGCTGCGCTCGTCGACCTCGCGCGCCAGGTGGCGCGATCCGGTGCGGAGCGTGTCGACCAGCGTCGTCGGCTCGGTCAGGGTGTCCTGGACCGCGCCGGCCAGGAGGCGGGCGGGTGTGGGCGCGCGGCGCGGGCTCCAGGTGTCGGGGTCGGGCTCGCTCGCCGAGGGCGCGGTGTCGAGCAGCAGCTGGCCGAGGTCGACGGTGTGCACGCCGTCGACCAGCGCCTGGTGGGTCTTGGAGAGCACCGCGACCCGGCCGCCCTCGAGCCCCTCCACGAAGTAGGTCTCCCAGAGCGGGCGGGACCGGTCCAGCGGCCGGGACACGATCCGGGCGACGAGCTCGAGCAGCTGGGCCGACGTCCCGGGACGCGGCAGCGCGGAGCGACGCACGTGGAAGCCGAGGTCGAACGCCTCGTCGTCGACCCAGAGCGGGTTGGCCAGGTGCCCCGGCACGCTCTGCAGTCGCTGCCGGTAGCGGGGCACGAAGGCGAGCCGGTCCTGGATGAGCTCCATCAGCCGCTGGTAGTCCAGCGCCTGCGCGCCCTCACCCGGCTCGAAGATCTCGATCGTGGCGTTGTGGGCGGGCGCCTCGGCGCTCTCCTCCGCGAGGTAGGAGAGGTCCCGCAGTGTCACTCGGTCGACCACGTCGTGGTGCCTCCTTGCTGGCTCGCGTCCGGCCCCGACCCGGCTCGTCACCGGGTGCGTGAGATTCTGGCAGAGACCGCCGGTCGGGACCTCGGGGGTCCGCGTCCCGGGTGGCCCCGGCAGTCCCCGGGGACGACCCTGGCACGACGACGCCCGAGGGCCGACGCCGAACGAACGGAAAGAGGACGGGTGAGCATGGGACGTCGCCTGGTAGGTGCCGCCGGAGCGCTGCTGCTGATCGGCACGATGGCCGGCTGCGGTGGCGACGAGGAGGCAGCCGGCTCCGACGAGCCGGTGGTCGTCGAGATCACCTTCGCCGACGGCGGGGTCACCCCGGTGGGTGACCGGGTCGAGGTGCAGGTCGGCGAGCCGGTGGACCTCGAGGTCACCGCGGACGAGGCCGGCGAGCTGCACGTCCACTCCGACCCCGAGCAGGAGCTGGCCTTCGACGCGGGCACCGAGACCTTCGAGATCGAGATCCCCCGCCCCGGCCGGGTCGACATCGAGTCGCACGACCTCGACCAGGTCATCGTGACGCTGATCGCCCAGTGATCGAGGCACACGGGATCGGCGGTCAGGCCGACCTGCCGATCCCCTGGAACTGGCGATCTCGGGCGCGGTCGCCGCCTTGGTCCTCTCCTTCACCGTGCTGGTGGTGGCCTGGCGGACCCCGCGGTACTCCACCCCGGGCGGTCGCGCGGTCCCGCTGGTCCAGCGCCTGGTGGACGCCCGGTGGTACCGGGTCGCCCTGCGGGTGCTGGGCATGGTGCTCTTCGTGTTCACCGCGGCCACCGCGGTGTTCGGCGAGAACGCGCTCACCAACCCGTTCTTCGGGATCGTCTACGTGTGGTGGTGGGTCGGCCTGATCGCGGCGTCGCTGCTGTTCGGACCGGTGTGGCGGGCGATCAGCCCGGTGCGCACCATCAACGCCGGGTTGGCGCGGCTGGCCGGCAGCGACCCCGAGGTCGGGGTGCGCGAGTATCCGTCCTGGCTCGGCTACTGGCCCGCCGCCATCGGCCTCTACTCCTTCGTCTGGCTCGAGCTGGTCTACCGGTTCTCCACCGAGCTGGGCTCGGTGCGGTTGTGGTGCGCGCTGTACGTCGCCGTGATGCTGATCGGCGGCGCGGTCTTCGGCAACCGCTTCTACGAGCGTGCGGATCCGTTCGAGGTGTACTCGACACTGGTCGGCAAGCTCTCGGTGTGGGCGCGCCACGAGGGCCGCCTGGTCGTCCGGAGCCCGCTGGCGAACCTGGCCACGGTGACCGTGCGGCCGGGTCTGGTGGCGGTGGTCGGGGTGCTGTTCGGCAGCACCGCGTTCGACTCGTTCAAGGAGTCGGCCTGGTGGATCACCACCACCTACCGGTCCGACATCTCCGGGACCGTGCTCGACAACGTCGCGCTGCTGGTCTTCTGCCTGACCGCCGCCGGACTCTTCTCCCTCGCCTGCGCGGCGGTCGGCATCGGCACCCCGCTGGAGGGGCGGGTCCGGCGCCGGGACCTGCCGGACCTGTTCGCGCACTCGATGGTGCCGATCATCGCCGGCTACATCTTCGCCCACTACCTGACCCTGCTGGTCGACATCGGCACGCAGACGCTGGCCCGGGCGAGCGACCCCTTCGGCGAGGGCTGGGACATCCTGGGCACGGCCGGGCTGGAGCCGTCGTACTGGTTCTCCTACCACCCGACGGTGCTGGCCACGGTGAAGGTGCTCGCGGTGGTGGTCGGACACGTGGTGGCCGCGGTCGCGGCGCACGACCGCGCGCTGGAGGTGCTGCCGCGGCGTCACCAGATCACCGGGCAGCTGCCGCTGCTGGCGGTGATGGTGGTCTTCACCGCGGGCGGCCTCTTCCTCCTGTTCAACGCCTGACCCGGGCCCGGGTCACCGGCCCGCCGGCACCCGCCCCGCGGCCGCGGCGATCGAGTCGAGCAGGCCCGCGACGGCCCGGACCAGGGCGGAGTCCCCGGACTCGACCAGACTGCGGCCGGCCACCAGGGCACGGTCCACCGCCGCCTGGTCCTCGGGCAGGAAGGTCAGCCGACGGGCGCCGAAGCCGGCCAGCATCGCGGCCACGTCGCGCTCCCGCCACCCGAGGCTCGGTCGCATCCGGTTGACCACCACCTGCGGCTCCGCGCCGGGGACCGCCTCGGCCAGGTCGTGCAGCCCCCGGGCCAGACGGGTCAGCCCCACCGGGTCGGCGCTGCCGACGACGACGATCTCGTCCGCGAGGGCGAGCGCCTCCAGGGTGAGCCCGTTGCGCTCGGGTCGCGAGCCCATCTCGCCGGCCGGGTCCTGCTCCAGGCAGAAGCCGGTGTCGAGCACCACCTGCGTCTGCCGCCGGGCCCGCTCGACCAGCTGCTCGAGCGTGCCCGGACGGACCTCCACCCAGCGGTCGGCACGTGGCAGCCCGGTGACCAGCCAGAGCCGGTCGGAGAGCCGCCGCTGGACGGTGGCGACCCGCTCGGCGAGGGTGCCGGACGCCGCCAGCCGGGCCGCGGCGAGCAGTCCCGAGACCTCGTCGAGCACACCGAGCTGCTGCGCGACGCTGCCGCCGTAGGGGTCGGCGTCGACGAGCACGGTGGTCAGCTCACGGCGGGCGAGCTCGGCCGCCAGGGCGGTCGCGACCGTCGTCCGGCCGGGTGCTCCGCCAGGACCCCAGACGGCGACCACACGGCCCGGCGCCAGGCCGGCCGGTGCCGCCTCGGGCGGCGGGGTGGTCCTCACCCGCGGCACCGTGGCGGCAGCGGGCTCACCGGGCGCGGTGCGCACGGCGGCGACCAGGTCGTCCAACGGGTCCTGCCCGACGACCTGGCGGATGCCGATGCGCTGGGCGGCCGGTCGCGCCGTCATCGGGTCCTCGGCCACCGCCACCACCCGCACCCCGTGCTCGGCGAGGCGGTCCACGACAGTGGTGTCGAGACCACCCACCTCGACGCCCACCACCGCGACGTCCGCCTGACCGGTGCTGGCAGCGGCCAGCAGGTCGTCGACGTCGACGCAGCGCTTGAGCACCACCACCCCCGGATGGGCATTGAGGACACCGAACGCCGAGGACTCCCAGGCGGCACCGGTCGAGACCAGCAGCGCGATGATCACCGCAGACTCCCCCGGCGCTCGGGAGCGGGCGAGGGCCGGCTCATCCGCGCTGCACGATCCGGATCACCGGATCGTCCATCGCGGCCAGCAACGCCTCGAAGCCCTCGACCCGGTCCTCCGGGACCGCGACCACGATCTGCCGGAAGCCCGAGACCGCGAAGGCCTCCTGGTAGGCGGGCGCCTCGACGACGCCGACCCGCTCCAGGGCCCGGCCCTCGCCGTCGCTGCGACGTACCCCGCGGTCGTCGACGTAGACGTCGACCTCCGAGCCGACCGTCACCGAGGGCGGGACCCGGTTGGGCTCCACCTCCAGCGGGACCTGGAGCAGCGAGCGCTCGGTCGCCGGTACCACCGCCGAGCGCGCCAGCAGCTCGCCACCGCCGACGGAGCGGTTGAGCACCAGCCCGCCCGGCAGGTCGGTCGCCGCGCTGTAGTAGAGCGACTCGTCCTCGCCGTCGGCGAACCGGACGCGCCGGACCGCCACGTCGTCGGGTCCGATCTCCGTGCCGCCACCGAGGTCCACGGAGACCACCCACACCGGGACGGTCTCGTCAGCAGCGGCGAGCAGACGGGCGCCGGCGAGCACCGACGCGCAGAGGAGGAGGACACCGATCCACAGTCGCGGATCCCTCCAGCCCGCGCGCCGCGTGCGGCTGGCGAGCGGAGGGACCGGACCAGGAGAATTCCCGAGATTCCTGGACACGGTCACCCATCTTGGCGGCAACTCGTCCGGGCGTCACCTGGTCCTCCACAGGGTGGGCGGGGCGACCTTCGCCGGGGCCGATGGAGGTGGGACGATGACCAGCATGGCCCCCTCCCCGCGCTTTCTGACCCTGGCCGACGTGGCCGAGGTGCTGAACACGTCCAGCGCCCAGGTGTACGCGCTGGTGCGGCGGGGCGACCTCCCGGCGATCAAGATCGGTGGCCGGGGTCAGTGGCGGGTGGAGAGCAGCAAGCTCGAGGAGTACATCGAGCAGATGTACTCCGAGGCCCGCCAGTTCGTGGTGGACCACCCGTTCGTGGAGTCCGACAGCACCGAGTGAGCCGACCGCCCCAGCGGCCGGGTCAGCCCACCTCGCCGTCGAGGGTGACCTCGACGTTCTGCTCCTCCTCGCCCCGGACCACGGTGAACTCGATCGTCTCCCCGGGCTGGTGGGTGCGGATGGCCACGATCAGCGCGATCCCGTCGGTGACCATCTGACCGTCGACCTGCGTGATCCGGTCGCCCTTCTCCAGCCCGGCGTCCTCGGCCGGGCTGCCCTCGACGATCTCGTCCAGGACGGCACCGTCGCCCTCCGTGACTCCCCCGGTCTGCACCTGGGCGCCGATCACCGGATACTCGGCCTCACCGGTGCGCAGGATCTGGTCGGCGGTGATCCGGACCTGCTCCACCGGGATCGCGAAGCCGACGCCGATGTTGCCGGCATCGCCGGAGGCGCCGCCGTTGGTCGCGATCGCCGAGTTGACCCCGACCACCTGGCCACGCAGGTCGACGAGCGGGCCACCGGAGTTGCCCGGGTTGATGGCCGCGTCGGTCTGCACGGCGTTGATGTAGGACGAGTCGTCCGCGGAGTCCCCGGTGGTGACCGGGCGGTTCTTGGCGCTGACGATGCCGGAGGTCACCGTGGCGCTGAGCCCCAGCGGTGAGCCGATCGCCACCACCGGGTCGCCGACCCGCAGTGCCTCCGAGCTGCCGAGCGTGGCGGCCTTGAGGGCGGCGTCCTCCTCGATCTGCAGCACCGCGAGGTCGTAGACCGGGCTGCGGCCGACCACGGTGGCGTCGTGCCGCGTGCCGTCAGCGTCGACGACCTCGATCGCCCCGTCGTCCTGCGCGGCGTCGGCGACCACGTGGTTGTTGGTGACCACGTGTCCCTGCCTGTCGAGGACGAAGCCGGAGCCGGTGGCGCCGTTCGCCTCGCCGCCGAACTCGGCGATGATCTGCACCGTGCTGGGCAGCACGGCGTCGGCGACGGCGGCCACCGAGCCTCCGTCCTCGAGCGGCGGGAGCGGCTCGAGGTCGACGTCGTCCAGACCACCGGCGTACCGTCCGTCGCCGCCCTCGATCCACTCGTCGTAGATCGCGGCTCCGGCCACGCCGCCGCCGAGCCCGAGCAGCAGGACCAGCGCGGCGACGCCGAGCCCGCGCAGCACCCGGGGGCCGCCGCTGTTGGCACGGTGGCGGTGCACGGTCAGCTGGTCGACCGGCAACGGCGTGGTGATCGGCGGAGCGCTGGGCGGCGGCCCGGCGGCGGTGCCCTCGGTGGTCGCGGCGGCCGGGCCCTCGGCGCCGGTCGAGGGGGCCACGGACTCCGTGCTGGTCGCGGGGAGCGCGGACGGCGGCGGGGGCGGCGGTACGGCGCCCGGCGGCGTCAGGGGCCGGTCGTCGGCGCTCGGCGGCGCCCACTGGCCCGACCCGACCGGGTCCGACGTCGGAGCGGGCTCTCCGGGGACGGCGCCGGGCATCGCCTCGGGCATCGCCTCGGGTGTGGCCTCAGGTGTGGCCTCAGCCGCAGTCGCCGGCGTCTCCGGCTGCTCGGCGTCGGGCCGTCCGGGGCGCACCGCCTGGATCGGCGCGGTCTCCTCGAGTCCGTCCTCGCCGGGACGGCCGGTGCCCGCGGCGTCGTCGGCGTCAGGACCCGGGACGTCGCTCTGATCGTCGTTCACGCGTCACATCATGGCCGATGGGACCACACGCGAGCCGCCCACCCTCAACGGGCGGGCGTGGCTCTCACCCGAAGAACCGGTCGACCGGTGCGGGAAGACGGCTGGCGACGTTGCGGACCGCGGAGCCGCCGGCGGGGGTGCGCTGGGAGGTGCTGCCCGCGCCCTGGCCCGGGGTATGGCTGGGGGGCTGGCTCGGCGTCGCCTGGTTGATCTGGGTGACCGGCGGACGACGCTCGGCGGTGCCGGTGCCGGGTGCCACGCCGAGTGCCACCACTCCGAGCAGCGCGGCGCCCAGAGCGCCTCCGCCGATGACCGCCATCCCGCCCGGCAGGGAGCGACGCGGGGTCGCCGGAGCGGCCATCAGCCGCTCGCCGGGGTGAGGTTCATCAGCGAGCCCTTGAGGTCCGCCGGCGTGCACCGGGCGTCGAGGCCGGCGAGCCGGGTCTTCACCCAGCCTTCGTGCTCCACGAGGTCACGGCACCGGTGGCAGGCGTAGACGTGCGCCCACGCCTCCTCGGCCTCCGCCGGCGCCATCTGTCCGTCGAGCAGCGCGCTGACCCTGGTGCCGAGGTGCCCGATCATGCGGTCGCCCCGGGCACCAGGCCGGGCCGGGTCGGGCCGGCGTACCGGGTGCGCCCGTCCACGGGCGCGCGGTGGGCCAGGGCACTGCGCAGCATCGCCCGGCCACGGTGGATCCGGGAGCGCACGGTGCCCAGCTTGGCACCGAGGATCTCGGCGATCTCCTCATAGCTGAGGCCCTCGATGTCGCACAGCACCACGGCGGCGCGGAAGTCGGGGGGCAGCGCGGCGAGAGCGCTCTCCACGTCGTCGTCGAACATCCGGTCCGCATAGGCCGCCTCGGGCGGCGCGGCGGCGCTGGCCAGCTTGGCGGCCCGCTCGTCGGTCAGTGCGTCGAACCGGATCCGCTGCTTGCGACGGGCCTGGTCCAGGAAGAGGTTGGTGGTGATCCGGTGCAGCCACCCCGCGAAGGTTCCGGGCGTGTAGGTGTGCAGCGAGCGGAACACCCGGACGAAGACCTCCTGGGTGAGGTCCTCGGCGTCGTGACGGTTCCCGGTCAGGCGCAGGGCGAGGCGATACACCCGGTCGGTGTGCTCCTCGACGATCTCCTGCCACTCCGGGGCGACCCACTCCTGCCCCGGCTCCGTCTGCGACGTCATCTCGGCATCCCTCTTCCGCTTGGTCCGTACCAACCCTGACGACTCCTTCACGCTAGATGCGTCTCCTGAGGTTTCCCTGTGAAAGAGCACAACGGTCGGCACGGACCCGTTGTTCCCGGCCGACACACCGGTCGCGCATGCCGTCGCAGCGCCCGACGGCCTAGGGTTGGCGCGTGGCCCTGACACCGATCAACCCCACCAGCTGGACCTATGCCGAGGAGTACGTCGCCGAGGACCCCGTCCTCGCCGCCGCGCGAGCTCGTGCCGAGGAGGTCGGGGTCGCCGCGATCGGCAGCGGTGGCGGCGCCGCACTGCGATTCCTCGCCGCCGTGCTCGAGGCGCGGGCAGTGGTCGAGATCGGCACCGGCACCGGCGTCTCCGGTCTGTGGCTGCTGCGCGGGATGCGGCCCGACGGGGTGCTCACCACCGTGGACGTGGAGACCGAGCACCAGCGTCTGGCGCGCGAGTCGTTCAAGGACGACGGGATCGCACCGCAGCGGGTGCGCACCATCGCCGGCGCCGCGCTCGACGTCCTCCCTCGGCTCACCGACGGCCACTACGACCTGGTCTTCGCCGACGGCGACAAGATCGAGTACAGCGCCTACCTGGACGAGGCGCTGCGGCTGCTCCGGCCCGGCGGCGTGGTGGCCTTCGACAACGCGCTGTGGCACGACCGCGTGGCCGACCCGGCGCAGCGCGACGAGCAGACGACGGCGATCCGGGAGCTGGTGGTGCGGATCGCGGAGACCGAGGGCCTGGTGCCGGCGCTGCTGCCGGTCGGCGACGGCCTCCTGGTGGCCAAGAAGGTCTGGTTCCCCGAGGGCTGATGCGGGCCCGCGGGTCCCCTCAGCCCGGAGCCAGGCCCGACCTGGCTCCGAGCCCACGAGGCTCCGGGATCAACCCGAGATGCCGGAGACCGGGTCCGCGGACCCCAGCCAGGTCAGCAGCAGCCGCGGCCCGAACCCGGAGGGGCCCGGGGTCCACTCGTGCCACTCCTTCTCCACGTCGCCGACCGACGCGATGTCCAGGTGGGCCCAGGGCACCTCGCCGGTGAAGGCCTTCAGGAAGAGCGCGGCGACGATCGCCGGCGGCCCACCCGGGGCGTTGTCGGCGTCGGCGACCTTCGAGGCGAGCTTCTCCACGTAGCCGGCGTGCAGCGGCAGTCGCCACAGCGGCTCACCGGCGTACTCGCCGGCGTCGCGCAGCCGGGCGGCCAGGGTGTCGTCGGTGGCGAACAGGCCGCCGACCTGCTGGCCGAGCGCGACCTTCACGCCGCCGGTCAGCGTGGCGACGTCCACCACCACGGTCGGGGCGAGCTCGGCGACGGCATAGGCCAGCGCGTCGGCGAGCACCAGCCGTCCCTCCGCGTCGGTGTTGTTGACCTCGGTGGTCCGCCCACCCCAGTGGGTGATCACGTCACCGGGACGCAGCGCGCTGCCGGAGACCGCGTTCTCGGCGGCGGGCACGAGGCCGATGACGCGCACCGGGCAGTCGACGTCGGCCAGCGCCGCCATCGTCGCCAGCACCACAGCGCCCCCGGTCATGTCCCGCTTCATGGAGGTCATGCTCTGGGCGGGCTTGAGGCTCAGCCCGCCGGAGTCGAAGGTGATGCCCTTGCCGACCAGGACGACGGTCGGGAGCTTCTTGGCGGCTCGCGCCGAGACCCCCGCCGGGGTGTAGTCGAGCCGGATCAGCCGCGGCGGGGTCGCCGACGCCTGACCGACACCGAGGATGCCGCCGAAGCCGTCGCGGGCCAGGTCGGTCTCGTCCCAGATCCGGCAGTCCAGACCCGCGGCGGTCGCGATCTCCTCGGCCTGGTCGGCCAGCCACGCGGGGTTCTTCAGGTTCGACGGCACGGTGGCCAGCATCCGCGAGCGCCAACCCGCCCCGCCCAGGGCGACCGACCGCGCGAGGGTGCCGGCGTCCTCGGGCACGTCCGCGCCGAGGGCCAGGACCACCTTGCCCACGGGCAGCTCGGCCGGCCCGGTCGAGCGCCAGTGGAAGCCGAACGAGCCGAGGGTCATGCCGACCACGAACGCCTCGATCGCGTGCGCCGGGTCGTCGGCCACCGCAGGCACCGACGTGGCCACGGCGGCGCGGCCCTTGACGGCCTTCGCCAACGCGGCTCCGGCCCGTCGTACGTCGACGGGTCGGCCCTCGCCGACCCCGACCAGCAGCACCAGACGCAGGTCCGGGTTGTCGGCCGTGCCCTCGGGCGTGACGACCGGCGAGGTCTCCCCGACCGCACCCGTCATCCGGTGCGTCTCGGCCACGGCGAGCAGGTCCAGGCCGGCCTGCTCCTCCAGCTCGACGGCGCCCGGACCCAGCACCAGGTCACCGGTGTCCGCTCCCGGCTGCACCGGGAGCGCGATCACCTCGACTCCGACGATCGCCCCCGGGACGAGCGCACTGAGTGCGAACTCCGGCGGGGCGACCTGGGCCGGGAGAACGGCTCGCGTCACCCGAGCACGTTCTGGAGGGCGTCGCCGAGGGCTCCGGCCTCCTCGGCGTTGAGCTCGACCACCAAGCGGCCGCCGCCTTCGAGCGGAACCCGCATCACGATCCCCCGGCCTTCCTTGGTGACCTCGAGCGGACCGTCACCGGTCCGCGGCTTCATCGCCGCCATGCGGCACCCCTTTTCGATCAGAACTGGCACTCATGCTGCAGAAGGTCAGCGACGACCATTATCCCCTACCGACCCGAGGCCGCGCAGCCACCCATGGGTCTCAGGTGTGGGCTGCGCCACCGACGTCGCCCTCCGCGGCCGCATCCGGAGCGCCGGCGACCGGCTCCCGGGCGTCCCTTCCCGGCTCTGCTCCCGGCTCGGCACGACCCTCCGCCGACGACCGATCCGGGGCAGCCGCCTCCATCTCCGCGGTCAGCCGGGCGAGCAGCGCGTCCACCTCCGCCATCCGGTAGCCCCGGAACGCCAGCGGGAAGCGGACCGCGTGCAGGTCGGCGGCGGCCAGCGGCCGGTCGGCGGGCACCAGGGTGTCCGGGCGGTCGTCGTACGTCGGGCGCATCGGCTCGCCGTGACCGGCGGCCAACATGGCGATCCCGCCCATCGCGAGCACGATCAGGACCGCGAAGACCCACATCATCATGGCGTTGCCTCAGCCGTGCCGCTCGCGTGCCTCGACCATCAACGCGACCGCTTCGTCGACGTCGTCGGTGAGGGTGAGCATGTCGAGGTCGGTCTGCTTGATGCGCCCGTCGCCGAGCATCGAACCCTGCATCCAGTCCAGCAGTCCCTGCCAGTGCTCGACCCCCATCAGCACGATCGGGAACTGGGTGATCTTGAGGGTCTGGGCCAGGGTCATCGCCTCGAAGAGCTCGTCCAGGGTGCCGAGCCCGCCCGGCAGCACGACGTAGCCGCGGGAGTACTTGACGAACATCATCTTGCGGACGAAGAAGTAGCGGAAGTTCATGCCGAAGGTGACGTACTCGTTGAGCCGGGCCTCCCAGGGCAGCTCGATGCCGAGCCCGATGCTCTCCCCGCCCGCCTCGGCGGCGCCCTTGTTCGCGGCCTCCATCGCTCCCGGGCCGCCGCCGGTGATCACGGTGAAGCCGGCCTCGACCAGGGCTGCGCCCACCTTGACGCCGATCTGGTAGCCGGCGTGCTCCGGGGGATCCGGGCGGAGCCGAAGACCGAGATCGCCGGCCCGAGCTCGGCGAGGTCGTTGAACCCCTCGACGAACTCGGCCTGCATCTTCAGCACCCGCCACGGGTCGGTGTGCACCCAGTCGCTGTCGCCGCGGGAGTCCAGCAGCCGCTGGTCGGTGGTCGACCCCTCGGGCCGCCCCTTGCTCGGCCGCGGTCCTGGTCCGGTACGTCGGGTCATCGGGTCTCCTCCTCATCGGCGCCGGGCTGACCGGAGCCGTCGGTGAGCCAGGCCCGCAGTGCCTGCTCGCAGGCGACGATGCGGGACTTGAGCACCTTCTCGTCCTTCTTGTGGGCGTATTCGGCGTCCCCGGGCCCGTAGTTGACCGCCGGGACCCCCAGGGCGGAGAACCGGGCCACGTCGGTCCAGCCGAACTTCGGGCTGACCGGCATCCCGACCGCGGCGATGAACTCCTTGGCGGCGGGACGGTCCAGCCCGGGCAGCGCGCCGGGCGAGGAGTCGGTCACCGTGAGCTCGTGACCGGTGAACACCTCGCGCAGGTGCTCCAGCGCCTGCTCCTCGCTGCGATCCGGGGCGAACCGGTAGTTCACGGTCACCACGCAGGCGTCGGGCAGCACGTTGCCGGCCACCCCGCCGGAGATCGCGACCGCGTTCAGGCCCTCGCGGTACTCCAGCCCGTCGATGACCGGCCGGCGCGGTCGGTAGGCCTCCAGCGTCGCCAGGATCGGGGCGGCCGCGTGGATCGCGTTGCTGCCGGTCCATGCCCGCGCGGTGTGCGCACGCTCGCCGGCGGTGCGGATCTCGACGCGGATCGTACCCTGGCAACCGGCCTCGATCTCCGCCCGCGAGGACTCCATCAGGATCGCGAAGTCGGCGGTCAGCAGGTCGGGGCGCGCGGCGGCCAGCTTGCCGAGCCCGTTGTGCACCGCGGCCACCTCCTCGGCGTCGTAGAGGACGTAGGTGAGGTCGCGGTTCGGCCGGGTCAGCTCGGTGGCCAGCTTGATGATGACCGCGTCACCGCCCTTCATGTCGCTGGTGCCGAGGCCGTGCAGGTACTCCCCGTCGTCGCGGGAGGGAAGGTTGTCGTTGACCGGGACCGTGTCCAGGTGCCCGGCCAGGATCACCCGCTCCGGGTGGCCCAGCTCGGTGCGCGCCACGATGGTGTTGCCGTGGCGCTCCAGCCGCAGGTGGTCGCACCCGGCCAGCGCCGCCTCGACGGCGTCCGCGATCGGCTTCTCGTCGAAGCTCACGGACTCGATGTCCACGAGCTGCCGGGTCAGGGTCACCACGTCGGCGGCGGGGTCGATCACGGTCGGTGCGGAAACGTCGGAGGGCACGGCACCAGTCAATCAGGTGCCGTGCCCTCCGCGATCCGCCCGGCCCGAGCCGGTGACTCCCGGCTCAGACGCGACGGATCGCGATCCGCGCCTTCTCGTCGTCGCCGACCGTCACCTCGGTGGCCGTCCCGGACGCCGCGCCGCCGACGTCGTACGACGTCGCGAGGGTCTCCCCCGCGATCAGCGACTCGTGCGTGGTCGCCGCCGCGAGCACCGCGTCCGGCCCGGTGACGCTCAGGGCGATCCGGTCGGTGACCTCCAGCCCGCTGTCACGGCGCAGCTGCTGCACCGCCCGGACCAGGTCGCGGGCCAGACCCTCCGCGGCGAGCTCGGCGGTCACCACGGTGTCGAGCACGACGAAGCCGCCGTCGGGGAGCATGCCGGTCGCCGCCCCCTCGGCCGCGGAGCCGACCACCGTCTCCAGGGTGTACTCACCCTCCTGCAGGGCCAGCCCACCCGCGGTCACCGCGCCGTCGGCACCGACCGACCAGTCACCGGACTTGGAGCCCTTGATGGCCGTCTGCACGTCCTTGCCCAGGCGCGGTCCGGCGGCCCGGGCGTTGACGCTGAGCTTCTGCTCCACGCCGTAGCCGGCGGCCTCGTCGGAGTCGGCGGCGACCAGGCGCACGGACTTCACGTTCAGCTCGTCGGCGATGATCGCGGTGAACGGCTGCAGCGCGGCAGGGTCATCGACCACCACGGTCAGCGTGGCCAGCGGGAGCCGGTTGCGCAGCCGGGCCGCCTTGCGCAGCGCCGAGGTCGAGGAGCAGATCGCCCGCACCTCGTCCATCGCCGTCACCAGTGCGTCGTCGGCCGGCAGCGCCTCGACCCGCGGCCAGTCGGCGAGGTGGACCGAACGCTCGCCGGTCAGGCCACGCCAGATCTCCTCGGTGGTCAGCGGAAGCAGCGGCGCGACCGCGCGGCACACCACGTCGAGCACCGCGGCGAGCGTCTCGAACGCCTCGACCCCGCCCTCCCAGAACCGCTCCCGGGAGCGGCGCACGTACCAGTTGGTCAGCACGTCGAGGAAGGCCCGCGTGGTCTCGCACGCGTCCGCGATCGCGTAGGCGTCGAGCTGCTCGGTCAGCTCCTCGACGAACTGCCGGGTCTTGGCGAGCAGGTAGCGGTCCAACGGGTCGGTGGAGTCGGTGCGGCCCGCGGCGTCGTAGGACTCCGCGTTGGCGTAGAGGGCGAAGAAGTACCACGTGTTCCAGAGCGGGATCATCACCTGGCGCACCGCGTCCCGGATGCCCTGTTCGGTGACCACCAGATTGCCGCCGCGCAGGATCGGCGAGGCCATCAGGAACCAGCGCATCGCGTCGGCACCGTCGCGGTCGAAGACCTCGGAGACGTCCGGGTAGTTGCGCAGCGACTTCGACATCTTGTTGCCGTCCGAGCCGAGCACGATGCCGTGGCTGATGCACGAGGAGAAGGCGGGCTTGTCGAAGAGCGCGCTGGCCAGGATGTGCAGCGTGTAGAACCAGCCACGGGTCTGGCCGATGTACTCGACGATGAAGTCGGCCGGGAAGT
Organism: Nocardioides sambongensis; assembly: GCF_006494815.1. Classification (NCBI taxonomy): domain Bacteria; kingdom Bacillati; phylum Actinomycetota; class Actinomycetes; order Propionibacteriales; family Nocardioidaceae; genus Nocardioides; species Nocardioides sambongensis. The sequence continues at coordinate 2,189,553 of NZ_CP041091.1, forward strand.
GGCCGACCGCCGAGCCGTCGTCGGTCCCGGCGAACCAGTCCTTGTTCTCGAACGGGTAGTGGACCTGCGCGAAGCTCATCGAGCCGGAGTCGAACCAGACGTCGAGGACGTCGGCCACCCGGCGCATCGTCGACCTGCCGGTCGGGTCGTCCGGGTTGGGGCGGGTCAGGTCGTCGACCCAGGGCCGGTGCAGGTCCGGCTCGCCGGCGGCGTTGCGGGGCAGCCGGCCGAAGTCGCGCTCGATCTCCTCGAAGGAGCCGTAGACGTCGATGCGCGGGTAGGCCGGGTCGTCGGACTTCCAGACCGGCACGGGCGAGCCCCAGAACCGGTTCCGGGTGATCGACCAGTCGCGGGCACCGGCGAGCCACTTGCCGAACTGCCCGTCCTTGATGTGCTCGGGCACCCAGCGGATCTGCTGGTTGAGCTCCCCCATCCGGTCCTTGAACGCGGTGACCTCGACGAACCAGGAGCTGACGCCCTTGTAGATCAGCGGCTCGCGGCAGCGCCAGCAGTGCGGGTAGGAGTGGTCGTAGGTCTCCCGGCGCAGCAGCACCGTGCCCGCGGTGACCGACCCGGCCGCCTCCCCGCGGGTCGCCGCCTTGAGGTGGTCGATGATCTGCAGGTTCGCGTCGAAGACCAGCATCCCGGCGTACTCGGCGACGGGCTCGGTGAACCGGCCGTCCTTGCCGACCGGCATCACCGGCGCGATGCCCTCGCGGTCGGTGACCTCCTTGTCGACCTCGCCGAAGGCGCCCGCACTGTGCACCAGGCCGGTTCCGTCCGTGGTGGTGACGGCCTCGTCGGCGGCGACCACGCGGAACGCGTTCTCGTGGTCGGCGTAGTAGGAGAACGGCGGCGTGTAGCGACGGCCGACCAGGTCCGCCCCGCGGTAGCGGCCGAGCACCTCGGGGTCCTCGCCGAGCTCGCGGACGTAGGCGCCCAGCCGGGCCTCGGCCAGCAGGTAGCGCGCGGTCCCGTCGGTGCCGGGCACGCCGGCCTCGACGACGACGTAGTCGATGTCGGAGCCGACCATCACCGCGAGGTTGGAGGGCAGCGTCCACGGGGTGGTGGTCCAGACCAGCACGTGCGCGCCGTCGAGGACCGGGTCGGCGCCGGTCCCGGCCAGCGTGAAGCCGACGGTCACCGCCGGGTCCTGGCGCATCTGGTAGACGTCGTCGTCCATCCGCAGCTCGTGGTTGGACAGCGGGGTCTCGTCGTTCCAGCAGTACGGCAGGACGCGGAAGCCCTCGTAGATCAGCCCCTTGTCGAAGAGACTCTTGAACGCCCAGATCACCGACTCCATGAACTCCGGGTTCATGGTCCGGTAGTCGTTGTCGAAGTCCACCCATCGGGCCTGGCGGGTGACGTAGTCGCGCCACTCGCCGGTGTACTTGAGCACCGAGGCGCGGCAGGCGTCGTTGAACTTGTCGATGCCCATCTCGACGATCTCGTCAGTGGTCTTGATGCCGGCCAGCCGCATCGCCTCGAGCTCTGCGGGCAGGCCGTGGGTGTCCCACCCGAAGCGCCGCTCGACCCGCTTGCCGCGCATCGTCTGGTAGCGCGGGACGATGTCCTTGACGTAGCCGGTGAGCAGGTGGCCGTAGTGGGGCAGGCCGTTGGCGAAGGGCGGACCGTCGTAGAAGACGAACTCGTTCTCGCCCCGCTCACCCGGCTCGCGCTGCTCGACCGACGCCCGGAAGGTGTCGTCCTCGGCCCAGTAGGCCAGCACCCGCTCCTCGATCTCGGGGAACCTCGGGGAGGAAGGGACGGAGCCGTGACCGGGGGTCGGTCCGGCGGAGGGATCGGTGGTGACCTTCGGATAGGTCATGGCTGGCGGTCTCCTGCGGTGCGTGGCCTGCGTGGCGATGGTCGAACTCGTGCTCTCCCACGAGGACGACGTCAGCCGCGGTACCACCTCGCTTGCCGCCCGGTGCTGCGTGGACGACCGCTCGTTGCCGGCTGTGACGGGCCTACCCGCCGGGTTCTACTGGGGCCCGGTGCTGCGTGAGCCTGTTCTTCCCGGGGCTCGCCGCTGATGACGGCTCGAGCGCCTGTCCGTCCAGAGTACGGCGCCGCTCGCCACCCGCGCGAATCGGATTCCGGCCAGGCCGGGTTCCCCGGGGACCTGGCGGCACCCCGATCCACCCCGGCCGGCGCCGTACCGGCCCGGTTGCCACCGGGCCGGGGCGATCCGGGATCATCGAGCCGTGTCCTACCTCCTCGACGATGCCGTCGCGACCGAGCCGCTGGGCGACGGTGTGCACCGCGTCCAGCTCACGGCCGACTGGCACACCGCCAACGGCACCCCGAACGGCGGCTACATCCTGGCCGTCCTGCAGCACGCGGCGATGCGTGAGGCCGCGCACCCGGACCCGCTGAGCATCGCGATCACCTACTTCCGCCCGGCCGTGGCCGGCGAGGCCGAGGTCCGGGTCCGCGAGGTGCGGGTCGGGCGACGGGTCTCGACGTACGACGCGATCCTGGTGCAGCACGACAAGGAGATCGCGCACGCCGTGCTGAGCACCCACGACTGGGACGCCACGGGCTCCATCGAGCACACCCCGCACGCGGCGCCGGAGATCCCCGGTCCGGAGGAGTGCCCGGACTCCAGTGGGCTGATCCCGCCCGGGATGATGGCGATCCTGGACCGGTACCGCTACGCGATGCCCGAGGCGCCGGGCTGGCTGTCGGGCAACCCGTCGGGGGTGACCGAGTCACTGGCCTGGATCCGCTCCGCGGACGGCCGGCCGGTGGACGCCCTGCTCGCCGGCGCGATGGTGGACGCCTTCTGGCCGGTGACTGCTGAGATCGGGCACGTCGCCTCGGCGACGATCCAGCTCACCGTGCACTACCGGCGTCGCGCCGAGAACACGCGGTGGGCGCTCGGCCACGTCACCAGCCGGCACGTGATCGCCGGCTACCACGACGAGGACGTCGAGCTGTGGGACGAGCACGGCCGGCTGATCGCCCAGGGACGGCAGCTGGCGATCCTCAGCGGCGGCTGAGCCGGCCGACCCGGTTGACCGGGTTGACCCGGGCGGCGACCGCCGGTCAGAGGGTGGCCGCGACCTTCCACGCCGAGTGCACCGCACCGTGGATGTAGCCGACCTCTCCGGCGTCCCCGACGACCTCGACCTTGAGCCCGGCCGCACGCAGGTCGTCGGCGAGCGGCGCCGCGGCGGCGGTCCCCTCGGCGTAGAGCACCATGTCGGCGGTGGCCGAGTGCTGCTCGCCGGCCCGGTCGCTCCACTCGACGCCGTGCTCGGTGATCCGGTCGACGGTGACGTTGCGGTGGATCGCCACGCCGTGCTCGCCGGCGTTGCGCACCGCGGTCCAGCGCCGCGGCATCGCCATCGGCAGACCCAGCTGCTGCGACTCGTGCAGCAGGGTGACCCGACGGCCACGATGCGCCAGGAACTCGGCGAGCTCCAGCCCGACCAGGGAGCCGCCGACCACCACGACGTCCTTGCCCACCGGCAGGAACCGCTTGGTGAGCTCACGCACCGCCGACGGGCTCCGGGTGACGCCGGAGAGCTTGCCCATCCGCCCCAGCGCGCGCAGCACCACGCCCGCGTCGGCCTTCTCCGCGCTGCCCAGCATCAGCGCGCGGAGGGTGTCGCCGGTCTGCACGATCGGCAGGTCGCCACCCGGCACGTCCGGCCGCGGGCGGACCGCGCCGGTGGCCACCACGACATGGTCGGGCGCCAGCGCCCGGACGGTCTCCACGGTCGCCTCGGTGCGCAGCCGGACGTCGATGCCGAGCCGGGCGACCTCGTCGCCGAGCCAGGTCAGCAGCCGCTCGTTGTCGGGGGTGGTGAGGGTGGAGAACCACAGGGTGCCGCCGATCCGGTCCGACTTGTCCAGCACCGTCACCCGGTGGCCGCGCTCGGCCAGCACCCGTGCGCTCTCCAGCCCGCCCGGGCCGGCGCCCACGACCACCACGTGCTCGCGGGTACGGGTCGGCAGCAGGGGGAGGATCGTCTCGGTGCCCAGGGCCGGGTTGACCGCACAGAAGGGGGTGTCGTCGAAGAAGTTCTCGTTGACGCAGAGATAGCAGTTGATGCAGGGACGCACCTGCGCGGCGCGGCCCTCGCGCAGCTTGTTCGGCAGCTCGGGGTCGGCCAGCAGCTGACGTCCCATCGCCGCGAAGTCGATGTCGCCCGCCGCGATCGCGTCCTCGGCGATCTCCGGAAGCATCCGGCCCACGGCGATCACCGGGATCGAGACGCGCCGCTTGATCGCGGCGGCCGCGTCCAGGTAGGCGCCCACCTTGTCCGGCAGCGGGCCTTCGGTGAAGTCCGCGAACGGGTTGCGCCCCCAGCCGGTGACGTGGATGGCGTCGGCGCCGACCTCCTCGAAGAGGGCCGCGGCCGCGGTGGACTCCGCCAGGGTGAGACCACCCTCCTGGCCGAACTCCTCTCCGGCGACCCGGACCAGCACGGCCAGGTCGTCCCCGACCCGCTCCTTGACGGCCCGGATCACGCGGCAGGCCAGGCGGGCCCGGTTCTCCAGCGCGCCGCCGTACTCGTCGGTGCGCAAATTGTCCCGGCGGTTCAGGAACGCGCCGAGGATGTAGCCGTGGGCCACGTGGATCTCGATCGCGTCGCAGCCGGCGGCGGCGACCCGGGCGGCCGCCTCGGCCCAGGTGAGGATCAGCGCGTCGATGTCCTCGAGCGTCATCTCGTGGTACGTCGCCTTCTTGCCCCCGGTGACCGCGGCCAGGCGCCCCAACTCCTCGGTGGTGCAGTCGACCATCGCCCGGTAGTCGAACTCGTAGTCGGGGATGCTCGGCGTCAACAGCGGCCGGTCGTTGATCGTGTCGATCCGGGCGATCTTGCCGTGGTGGGTCGACTGGATGCAGACCTTCCCACCGACCGCGTGCACCGCGTCGGCGAGGGCCCGCAGACCGGGGACGAACTGCTCCCCGGACAGCCCCGGCTCCTTCATCGAGGTGGCACCGACCGGGAAGTCGATGGCGCAGGCCCCGGTGATCACCAGGCCGGCTCCACCGGCGGCACGGGCGACGTAGTGGTCGATCTCCCGCTGCTCGATCACGCCGTCCTCGGAGACGTTCATGTCCATCGCCGGCAGGACGATCCGGTTGCTCAGCTCCATCGGGCCGATCCGGCCCGGTGCGGTCAGGTGCGGGAAGGTCCGGGGCTTGCTCACGGTGGTGAGGCTAGGCGGGTCCGCTCGCCAGCGTCGGCGCCAGTCGCGCCCAGTGGGAGTCCCTCGCACCGCCCGCTCTCCGCGTGCCGAACGTCATGGTCGGAGCCGCGGTCCGGTTCCGTAGAATCGGCCAGCGTGACTGACGCGCTGACTGCTGCCTGGGGCCACGGCCTCGCCACCCTCGACGCCCAGGGCAACGTCCTGGACGTCTGGTTCCCCGCCCCACGCTCGGCGCCCCCAACGGCACCGACGTCCCGGGCGAGCTCGCCGCCCTCGCCGGTGTGGACGAGGCGCGCGGCGTGCGACGCGAGGTCCGCACCGTGGTGATCGAGGACCTCGCCCTCGCCCCGACCGACACCGAGGACGTCTGGCTGCGGCTGCACCTGCTCTCCTCCCGCCTGGCCCGGCCGCACACGATCGCGATGGACGGCGTCTTCGGACTGCTCACCAACGTGGTGTGGACCAGCGCCGGTCCGTGCGCGATCGACGACTTCGAGCTCACCCGCGCCCGGCTGCAGGCCAGCGGCGCCCACGTCACCGTCCACGGCGTCGACAAGTTCCCCCGGATGGTCGACTACGTGATCCCGTCGGGTGTCCGGATCGCCGACGCCGACAGGGTGCGGCTCGGCGCCCACCTCGCCGCGGGCACCACGGTGATGCACGAGGGCTTCGTCAACTTCAACGCCGGCACCCTGGGCGCTTCGATGGTCGAGGGCCGGATCTCCGCCGGCGTCCTGGTGGGTGACGGCAGCGACGTGGGCGGCGGCGCCTCGATCATGGGGACCCTGTCCGGCGGCGGCAAGCAGGTCATCTCGATCGGCGAGCGGTGCCTGCTCGGCGCCAACGCCGGCCTGGGGATCTCCCTGGGGGACGACTGCGTCGTCGAGGCCGGCTGCTACGTCACCGCCGGCACGAAGGTGACCGTGCTGGAGCCGGGCCACGACCCGCGGGTGGTGAAGGCCCTCGAGCTCTCCGGCGCGAGCAACGTCCTGATCCGGCGCAACTCGGTGACCGGTGCCGTCGAGGCCGTCCCGTGGCAGGGCGAGGGCATCGCCCTCAACGCGGCACTGCACGCGAACTGATCTTGTCGCAGGTGTCCGGCCGCGTCGCTCGGCGCAACCAACGACCCTCCACACTGGAGCGATGAAGAAGGGTGTGGGCGCGATCGCCTTCGCGGCGATCGTGCTCATCGCCGTCGCCGGGATCGGCATCGGCGTGCTCACGGCCACCGACAAGCTCGGGTTCGGACCCGACGGCGACTGCACGGCCACGGTGGACGGCCACACGGTCGAGATCAGTGGGGAGCAGGCGGAGAACGCCACGCTGATCGCTGCGATCGGCGCCGACCGCGGACTGCCCGCCCGGGCCGTCTCGATCGCGCTCGCCACGGCGTACCAGGAGTCGAAGCTGGAGAACATCGAGCACGGCGACCGCGACTCGCTCGGGCTGTTCCAGCAGCGCCCGTCCCAGGGCTGGGGCACCGAGGAGCAGATCCTCGACCCGGTCTACTCCACGAACGCCTTCTACGACGCGCTCGAGAAGGTCGACGGCTACGAGGACATGGAGATCACCGTCGCGGCGCAGGAGGTGCAGCGCTCCGCCTTCCCCAACGCCTACGCCGACCACGAAGCCGACGCCCGGGCACTCGCCTCGGCACTGACCGGCTACTCCGAGGCCGCCTTCACCTGCGACCTGGACGGCGGCGCACCCGGCGCCGACACCGAGCTGGTCGCCTCGGGCCTGACCGAGCGCGCCGAACAGGTGCGGCTCGACCTGGTCGACCGGTTCGGCGATCTCAGCCTGGGCGGGTTCGAGCCGGGCGGCGTCTCCGACGGCCACATGGAGGGCTCCGCACACTACGAGGGGCGCGCGATCGACATCTTCTTCCGCCCGGTCAACGCCGAGAACCAGGTGCGCGGCTGGGCCCTGGCGCACTACCTGGTGGGGAACGCCGCCCGCCTCGACATCCGCACGGTGATCTTCGACGACCGGATCTGGCGGGCCGGCCAGGACGGGTGGAGCGACTACGACCCGCCGTCGCGCTCCGGCGACATGGCGATCCTCGAGCACCGCGACCACGTGCACGTCGACGTCTTCGCCTGACCGGGTTTGGCGCCGGCGTGCGGGGGGACGGTCGTCCTGTCACACCCCCTCACACGCAGGAGCACCATGTCGAGCATGCCGCCCGTCCCGCCGTCCCCGGACTACTCCGGGTACTCCGACAAGTCCAAGGTGGTCGCCGGCGTCCTCGGCATCCTCCTCGGCGGCCTGGGGGTCCACCAGTTCTACCTGGGCAACACGCAGCGCGGTGTCATCCAGATCATCGTCACCCTGATCACCTGCGGCATCGGCTCCCTGTGGGGCTTCATCGAGGGGATCCTGATCCTGGTGGGCTCCAACGGCTTCACCACCGACGCCCAGGGACGCCGGCTCCGCGACTGAGCCTGGAGGAGCGGCCCCCGGACGGCCGGGCATCGCCGTCGCGGACGCGTCAGGACAGGCGCGACACCGCGGCGGCGATCCGCTCGTCGGTGGCGGTGAACGCCACCCGCACGTGCCGTTCGCCGGCACGGCCGTAGAAGGCGCCGGGGGCGACCAGGATGCCGCGCTCGGCCAGGTCGTCCACCAGGGCCCAGCAGTCCGGGCCGTCGGGCCCCTTGGTGGCCCACAGGTAGAGCGACGCCTCGGAGTGATCGATGGTGAAGCCCGCGGCGAGCAGGGCCGCGCGCAGCAGCTCACGTCGTACGGCGTAGCGCTGGTGCTGCGCGGCGACGTGCTCGTCGTCGGAGAGAGCCGCCACCATCGCCGCCTGCTGCGGCCCCGGCATCATCAGGCCCAGGTTCTTGCGGACCGCGAGCAGCTCGCCGATCACCGCGGCGTCGCCGGCCACGAAGGCGCACCGGTAGCCGGCCAGGTTCGACCGCTTGGAGAGCGAGTGGACGGCGAGGAGGCCGTCGGTGCTGGCGCCACAGATCTCCGGGTGGAGCACCGAGTAGGCCTCGCCCTCCCAGACGCAGTCCAGGTAGCACTCGTCGCTGACCAGCAGCACGCCGCGCTCACGACACCAGTCGACGACCTTCTTCAGGTGCGCCGGCGGCAGCACCCGACCGGTCGGGTTGGACGGGCTGTTGAGCCACAGCAACCGCGGGGTGCGCGGCCCCAGGGCGGTGAGCGCGTCGGTGGCGATCGCGTCGGCGCCGGCCAGCGCGGCCCCCACCTCGTAGGTGGGGTAGGCCAGCTCGGGGTAGACGACCAGGTCGCCGGGGCCGATCCCGAGGTGGACCGCCAGCGAGGCGATCATCTCCTTGGAGCCGACCAGGGGCAGCACCTGGTCCAGACCGAGTCCGGGCACGCCGTGGCAGCGGGCGAACCAGTCGACGACCGCCTGCCGGGTCTCCACCCGGCCGATGGTGACCGGGTAGCCCGGCGAGTCGGCGCCCGCGCGCAGCGCGTCCTGCACGACCTCGGGAGTCGGGTCGACCGGGGTGCCGATGGAGAGGTCGACGACACCGTCGGGATGTGCCCGCGCCTTCTCGGCGTACGGACCCAGCTTGTCCCAGGGGAAGTCCGGCAGCCGGCCGGAGATCCCCAGGGCCGTTCGCTGGCTCAGTGGTCCTGGTTCTGCGGCTCGAGGTTCGCGATGAACTCGTGGTCGTGGTCGATCTCGCCCATCTTGGCGGCGCCGCCGGGCGACCCGATCTCGTCGAAGAACTTGACGTTGGCGTCGTAGTAGTCCTTCCACTCCTCCGGCACGTCGTCCTCGTAGAAGATCGCCTCGACCGGGCAGACCGGCTCGCAGGCGCCGCAGTCGACGCACTCGTCGGGGTGGATGTAGAGCATCCGCTTGCCCTCGTAGATGCAGTCCACCGGGCACTCGTCGACGCACGCACGGTCCTTGACGTCGACGCACGGCTGCGAGATGACGTAGGTCATCGAATCCTCCTGGACGGGAACACTGGGGCTTTGCGGCCGCGGCTTCGCACCGCGGCGGATGACGGGCACACGAATGTCTTTCGTGGACGCGACCACTCTAGTATCCCGGCGTGGCGAACGAACCGACACCCCACGATCCGGGACGTCATCTCCTCGGCCCGCACGTGGTGGGTCAGCGGGTGGTGATCCGTCGCCTGCTCCGGGGCGAGACCGGCCCCACCGGCGGGCCGGCGATGACGGACCTGCTGGGTGACTGCATCGGCTGGGGCCGCGGCGTCGCGACGCTGCGCACCGAGGGCGGCGAGCTGGTCGAGATCGCGATCGAGGACATCGTCTCGGGCAAGCCGGTCCCGCCCCGGCCGTCGGTGCGCCACCGGGTCTCGGTCGCCGACGCCGAGGCGCACACGGTCGCCCTCTCCGCGGACCTGGAGACCAGCGCGATCGGGGACTGGACGGTGCGCGGCGAGCGCTCCCCCACCGGCCGACTGCGCCGCCGGCTCAACTCCTGCCTCGCGGTCGGCGACCCCGGGATGCCGGTCGCCGATGCCGCAGACGCGGTGGCCCGTCACTACGCCGCCCGGAGCCGTCCGACCTATCTGCACGTCGAGCTGGACGGCGACCACGAGCGGGCGCTGCGCGCGCTGGGCTGGCAGCCGGACCCGACCGGCGACGCCGAGTTCCTGCTCGCCTCCATCGCACGGGTACGACGCACCCTGGACGTCCCCGACCGCACGGTCGAGGTGAGCGTCGATGAGCACCGGGTCACGGTCACCGTCGGCGACGGCTGCGACCCGATCGCGGAGGGAGCGGCCGCGCTGGATGGCGACTGGCTGGGGGTGCACGGCCTGCGGGTCGATCCGGCGCACCGTCGCCGCGGGCTGGCGCTGGTGGTGATGGACGCGCTGCTGGAGTGGGGGGCCGAGCGCGGCGCCACCACGGCCTGGCTCCACGTCGAGGTGGACAACGTCCCCGCGTTGGCGCTCTACGACCGACTGGGGTTCGCCGGCCACCACCTCATGCGCTACCTGACGCCCCCGGCGTGACCGGGCCCGGCCCCGACTCCACGCTCAGTCGATGAAGCCCTGCTCCTCCAGCCAGTCGTAGGCGACGTCGGTCGGCTCCTTGCCGTCGACGTCGACCTGGGCGTTCATCGCGATGAGCTCCTCGTCGGTGAGCTTCTCGGTCACCGGGGCCATCAGGTCCTCGATCTGCGGGTACTCCTCGTAGAGCTCCTCGCGCAGCACCAGCGACACGTTGTACTTCGGGAAGTACTCCTTGTCGTCCTCCAGCACGGTGAGGTCGAGTGCCAGGATCCGTCCGTCGGTGGTGAACACCTCGCCGAGCACGCACTCCCCGCGGTCGGTGGCGTCGTAGATCGCCCCGGTCTGGAAGATCTTGAGCTGGTCGTCCGAGGCGCTCAGCCCGTAGGTCTTCAGCATCCCGGGCAGTCCGTCGGGTCGGTTGGTGAACTCGGTCTCGACGCAGTAGGTCTGCTCCGCCTTGGGCAGCTTCTTGATGTCGGAGAGCGTCTTGATGCCGTACTTGTCGACCGACTCCCGGGTGATCGCGAAGCCGTAGGTGTTGTTCATCGGCGCGGGCGGCAGCCAGACCAGGTCGTTCTTCTCGAGGTCCTCGTCGCGGACCTCCTGGTACTGCTCCTGCTCGTCCGGGATGGGCTTGTCGTGGCCCAGGTAGTTGATCCAGCCGGTGCCGGTGTATTCCCACATCGCATCGATCTGCCCCTCCACCTCGGCCTGCCGGGCCGCGGTGGAGCCGGGGATGTTGGTGAGGTCGGTGACCTCGGCGCCGGCCGCCTTGAGCATGATCAGCGCGATCTTGCCGAGGATGATGTTCTCGCTGAAGTTCTTGGAGCCGACCGCGATCTCGGCCCCGTCGAGGGAGCCTGCCTCCGACGACGACGCGGCAAGGGTGGCCTCGGGACCACACCGCCCGCGGTCTGCAGTCCGCAGCCGGCGCTGACCAGGGTCGCGGCGAGCAGCCCCACGGCCACCCGGACTCCGCGGACACCGCAACGGGGGCGGGACGTGCTTCGGGTGCGGACGAGCATCTCAGATCCCCTTCGGTCGGGTCAGCACCTCGAGCACCCGACCGAGCCACTCCACCAGGAGAGCGATCAGGGCGACGAGGACGGCACCGGACACCATCAGCGAGAACCGGAACAGCGTGATCCCGGTGTTGATCATCTCGCCGAGGCCACCGGCGCCGATGAAGAACGCCAGCGCCGCGGTGCCCGCGATCAGCACCAGCGCGGTGCGCAGGCCCGCCATCATCACCGGCACCGCCAGCGGCAGCTCGATGTGCAGCAGGGTGCCGGTCGGGGTCATCCCGATGCCGCGTCCCGCCTCGATCAGCGTCGGGTCGACGCCCTGCAGCCCGGTGATGGTGTTGCGCAGCACCGGGAGGAAGCCGTAGAGGGTCAGCGCGAGCACCGCCACCCAGAAGCTGTTCCAGCTGGTCAGCCAGAGGAACAGCAGCACGATCAGGCCGACCGCCGGCGCCGCCTGACCGGCGTTCGCCACACCGACCACGATCGGCGCGGCCGCCTTCGCCTTGCCCCGGGTGAGCAGGATGCCGGCCGGGATGGCGGTGAGCACCACGAACACCGCGGAGACGAAGGTGAGGCGCAGGTGCTCGACGATCAGCGAGGTGATCTCGCTCCAGCGGAGCTGGTTGGTCTCCACGCTGTCCAGGTCGGCGAAGTGGCGCCACAGCACGAAGCCGAGGAAGACCAGTGCGATCAGCACCGGCGGCACCACCAGCATCAGCAGCATCTCCCGGGAGATGCGTCGCGACCGGGACCCGACGGTCCCGCTGTCGTCCTCGACGGTCTCGCCCACCCCCGGCTCCGGCGACCCGACCGTGGTCGTCGTGTCGGCCATCAGCCTTCGCTCCCCCGGAGCTCCTCGGCCGACGTCGCCACCTGGGCCGGCGCCGCTGGACTGCCGTCGTTGCCGGCCTCGGCCTGGTCCTCGACCATCCGCATGTACTCGGTGACGGCGTCGAAGTCGACCACCCCGAGGAACTGGTCGCGTGCACCGGTCACCACTGCCGCGCCGTGGCTGCTGGTGAGCATCGTGTCCAGCGCGTCGTTGAGGGTGGCCCGCTCGTCGATGTTGATGAGGTCCTCGTTGCCGGCGTGGATCACGTCCCCCTTGAGCTGGCGCAGCCAGGGCCAGCCGACCGGCCGGTTGCGCTCGTCCAGCACGATCACCGAGCGCTCCCCGTTGGACTCCGCCCGGCGTCGTACGTCGGCGGTGGGGTCGCCGATCGTCGCCGTGGTCGGGCGACGCAGCTCGACGTCGGTGACCCGGGCCAGCGAGAGCTGCTTGAGGGTGGAGCCCGCTCCGACGAAGTCGGCCACGAAGTCGTTCGCGGGGGCCGCGAGGAGGTTCTCCGGGGTGTCGTACTGGGCGATCCGGGCGCCCTCCTGCAGCAGCAGGATGCGGTCTCCGAGCTTGATCGCCTCGTCGATGTCATGGGTGACGCAGACGATGGTCTTGCGCAGCTCCCGCTGGATGCTGAGCAGCTCGTCCTGCAACCGCTGCCGGGTGATCGGGTCGACCGCGCCGAACGGCTCGTCCATCAGGATCACCGGCGGGTCGGCGGCCAGTCCACGGGCGACGCCGACACGCTGCTGCTGGCCGCCGGAGAGCTCGCGGGGGTAGCGGTCGCGGTACTTGGCGGGGTCGAGGCCCACCAGGTCCAGCAGCTCGTCCACCCGGTTCGCGATGCGCTGCTTGTCCCAGCCGAGCAGCTTCGGGACGGCGGCGATGTTCGCGGCGACGGTGTGGTGCGGGAAGAGGCTGCCCCCCTGGATGACGTAGCCGATCTTGCGCCGCAGCGACGTCGCGTTCTCCTGGCGCACGTCCTTGCCGTCGATCGTGATCGTGCCGGAGGTCGGCTCGATCAACCGGTTGATCATCTTCAGCGAGGTGGTCTTGCCGCAACCGGAGGGCCCGATGAACATCACGATCTCGCCGGCCGGGATGGTCAGCGAGAGGTCGTCCACCGCGGCGGCCTTCTGCCCGGGGTAGCGCTTGACGATGTTCTCCAGCCGGAGCTCGGCTCCGCTGATCCCGGCGGAGCTCCCGTCGGACGCCTCGGTGCCGGTGGGGTGGGCGGGGTGCTCATGCGCGGATTCCCTTCGAGATGGTGAAGCGGCCGAGGAGCAGGAGGAGCGCGTCGGCGATCAGGGCGATGATGACGATCGCCACGGTGGCGACGACGACGTAGTCGAGCGCGGTGGCACCGCCCTGCCGGGCCAGGCCGGTGAAGATGTACTCACCCAACCCGGGTCCCTTGACGTAGCCGGCGATCGCGGCGACGCCCATCGACATCTGCAGCGAGACGCGCATGCCGGCGAGGATCACCGGCCAGGCGAGCGGTAGCCGGACCCGGGTCAGCACCTTGAGCTCGGTCATCCCCATGCCGCGCGCGGACTCCATCAGGGTGGCGTCCACGCCCTGCAGCCCCACCACCGCGTTGCGCAGGATCGGGAGCGTGGCGTAGAAGGTGACGCAGACGACGGCCGTGGTGACCCCGAGGCCGGTCAGTGGCAGCAGGATGCCGATCAGCGCGAACGACGGCAGGGTGAGCCCGATCGCGGAGAGTGCGTTGGCGACCGGCTCCAACCGGGGCGTCCGGGTGATCAGGACCGCCAGCACCACCGCGATCACGGTGGCGAGGAGCACGCTCTGCACCACCAGGCTGAAGTGCTGGTAGGTGTAGAACGCGATGTCCTCGCGGCGGGTCGAGATGAAGTCCCACACGAGTCGTCAGCACCTCCCGCGGGACCGCGCCGGACGTCCGGTGACGCCCCTGGCCGTGCGGCCGTGGAACTGCGACCCTTTTCAACCTCACCACAACAGCGGCCCCAGGTGAAGCACCCCTCGTGCTCGTTGGCGTGTCGCCGGGAGCCGTTCGCGGGGATCAGCCGGCGATCTCGCGCAACCGGTCGGCGGTGAGCCGGTAGTCGTAGGAGGCCTCGATCCGGGTCGCGCCGAGCGACTCATAGAAGGCGATCGACGACTCGTTCCAGTCCGCCACCTCCCAGTCCATGCGCTGGTAGCTGTTGGCCGTGGCGATGGCGGCGAGCGCCGTGAAGAAGTCGCGCCCGAGGCCGCTGCCCCGGTGTCCCTCCTCCAGGAACAGGTCCTCCAGGTAGATCCCCGGCACCCCGGTCCAGGTGGAGTAGGTGCGGTACCAGATCGCGATGCCGACCACCCGTGCGTCGACCTCGGCGACCAGTGCCGCGGCCACCGCATCGGGCCCGAACAGCCAGGTGGCCAGGTCCGCCTCGGTGGCACGGACGGCGTCGGCCTGCCCCTGGTACGCCGCCAGCCCGTGGACCAGCCGCAGCAGCTCGGGCACGTCCTCGGCGGTGGCGTTCCGCAGGCGCGCCGGCAGGGTGACGCCGGCGGCGGCGGCGGACGGCTCAGCCACGGGCCAGGAAGGCGATCAGGTCCTGCCGGGTGAGCACCCCGACCGGCTTGCCGTCCTCGTGCACCAGCACCGCGTCGGCGGTCTCGAGCAGTCCGACGGCCGCGGTCGCCTCCTCGGTGGACCCGATCGTGGGCAGCGGTGCTGACATGTGCTGCTCGACCGAGTCGGTGAGCTTGGCGTCGCCGGCGAAGAGGGCGTCGAGCAGGGCGCGGTCGGAGACGGAGCCGGCCACCTCGGCGGCGACGATCGGCGGCTCGGCGCGCACCACGGGCATCTGGGAGACGCCGTACTCCTGGAGGATCTGGACCGCCTCGGCGATGGTCTCGTTCGGGTGGGTGTGCACCAGGGCCGGCAGCACGCCGCTCTTGCCGCGCAACACCTCGCCGACCGTCCGGGCGGTGGGCTCGGCACCGGTCGCGAAGCCGTACTGGGCGAGCCAGTCGTCGTTGAACACCTTGCTCAGGTAGCCGCGGCCGGAGTCCGGCAGCAGCACCACGATCACCGCGTCGTCACGTCCCTCGGCGGTCAGCTCCGCGGCCAGCTGCTTGGCGGCGAAGGCGGCCATCCCGGCCGAGCCGCCGACCAGCATCTGCTCCTCACGGGCCAGCCGCCGGGTGAAGGCGAAGGAGTCGGCGTCGGAGACCTCGATCACCCGGTCGGCCACACCTCGGTCGTAGGTCTCGGGCCAGAAGTCCTCACCGACCCCCTCGACCAGGTAGGGCCGGCCGGTGCCGCCGGAGTAGACCGAGCCGGAGGGGTCGGCGCCGACCACCTGGATCTCGGGGTTCTGCTCCTTGAGGTAGCGACCGACGCCGGAGATCGTGCCGCCGGTGCCCATCCCGGTGACGAAGTGGGTGATCCGACCGTCGGTCTGCCGCCAGATCTCCGGTCCGGTGGTCTCGTAGTGGGACCGGGGGTTGTTCGGGTTGGAGTACTGGTCGGGCTTCCAGGCGCCGGGCTGTGAGGCGAGGCGGTCGGAGACGTTGTAGTAGGAGTCCGGGTGCTCGGGGGCGACGGCGGTCGGGCAGACCACGACCTCGGCGCCGTAGGCGCGCAGCACGTTGCGCTTGTCCTCGCTGACCTTGTCGGGGCAGACGAAGATGCAGTGGTAGCCCTTCTGCTGGGCCACCATCGCCAGCCCGACACCGGTGTTGCCCGAGGTCGGCTCGACGATGGTGCCGCCGGGCTGCAGCTCGCCGGAGGCCTCCGCGGCCTCGATCATCCGGGTCGCGATGCGGTCCTTCACCGACCCGCCGGGGTTGAGGTACTCCACCTTGGCCAGCAGCAGCGGACCCTCGCCGGCGGTCGCCGGCTCCAGGTCGAGGCTGCGCGTGAGCCGCACCAGCGGGGTGTTGCCGATCAGGTCGAGCAGTGAGTCGACGTACTCCATGGGCTCAACGTATTACCTCCGGCCCTCCGCGACGAAGGTCACGACGACCGCCACTCCCGCTGCCCGCGTTCGTGACCATCCGGTAACACGTCCTCCGTAAGGTTGGGTCCGTGAGCAAAGCCGCTGCCGCCCGCAAGCTCGCCGCCGCCGCGCTGTACGGCGGCGGCGGTGTCTCTGCCGTCGGTGCGGGCCTCTACGGGGTGCTGGTGACCGAGGCGAAGCTGGCCCGCAAGATCATCGGCCCGGTGCTCGAGGATCCGCCGCCGGACGCCACCGGCTGGTACGGCCGCGGGCGCGGAGGACCGGCGATCCGGATCGCGCTGCTGGGCGACTCCAGTGCCGCCGGCTACGGCGTGGACCGGGTCGAGGAGACGCCCGGCGCGCTGGTCGCCAGCGGCGTCGCCGAGCACGCCGACCGACGGGTCTACTTCCGCGCCTTCTGCGTGGTCGGCGCGAAGTCCAGCGACCTGGCCAGCCAGGTCGACCGGGCGCTGCTCATCGAGCCCGATGTCGCGGTGATCCTGATCGGCGGCAACGACGTCACCAACACCGTGCTCCCGAAGCAGTCGGTGCAGCACCTCTCCGAGGGGGTACGACGGCTGGAGGCCGCCGGTTGCCAGGTCGTCGTCGGCACCTGCCCCGACCTCGGCACCATCCAGCCGATCGCTCCTCCGCTGAAGCAGATCGCCCGCGCCTGGTCGCGCCGGCTGGCCGCCGCCCAGACGATCGCGGTGCTCGAGGAGGGCGGCCGGACGGTCTCGCTCGGCTCGGTCCTCGGACCGGAGTTCGCCGCGGCCCCGGCCGTGCTGTTCGGCCCCGACCAGTTCCACCCCTCCGCCGAGGGCTACCGCGCCCTCGCGCACGTCCTGATCCCCTCGGTCCTGGCCGCCCTCGGCGAGGTCCCCGACGACGAGTCCGTCCTCGAGTCCTACCGGGGCGAGGCGGTCCTCCCCGTCAGCCGCGCGGCCGTGCGGGCCGTGCAGCTCCCCGGCACCGAGCTCGACGGCACCGAGATCGGCGGCCGCCGGGCCGGCGTCCGCGGACTGTGGGTCGAGCTGCGCCACCGCCGCCGTCGCGCCCAGGTGCGCGGCGAGGCCCCGCAGGACCACGAGTCCGCCGACCCCGTCGACCCCTCCCCCGACACCGACGCGGCCGCCGGCTGAGGGCAGCGAGCGAAGCGAGCGACATCGCTCGCGCCCCTAACCCCCACCCGTCTGCCGACGGCGAGAACGAGAGCCGCCGAGCGCAGGAAGCGACGAAGGAGCGACCGGAGCAAGAAGGCGACCTTCTCGCCGCGCAGAGGCCGCAGGCCGCCAGGAAACCCGACGGCCTGCAAACGTCAACCGCGAGCGCGGCAGCGTGGCGCGAGCGAAGCGAGCGACATCGCTCGCGCCCCCAACCCCCGACCGTCTGCCACCGCGAGGAACGCGCCGAGGCGAACGCAGGAAGCGACGAAGGAGCGACCGGAGCGAGCCGAGAAGCTTCCTCGCGCGCAGACGCCGCAGGCCGCCAGAAAACCTGGCGGCCTGCAAACGTCAACCGCGAGCGCGGCAGCGTGGCGCGAGCGAAGCGAGCGACATCGCTCGCGCCCCTAACCCCCACCCGTCTGCCACCGGCGAGAACGAGAGCCGCCGAGCGCAGGAAGCGACGAAGGAGCGACCGGAGCGAGAAGGCGACCTTCTCGCCGCGCAGACGCCGCAGGCCGCCAGGAAACCTGGCGGCCTGCAAACGTCAACCGCGAGCGCGGCAGCGTGGCGCGAGCGAAGCGAGCGACATCGCTCGCGCCATCCAACTCAGTCCTGCTGGAAGATCGCCAGGATCCGGAGCAGGTTGGTGTAGATCCAGACCAGGCTGACCAGCAGCCCGAACGAGGCGCGCCACGACTCACGCGCCGGCAGCCCGTTGGCGATGCCCTGCTCGATGAAGTCGAAGTCGAGGATCAGCATGAAGACACCGAGCACCAGGCCGGCGATCGCGAAGACCAGGCCGAGGGCGTTGTTGTCGTAGAGGCCGAGCCCACCGCCGAACATGCTGAGGACGAGCTCCATCAGGCTGAGCGCGACCATGCCGAACATCGCCGCGATGACGAAGGTGCGGAACTTCTGGCCGACCTTGATCTCGAAGAACTTGTACGCCGCGAGGGTGCCGGCGAACGCCGCGAAGGTGCCGATCACGGCCTGCATCACGATGCCGCCCATTTCGGCGTCGACGCCGTAGATGGCGTCGTAGAACTTGCTGATCGCGCCGAGCGCGACACCTTCGGCGACCGCGAACGCGATCACCAGGCCGGGGCTGATCACGCGCTTGAACGAGTTGACCAGGGACAGCAGGAACGCGGCGCCGGAGCCGACCAGCATCAGCATGGTGAGCTGACCCACGGCGTCCTGCGCCTCGGCGCTGTTCTCCAGGCTGGGCGTGAGGAACCAGGTGGCGGCCGCGGCCAGGATGGTGATGCCGAGGGTGATGGCGGTGGACTGGACGACGGTGTCGATGGTCATCCGGTCGGTGCGCTGGATCGGCGGTGCGCCGAAGCCAGCGGGCTGACCGTCTCCGTAGCCGGGCTGGCCCTGGGCGTAGCCCGGGTAGCCGGCGGCGTCGCCGTAGGTGGCCTGGCCGTAGCCGGCGCCACTCCGGTTGAACTCCTCGTTCCGGTTGAACACCGGGTTGTTGCTGCGCATGGTCTCCTCCGCAGGAAACTTGTGTCGGGCCCCTCAGTCTAGGGGTCTGATATCACTGCAACGTAGGGCGTCGGCGTTCCGTTCCCGCAGCCGGGGCGCGGTTGAGGGGTCAGTCCGGACGCTCCGACCGACGCCGCAGCCGTACGACGGTGTCGCGCACCTCCAGCGGTCCGTCCGGCATCTGCTGGACGCGGTCCTGGGTGGTGGCCAGCTCTACCTCCCACGGCGAGTCGGCCGCAGCGGTGCCGAGCGCGTCGAGCACCCGGTCCGGCTCGAAGAGCAGGCCCGGGCCGTGGCTGTGCCGTGCGCCGGAGGCGACGTCCTCGGGTGGTGCGCGGTCACCAGCAGCCGGCCGCCGGGGGCGACCGCGTCGGCGATACCGGCGTAGATGGCGGCGAAGTCGGGCTGCGGGACGTGCAGGAAGCTCACCGTGACCAGGTCGAACCGCTCGCCCGGCACGGGCGGGGGTCGGCGAGGGCGTCGTAGAGACCGACCTTGACCTGATCCTCCACTCCCCGCTCGATGGCGTGCGCGGCGACCTTGTCCAACGCCACCTGCGAGATGTCGACGGCGGTCACCTGCCACCCGCGGCCGGCGAGCCAGAGCGCGTCGCCGCCCTCCCCGCAGGCGACGTCGAGGGCGGTGCCGGGGTCGAGCTCGGAGGCCTGCTCGACGAGGCGCTGGTTGGGGCGGCCGCTCCACACCCGGTCACCGGAGTAGCGCTCGTCCCAGGCCGCGGCGCTGAGCGCTTCGCGGAGATCGGCGAGGGTGGGCTCGTCACTGTCGCCGTGCGGATGCTGGTCGGCGTGCTGATCGGTCATGCGCGCCACTCTCCCGGCTCAGGTCGGCCTGAAGTCAAGGCCGCGCCGATCACCGGTCCCTCCGCTCTCGGCAGCAGGACGCTGCCGGGGCAGCGCGCGGTGGGCGGGCGCTCCCGGAGCACGCACCGTGGGCGCATGAGCGAACAGATCAGACTCTTCGACGACCGGCAGCGGCGCGAGCTGCTGCAGCAGCGTGTGGTGGTGCTCGACGGCGCCCTGGATGACGACAACGGCGTGCTCCTGACCAGCCAGCTGGTGGCGCTGGCAGCCGAGGACCCCGGGCGGACATCGCCCTGTGGCTGCACTCCCCCGGCGGCTCGGTGCCGGCGATGCTGGCGATCCGGGACGTGATGCGGCTGCTTCCCTGCGACGTGGCGACCCTGGCGCTGGGGGTCGCGTGCAGCGCCGGGCAGTTCCTGCTCTCGGCCGGCACGCCCGGAAAGCGGCGCGCGCTCCCCCACTCCCGGATCCTGATGCACCAGGGATCGGCCGGGATCGGCGGCACCGCGGTCGACGTCGAGCTGCAGGCCGAGGATCTGCGGCACACCCGGGACACGGTGCTGGCGCTGATCGCGGCGGACACCGGCCAACCGCTGGAGCGGGTCTTCGAGGACTCGCTCCACGACCGCTGGTACACCGCGGCGCAGGCCCTCGACTACGGCTTCATCGACGAGATCGTGGAGACCTTCGACCACCTGGCACCACCGCGGCGCCGCGCCGGCCTGGGCACCTTCGCGGCCGGCCCGATGCAGGGAGCGCACCGATGAGCAGCTACACGATCCCGAACGTGATCGCCCAGCACCCGCGTGGCGAGCGGGTGATGGACGTCTACTCCCACCTGCTCACCGAACGGGTGGTCTATCTGGGGACGTCGATCGACGCGGGCGTGGCCAACGCGCTGGTCGCGCAGCTCCTCTACCTCGAGGCCGACGAACCGGACCGCGACATCCAGCTGTACATCAACTGCGAGGGTGGAGATCCCAGCGCGATGCTCGCCATCCACGACACGTTGCAGTACATCCGGCCGGCGGTGGCAACGACCTGCGTCGGCCAGGCGGTCGCGGTGGGGGCGGTGCTGCTGGCGGCCGGCGCCCCCGGGAAGCGGGCGGCGTTGCCTCACGCCCGGGTCGTGCTGCACCAGCCGTCCGCGCAGGGGCGCGGCACCATCCCCGACCTGATCCTGGCTGCGGACGAGGTGGTGCGGGTGCGCGGCGACATCGAGCGGATCCTGGCACGCCACACCGGCCAGGACGTCGCGACGCTGCGGGCCGACACCGACCACGATCGGGTGTTCACCGCCGAGGGCGCCCGCGGCTACGGCCTGCTCGACCACGTGATCGCCGAGCGCCCCCGTCCCGACGGGACGCTCCCGGTGGCTCAGGCGGCCAGGGCGTAGGCCGAGGCGACCGGGCGCGCGGCGGCGCTGCGGCGCTGCGGCGCGGCCGCCAGCTCGCCGGCCACGGCCGAGGTGAGGTCGAGCAGGCTGGTGCCGAGCGCGCCGGCCACGGCGGCGATCATCTCGCTGGAGGGCTCCTTGAGGCCCCGCTCGATCTCGGAGAGGTACTGCGGGGAGATCCCGGCCCGGCCGGCGGTCTCGGTCAGCGTCTCCTCGCGCTCCCGCCGCAACCGGCGCAGGCGGCCGCCGAGGAGGTCGCGCCAGAGCGGCTCGGCCGGCGCTGCTCCCGTGGCGGGCGCGGCGGGAGCGAGTCGGAGCGGCGGAACGGGTGCGGTGTGCTCGGCCATGCCTCATCGTAGGTCGCCGCGGGGCGCCGCACCGCGCGTCGTACCCGACTCTGCTGTGAGCAGAATCGAGAGAGCGCCCGGCGCCGGGCCGGTGCCCCCACTGGGATTCGAACCCAGACTGAAGCGTTTTTAAGACGCCTTCCTCTGCCGGTTGGGACATGGGGGCCGTGGGTCGCGGCCGCGACCTACAGGTACGTCTGGCGAGGATAGATCGCGTGGGCGCCGGCCACCCGGTCCAGGAAGAGCAGGCCGTCGGTGTGGTCGATCTCGTGCTGCAGCGCCCGCGCCTCGAAGGCGTCGGTGGCGATCGTGACCTGCTCACCGGTGCCGGGGATCGCGCCGGTCACCGTCACCCGGGAGCCGCGTTTGACGTCGCCGGTGAAGTCGGGCACCGACATGCAGCCCTCGCGTGCCTTCTCGTTGCGGCTGGCGCTGACCACCTCGGCGTTGCACAGCACGAAGGTCCCGTGCCGGGTGCGGGTCTTGGGATGCTCGGTGACGTCCACGCAGAAGAGTCGTACGCCGACACCGACCTGGTTGGCGGCCAGTCCGACGCAACCGGGGCTGACCCGCATGGTGGCGACCAGGTCCGCGGCCAGCTGGACGATGTCGGGGTCGGTCGGGTCGACGTCGGCGCCGCGGGTGGACAGCACCAGGTCCGGGGCCCGGACGACGGGGAGCACGGTGCCCTCGACCCCGAGCTCGTCCTCGGTCCAGCCGGCCAGCCGTGCGCTGCCGGCCGCAAGGTCCTCGCTCACAGCTCGTCGGCCTCCACGGGACGGATGGTGGCGGTGACGCCGACCCGCTCCGCCGCCGCCCGGATCCCGGCCTCCAGCGCTGCCGGGGCGACCCCGGCGGGGACGTCCAGCTCGGCGACGAGGAGGTAGAGGTCGCCGGCCAGCCGGGTGGTCAGGTCGGTGATGTTGCCGCCGAGCTCGGCGACCTGACCGACCACCTCGGAGACGATGCCGGGACGGTCGCCGCCGTGCACCGTCAGCACCCACCCGGAGCCGCCCGCGGCGTGGCCGGGCTCGTCGAGCACCGGCCGCACCGCGATGTCGAGGTCGCCCCCGGCCGCGAGCGGCGCGAGCGCGGCCTCGATCTGGCCCTCGTCGGCCGATCCGCGGCACAGCAGCATCATCGCGAAGTGCCCGCGCAGCAGGGTCATCGTCGAGTCCTCGATGTTGAGGCCCAACCCCGCCAGGCCGGCGGTGGTCTCGGCGATGATGCCGGGGCGGTCGTGGCCGAGGACGGTGACGGCGTGCAGTGCGGTGCTCACCGCGGCATTCTCGCAGGCACGGTGGTGCGGGCGGTCATTCGGTGAGGGACCAGGCGATCCCATCGAGGATGTCGGTCTCGGCGACACCGATCTCGGCGACCTCCACGCGGGCCAGGATGCGGGAGAGGATCAGCGCGCCGGCATCGATCACGTCGGCCCGACCGGGATGGATCCAGCCGAGGGCGCGGCGCTCGGCCACCGTCATCGCGACCAGCCCCTGGATCTGCCGCTCCAGGTCGTCGACGGCCAGCACCGAGCGGTGGATCGCGTCGCGGTCGTAGGCGTCGAGGCCCAGGGTGCCGGCGGCCACGGTGGTGATCGTCCCGGCGACACCGATCACCGAGCCGGCGACGGCGGGGTCCGCCCCGTGCGCGGCCGCCTCGTCCAGTGCGGCGTCGATGTCCGCGACACAGGCGTCGATCTGCTGGGCGGTCGGCGGGTCGCCACCGAGGTGCCGCTCGTGCAGCCGTACCGACCCGATGTCCATCGAGTACGCCGTCCGCGGGCCGCGCGAGGTGTCGCCCAGGATCAGCTCCGTGGAGCCGCCGCCGATGTCGATCACCAGCACCGGCGCCGGGATCGTCCCCGCGTCCCGGGTGGCGCCGGCGAAGGCGAGGCGTGCCTCCTCCTCCCCCGACAGCACCTCCGGGTCCACACCGAGCCGGGCGCGGACGCCTGCGGCGAACTCCGCGGCGTTGCCGGCGTCCCGGGTCGCCGAGGTCGCGCAGAACCGGATCCGGTGGGCGCCGGCGTCACCGATCAGCGCCGCGTACTCGTCGATCGCGGCGAAGGCCCGCTGCAGCGCCTCGGGGGCGAGCAGCCCGGTCGCGTCGACGCCCTGGCCGAGGCGGACCATCCGCGTCTCGCGGACCGCCACCTCGGGGAGGGTGCCGATCAGCAGCTTGATCGTGTTGGTGCCGCAGTCGATCGCGGCGACCGGTTCACGCATCGGCACCGATGCTGGTGTCGGGGGTGCCCGGCCACGCGCCGGTGCAGAGGCAGCGTTCCTCGGTCCACCCGAGGCGGTCGAGGGTCTCGTCCCCGAGCGGGTTGGCCCCGGGCCCGGCGGCCAGTGCGTGGGCGGCCAGCACGTGCAGGCACTTGACCCGGTCGGGCATCCCGCCGGCGGAGATCCCGTCGATCTCGGGCACCTCCAGCTCGTGGGCCCGGCCCACGAAGGCCCGGTCCTCCAGGTAGGAGTCGTGTGCCGCCCGGTAGGCGGCCGCCAGCGCCTCGTCCTCGGCGAGCCGGTCCTGCATCGCGCGCATCACGCCGGAGGCCTCCAGCGTCCCGATCCGGGAGTTGATCCGCGGAGCGGTCAGGTAGTAGGTGGTCGGGAACGGAGTGCCGTTCGGCAGGCGCGGCTCGGTGACCACCACCAAGGGGCGACCGCAGGAGCAGCGGTATCCGACCCCGTGGACCCCGCGCGCCGGGCGACCGAGCTGCTCGTGGACGACAGCGGCGTCCTCGTCGGTGAACGTCTCGGCCTCGGCCGCTCTCATTCCAGGTCCTCCTGGGAGGGGTCGATCTTCTTCTTCGGGGGGTCCGGGATCCGGGTCGGCGGGTCGCCGGCGATCTTCATCGAGTCCCACACGTCGTCGTACCAGGCCCGTTCCTCGGTCTGCACCACCTCGTCGGGGTCGGAGAGCTCGGAGGAGCCGTCGAGCAGCTCGCCGTCCTCGTCGACCACCACGAACGGGGTCTCGCCGCGCGGCACGTAGCCGAACCGCTCGCGCGCCTGCTGGGCCACGAACGCCGGGTCCTGCCAGCGCTCCTTCTCGCGCTCGAGGTCGTCGATCGCGTCCTTGCGCTCGGCGATCTGGGCCTGCAGGTCGTTGATCTGGGAGCGCTGTTGGAGGTAGGCGCGCAGCGAGGAGGCGTAGGAGACGGCCAGGACCGCCAGCACCAGGACCAGGATCGCGGCGCGACCGGTCAGCCGGGTGCGCCGCTTCTCCGCCGCGGTGGTCGCCTCGGCGACGGCCGCCCGCTCCCGCTGGGCCTGCCGGCGCTGCACGCCCTGGCCCGAGGACCGCGAGCCGCCGGGACCGGAGCGCCCCCGTGCGGGGCGCCCCGGCTTCCGGCTGGTCCTGCGGTCCTCGGCCATGGGTGGCTCGTGCTCAGCCCCGGAACCGGGGGAAGGCGCCGGCACCCGCGTAGCGGGCGGCGTCGCCGAGCTCGTCCTCGATCCGGAGCAGCTGGTTGTACTTGGCGACGCGCTCGGAGCGGGCCGGGGCGCCGGTCTTGATCTGACCGCAGTTGGTGGCCACCGCCAGGTCGGCGATGGTGGTGTCCTCGGTCTCGCCGGAGCGGTGGCTCATCATGCAGCGGTAGCCGTTGCGGTGCGCGAGCTCGACCGAGTCGAGGGTCTCGGTCAGCGATCCGATCTGGTTCACCTTCACCAGCAGCGCGTTGGCCTGGCCGCCGGTGATGCCGCGCTGGAGCCGCTCGACGTTGGTCACGAACAGGTCGTCGCCGACGAGCTGGGTGGCGGTGCCGAGCTGGTCGGTGATCGCCTTCCAGCCGTCCCAGTCCTCCTCGTCCAGCGGGTCCTCGATCGACACGATCGGGTACGCCGAGACCAGCTCGGCGTAGTAGGCCGTCATCTCCTCGGCCGTCTTCTGCGCACCCTCGAAGGTGTAGCGGCCGTCCTGGCAGAACTCGGTCGCGGCGACGTCGAGCGCGAGCACGATGTCGGTGCCGAGCTCGTAGCCGGCCTTGCCGACGGCCTCGGCGATCAGGTCCAGGGCGGCCCGGTTGGACTCGAGGTCGGGGGCGAAGCCGCCCTCGTCGCCCACCCCGGTGGCCAGTCCGCGGCTCTTCAGCACCGACTTCAGCGCGTGGTAGACCTCGGCGCCGGAGCGCAGCGCGTCGCGGAACGACGCGGCACCGATCGGCGCGATCATGAACTCCTGGATGTCGACGTTGGTGTCGGCGTGCGCGCCGCCGTTGAGGATGTTCATCATCGGCACCGGCAGCACGTGGGCGTTCGGGCCGCCCACGTAGCGGTAGAGCGGGAGCTCGGCGGAGTCGGCGGCGGCACGGGCGACGGCCAGCGACACGCCGAGGATCGCGTTGGCGCCGTACTGCGCCTTGTTGGGGGTGCCGTCGGAGGTCAGCATGGTCTGGTCGACGAGCCGCTGGTCGGCGGCGTCGATGCCCTCCAGCGCCGGGCCGATGGTCTGGACCACCGCGTCGACGGCCTGCCGCACGCCCTTGCCGAGGTAGCGGTCGCCGCCGTCGCGCAGCTCCACCGCCTCGAAGGCCCCGGTCGACGCCCCGCTGGGCACGGCGGCCCGGGCGAACGCACCGTCGTCGAGGAGTACCTCGACCTCGACGGTGGGGTTGCCGCGCGAGTCGAGGATCTCGCGGGCGCCAACGGCTTCGATCGCTGCCACGTGCTGCTCCTGGGGAGGGTCGTCGGACGTTCCGCGGTTCAGCGTAGACGTCGGCGCGGGCGGTTCCGTGGAGCACCCACCGGCCGGGACGTGAATCTGCGCGCACCCCGAACCGCCCGGAGCCCGCCCCGGAACCCGCCCTGGATCGCCCGCGCACCCGCGGGCTCTCGCAGCTGTGACGCGGGGTGGCACCTACACTCCGTCCGGTGGACAGCGACCGCACCTCCCCGGAGCAGAGCCCGTGGCTGCTGCTCGCCGGATTCGCGGTCATCGCGGGGCTGGTCCTCGGAGCGGTCCGGCTCGCCGGCGGCGACGAGGACCGCGCCGGCTCGGCGCCCGGCGCGTCGGGCCCGACCAGCTCCGCGACCGCCGCGTCGCCGACCGGGACGGCCGGGCCGAGCGCGTCCGCCGGCGGCCCGGCCGATCGCGGTGACCGCTACGGCGGGCAGTCCCGGGTGAAGGTCCCGCCGAACCTGCGTGACCTCGACCCGGTGCCGCGGGCGCCGTCCAGCCGGGGACGCAGCGGCAGCGGACTCGCCCTCGGCCCGCCGACCGACGTCGACGCCCCGATCGGCCTGCCGGTGCAGGGGCAGGTGACCACCGCGGTCGCGAACATCCCGAACCGGACCAGCAGCAGCGGCTTCGCCGCCTCGATGGCCACCCTGACCAGCGCTTCACCGGACTTCCTGCTGCTCAACGAGGTCTCCCGCCGCTCCACCCGGCAGATCGCCGCCCTGGCCCCCGGGTACGGCGTCTACCGCGACCCGGTCCCGGACCGCTCGCCCGGCGGGGTGCAGTCGATGAACAACGTGATCGCCTGGCGCGAGGACAGCTGGCACCTGGTCGACGGCGGCCGGATCAAGATCGTCGACAACGACGTCGGCTACCTGCGCGGCCGGGCCTTCGTGTGGGACCGCTACGCCACCTGGGGTGTGCTCCAGCACCAGGACGGCGCGATCGTCTCGGTGATCTCGACGCACATGATGACCAACCCGGTCCGCGCCCCGCGACAGCCCGGCTCCCCCGGGCAGAGCCGGCTGCAGCGCTACGCCGCCGGGATGGATCGTCTGACCGCGGCGGTGCGCACCCTCGCCGCCCACGGCCCGGTGCTGCTCGGTGGGGACATGAACTCCCACCCGGACCAGGGGCGTGGACCGCCGCGTCCAAGCTGGGCGCCGCCGGCTTCTCCTACGCCAAGGACCGCGCGGTGATGTACCAGTTCTACCCGTCGGCGATGAGGCGCGTGGCCAGCCGCGAGGTACGGGTCGCCTCCGACCACCCGGGACTGGTGACCACCATCGACCTCAACGGCGTCGGGCCCGCCTGAGACCCCCGCCGGGGCGACCCCGGCCGGGTCCAGGCTCAGGCCTCCAGGCCCAGGTCCGCCATCCGGGCGGCGTGGCGCTCGGTCAGCCGGGTGAACATCCGGCCCAGGGCCGCCAGGTCGAGGCCGGGGCGGTCCACGCCACCGGCGAGCAGGGCGCTGAGCGCGTCCCGGTCGGCGGCGATCCGCTGGGCCTGGATCAGGGCCTCCCCCATCAGCCGCCGCCCCACAGCGCGAGTCGGCCGCCGAGCCGGTGGTCCTCGGCGATCCCGGCCCGCACCCGGTCGACCACGAACGCCGAGTGGCTGGTGCCCTCCATCGTGGCGACCACCAGGTCGCGGGTGGTCGGGTCGAGGTAGGCGGCGATCTCCCGGTTGAAGTCGCTGGCCAGCCCGTCGCCGACGTAGGCCTTGATCAGGCCCTCGTACCAGTCGGCCGGGGCCGTGTGCGCGTGGAAGGCGTCGATCGACTCGCGGAACGGCACCATCGCCTCGAACGGGTCCCCGCCTAGCTCACCGATCCGCGCCTGCAGTCCGTGCACCCGCTGGAACTCGACGCATCCCATCGTGGCCAGCTCGACCTTGTCCGCGAGGGTGGGCGCCAGCTTGGCGTCCTCGACCAGACGCTCGAACGCGCAGATCTCCCCGTAGGCGATCACGGCGAGCAGATCGATCACCGCCTGTCGGTAGGCGGGATCCTCGGGCACCTCCGAGGCGGTGGGGACGTCGGCGGTTTCGGCCATGCGCGCAGCGTACCGATACGATGAGTGCGGGCAGAGCGCTGTGCACGAGCGGCGGCGCCGCCCGTGTATGTGCGCGGCTGAGTGTGAAGGGCCGGCCCCCGAGGGTCGTCTCGCAGCCGCATCGGACTCCATCGGTGGACCGGCTGCGATCGAAACGGATCCTGCGCCGGACGGCTGAAACTCATGAAAGCGACAGGACACTGAGCAACGACATCCAGGCCGGCGCCGACGCGCCGGAGCAGACCGACACCCCGACCACCCCGGCCACCCCCAGCTTCCGCGAACTCGGCGTGATGCCGGCGATCTGCGACTCGCTGGAGCGCTCCGGGATCACCCACCCGTTCGCGATCCAGGAGATGACCCTCTCCATCGCGCTGATGGGCACCGACCTGATCGGTCAGGCCCGCACCGGCACCGGCAAGACCCTCGCCTTCGGCATCCCGGTGATCCAGCGCTCGGTCGCCCGCACCGATGCCGACTACGCCGAGCTGCCGGAGGGCAAGCCGCAGGCGCTGATCGTCGCCCCGACCCGCGAGCTCGCGCTCCAGGTCTCCAGCGACCTCGACCTCGCCAGCCGGGACCGCGGCCTCCGGGTCCTCACCGTCTACGGCGGCGTGGGCTACGAGCCGCAGCTCGAGGCGCTCGACGCCGGCGTCGACATCGTCGTCGGTACGCCGGGCCGCCTGATCGACCTGGCCAACCGCCGCGCCCTCGACCTCTCCCACGTGCACGCCCTGGTCCTCGACGAGGCCGACGAGATGCTCGACCTGGGCTTCCTCCCGGACGTGGAGCGCCTGATCCGCCAGACCCCGGAGACCCGGCAGACGATGCTGTTCTCCGCGACGATGCCCTCGGCGATCGTCTCCCTGGCCCGCATGCACATGCGCCACCCGATGAACATCCGCGCCGAGTCGTCGTACGAGAACGCGACGGTGCCGGCCACCGCCCAGTTCATCTACCTGGCCCACGACCTGGACAAGCCCGAGATCATCGGCCGGGTACTGCAGTCGGAGTCGGCGGACAAGATCATCGTCTTCACCCGCACCAAGCGTCAGGCGCAGCGGGTCGCCGACGACCTCAGCGAGCGCGGCTTCAAGTCGAGCCCGCTGCACGGCGACATGCAGCAGGCGGCGCGCGAGCGGGCGCTGACCAAGTTCCGCGAGGACAAGCTGAAGGTCCTGGTGGCCACGGACGTGGCGGCGCGCGGGATCGACGTCTCCGGCGTCTCGCACGTCATCAACTACACCTGCCCCGAGGACGACAAGACCTACGTCCACCGGATCGGCCGCACCGGCCGCGCCGGCGCCACCGGCACCGCGATCACGCTGGTCGACTGGACCGACGTGCACCGCTGGAAGATGATCAACAAGGCGCTCGACCTGCCGTTCGACGAGCCGCTGGAGACCTACTCGACCTCCGAGCACCTCTTCCACGACCAGGGCATCGCGCCCGGCACGAAGGGTCGGATCGTCGACCCCGCCCCGGTGGAGCGTGCGCCGCGGGAGAAGCGTGACAGCGACCGTCCGGCGCCCAGCCGCAACCGGAACCGGAGCCGGAAGCGGACCCGCGGTGGTCAGCCGGCCGGCGAGGCCACGGCGGACGCGTCGCAGACCGGCTCCCCCGCGACCGAGTCCGGCAGCGGCGAGCAGGGTGACGGTTCCTCGGCCGGATCGGCGAACCGGCGTCGTCGGCGTCGTCGGCGCAGTGGCGGCGGCAACGGCGGTGGCGAGAGCGCTCCCGCCAGCACCGAGGGCTGACGGCCACCGTCCGACGGCGGCCGCCCTCGCGGCCCCGTCCGGACGGCACGGTCAGGCGGTGACCACCACCGTGCTGCCGGTCGGCGCGAACCGCCACAGCGCGATCGCGTCGGCCCTGGCCTGTCGGATGCAGCCGTGGGAGAGCGGCGTGCCCAGCTGGGCGCGGGTCTGCACCGGCTCGCCGTCGTCGACCGGGATCGAGTGGAAGCCGATCGCGGCGCCCTCGTTGCCGTGCGTGAACCGCACGAAGTACTCCATGGTGCCGGAGTCGTCGATGCCGATGGCGTGGCGCGACCGGGAGAAGACCTGGTAGGTGCCCGGGTCGAGGTTGTCCTCGACGCTACCGGAGGCGAGGTAGCTGCGGACCACGCCCTCCTCGTCGGCCCCCTTCGCACGCGGGTCGACCAGCCAGACGCGCTGCTGGCCCTCGCTGAACACGACCCGCTGCCCGGTCCCCGAGTCCGCCGGGAGTGCCGGCGCGGTGGGCTCGACCTCGGCTGCCGCGAAGGTGCCCTCGAGCTCGACCGATCCGTCGTCCTCGCCGGCCGTCTCGCCTGCTGCCTCGCCCGCCGCCTCGTTCTGGGACGCCGATCCGCTCTCGTCCCCCACCACGGCGGAGACGCTGCTCGGCGGCTCCTCCGCGTGGGTGGGGATCACTCCGATCGAGCCCAGTGCGGCCAGCGTGGTCACCGCGACCGCGGAGCCGAACACCGTGATCCGTCCGTAGCGCGGACGCACCGGTGCCCGGTGCCGCGCGGAGGCGGACCGACGACGTGCGGCTGGGGGTGCGGCGTGCTTCATGCTGGTGCGGACCCTCCGATCAGCTGCCCTGGCGGGCGAGCAGGTTGGCGGCCACCTCGCGGTAGGCCTTGGCTCCCTTGTTGCTGCGGCTGGTGGCGAGGATCGAGCGGCCCGCCGCCGGCGCCTCGGCGAACTTGATCGTCTTCGGGATGGGCGGCTCGATGACGTCCAGGTCGTAGGTCTCCGAGATCGTCTCGAGCACGGCGCGGGCGTGGTTGGTGCGGCCGTCGTACAGGGTGGGGAGCACGCCCCACACCTCGAGGTCGCGGTTGGTGAAGCGACGTACGTCGTGGACCGTGTCCAGCAGCTGGCCGACGCCGCGGTGCGACAGCGTCTCGCACTGCAGCGGCACCACCACCCCGTCGGCGGCGGTGAGCGCGGCGACGGTCAGCACGCCCAGCGAGGGCGGGCAGTCGAGCAGCACCCAGTCGTAGTGGCGACCGGCCGCCGCCAGGTCCTCCAGGACGCCGCGCAGCACGTGCTCGCGCCCGGTGCGGGTGAGCAGGTCGGCCTCGGCCCGGGCGAGCTCGATCGTCGCCGGCATCAGGTCCACCCCGTCGTCGGTCGCGATGAGCACCTCGACGGGGTCGCTCCCCTTGGTGATCACCTGGTGGATCGACAGCTCCAGGTCCTCGGGGTCGATGCCCAGGGAGAAGGTCAGGCAGGCCTGCGGGTCGAGGTCGACGAGCAGCACGCTCTGCCCCAGCTCGGCCAACGCGGCTCCGAGGGACGCCACGCTGGTGGTCTTCGCGACGCCGCCCTTCTGGTTGGCGACGGCGAGGATGGTCGTGGAGGCAGCGCCCGTCTTCGCGTTCATCACTGCCATCATGCCGGACCGCACCGCTGTTCGGCGGTTGCGCCTGCTTGACTGTCCGGCATGTCGACGTCCCTGGTCACCGGCGCCACCGCCGGCATCGGTCACGAGTTCGCCACCCAGCTCGCCGCGCGCGGCGAGGATCTGGTGCTGGTCGCCCGGGACCGGGAGCGGCTGGCCGCGGTGGCCGACGACCTCTCCGCCCGGTACGGCGTCTCCGTGGAGGTGCTGCCGGCCGACCTCACCGACCCCGACCAGCTGAGTCTGGTCGCGGCACGCCTCTCCGACGCCGAGCGCCCCGTCGACCTGCTGGTGAACAACGCCGGGTTCGGCCTGAAGCGCCGTTTCCTGGACAACCCGATCGCCGTCGAGCAGGGCCAGCACGACATCCTGGTCCGCGCCGTGCTCCAGCTCAGCCACGCGGCGCTCGGCCCGATGGTGGACCGCGGCCGCGGTGGGGTGATCAACGTCTCCAGCGTCGCGGCCTTCCTCCCCCGTGGCACCTACAGCGCCGACAAGGCATGGGTGAACAGCTTCAGCGCCTGGGCGCACAACGAGTACGCCGACCGCGGGGTGGTGGTGATGGCGCTGTGCCCGGGCTTCGTGCGCACCGAGTTCCACGAACGGCTCGGGGTCGACCGGGACTCCTCGGCGCCGCGGATGCTCTGGTTGGACGCGGACCGCCTGGTCCGCGAGGCGCTGGCCGACTTCGACCGCGGGCGCGCGCTGTCGGTGCCGTCCAAGCGCTACAAGGCGATCGTCGCGGCGAGCCGGCTGGTGCCCGGATCGGCGCTGCAGCGACTGCAGGCCCTGGGCCGCAAGTAGCCCGCCGCCCTGGCGCCCGCCGACGCCCGGCGGCCCGCTGCTCAGCCGCCGAAGGCGGTGACGGGCGAGCCGTTGCGACGTGCCCGGTCCTGAATCGCCTCCCAGACCTCCGGAGCGGTGGTCTCGCAGCCGAGGTCGTGCCCGACCTTCCCGGCACCGTGGTGGTCGCTGGAGCCGGTGACCAGCAGGCCGAGGTCCTCGGCGATCCCGCGCAGCTCCGCCCGCTCTGCCGGGCCGTGGTCGAGGTGGTCCACCTCCAGGCCGGCCAGCCCGGCGTCCCGCAGTCCTGCCAGGCCGGTCGGGTCGAGGACCCGCCGGGACCCACGTCCCCACGGGTGGGCGATCACCGGCACCCCGCCCGCCGCGACGACCAGGCCGACGGTGGCGGTCAGGTCGGCGGCGTAGCGGTCGACGAACGCGGGCCCGCCCTCGGCGAGGTAGCCCGCGAAGGCCGCATCCCGGTCCGGGACGACACCGAGCCGGACCAGCAGGTCGGCGACGTGCGGCCGCCCGGTGACCACCGTCCGGCCGGCCACCTCGGCGAGCGCCTCCTCGGTGGCCGGGATGCCGAGCTCGCGCAACCGCGCCAGCATCGCGGGCGTCCGCTCGTCGCGGCCGGCCACGATCCGGTCCAGTGCGGCGAGGAGTGCGGCGTCGGTCGGGTCCGGCAGGTAGGCGAGCAGGTGCACGCCGGCCCCCTGGTGCCGGGTGGAGATCTCGATGCCCGGCGCCACCACGATCCCGTACGACGCAGCCGCGGTCGCCGCCTCCGCCCACCCCGCGGTGGTGTCGTGGTCGGTCAGCCCGACCACGTCGAGCCCGGCGGCGGCCGCGGCCCGCACCAGGTCCGTCGGGGTGTCCGTGCCGTCGCTCACGGCGGAGTGCGTGTGGAGGTCGATCTGCACGCGCCGATCGTAGGCGCCCGGCGCCGGCGGCCGTCGTACCCGGTTCACCAGGACGGCGCAGGACCTCCGAACGGCAGCGTGACCAGCTGTGGGCCGGTGACCGAGACGTCCCGCAGGATCCAGAGGTCGCGCAACAGCAGGATCGCCGAGGCGGGACGCAGCACCAGCCACAGCCACCTGCCGTGAGCCTCTCCGGCGAGCACCGAGCGGTCCCACTCCACCTCGCTGCGGCTGGTGGAGACCGGCCAGAGTCCCACCGTGTGCGCATCCAGCTTCACCTTCACCTCCGGTGGTCCGTCCGCCACTCCGCCGTGCAGCGGGCGGCCGGGAAGGCCGTCCGGTCCTGCGGGGAGTCCGGCGACCCTTGCGCCCAGGCCGGTGCCGGTCTCCTCGCTCACCACCATCACGTCCACCGGACCGTCCAGCGCGGTCGCGCCGGAGACGCAGGTCATCGTCGCCCGCGGCACGCCGTCCTCCACGACCGCGAAGTCGGTGACGCTCCACCCCGGCCCGAGCGGCCACGGCAGGTAGGTGGGGAAGGTGCCGGCACGGGCCAGGTGCTCGGTGAAGGCCGCATAGGTCACCTCGGTCGGCTTCCAGAGCGGGGCGACCTCACCGTGCTCGGGGCAGGCCCAACCACCCGCCCCGGTCCGCGCGATGGGCACGACGCAGCGCGGGCAGCCCACCCGGTGCGACTCACTCATGACCGTCAACGGTGCTGCCGGACCGTCCCCGCGTCAAGCGCTCCCTGCGGCTCCGAGGTCCTCGGGCGTCTGAGAGGATGACGCGGTGAGTCATGGGCGTTCCAGGGTTGCCGGCATCCTCGCGCTCTCGTTGTCCCTGATCGCCGCCGGCTGGAGCACCGGTCTGGCGCCCGCATCGACCACCGCCGCGGCCGGCCTGCCGGAGGCCGCACCGACGACGTCGGCCTGCCCCGCCCGGACCGGGCTGCGCCCCACCGCCTGGTCCAACCCGCTGCAGGGTCGGATCGTCTCCCCCTTCGGCACCCGCACCCACCCGGTGCTGGGCTATGAGAAGCTCCAGCCCGGCGTCGACGTCGCGGTCCAGGGACGGGCCCCGGTGCGCGCGATGGGCGCCGGCGTGGTGACCGTGAGCGAGGCGTCGCAGGGCGGACTGGTGGTCAGCGTGGACCACGGCGCGGGTGTGGTCAGCAGCTATCGCCGCCTCGCCTCGGCCCACTACGACGACGGTGACATCGTCGATGTCACCGATGTCCTCGGCCGGGCCCCGCGCACCGGGACGGTGCGGATCGGGGTCACCGTCGACTCCGATCCCGTCGACCCGCAGAAGTTCCTGGCCACCCGGAAGGTGGAGCTCGGCGTCACCAAGCCCACCAGGATCGTCGGCAAGCAGCCCGAGCCGGAGGTCGAGATCGCCCCGGAGGGGACGGGTCGCTCGGGCACCGGGCTGGCGCTCGGCTCGGTCGGCACCATCGACGGTCCGCTCGGCGCGCCGATCGAAGGGTCGGTCAGCGCCGCGGTCGCGAACATCCCCAACCGCTCGAGCGCCAGTGGGTTCTCCTCCTCGATGCGCAGCCTCGCCGGGACCGGCTCGGACTTCATCCTGCTCAACGAGGTCGGCGCCCGCAGCATCGACTCGATTCGCGGCTCCACCCCGGGTTACGGCGCCTACCGCGACCCGGTGGTCGACCGTTCCGTCGGCGGCGTCAGCCAGTCGATGAACAACGTGGTGCTCTGGCGCAGCGACACCTGGCGCTTCCTGGACGGCGGCCGGGTCAAGGTCGTCAACGACGACCGGACCTTCCACCAGGGCCAGGCGGTCACCTGGGACCGCTACGCCACCTGGGGCATGGTGCAGCGCGAGGACGGCGCCGTCGTCTCGCTGATCTCCACCCACATGATGACGAACGCGGCGAAGTACCCGCGCCAGCACGGCAACCCGTCGCAGTCGCGGGTGGGCCAGTTCGGCCAGGCGATGGACATCGTGATCGGCCTGGCCGACACGCTCTCGGCCTTCGGGCCGGTGATCGTCGGCGGCGACATGAACTCCCACGGCAACCAGGGGTCGTGGACCGCGGAGGCCCGGATGCGCGGAGTCGGCTACGGCTTCGCCAAGGACAGCGCCGTGATGTACCTCTTCCACCCGCCGGGCAGCTCACTGCTCAGCAGCCGGGTGATGAGCGTCGCCTCGGACCACCCCGCGGTCGTTGCCAGCATCGGGATGAACGGACTCGGTCCCGGCGAGGCGGCCGAGGAGGAGGAACCGGTCCCCGAGGTCGTGATCCCGGTGCCCAAGAGACTGGCGCTGCCCCAGGGCTCTGCGCTGGACCAGGACCAGATCGGTCGGGCCCGCACGATCATCGCCCGCACCGCCGCGGCCGGACTGCCGCGCGAGGCCGCGGTGGTGGCGGTCGCGGCCGCACTGACCGAGAGCGGCCTCGACCCCCGGTCGGACACCGGACTCTTCGCGCAGCGCGCCGACGACGGGTGGGGCACCGCGGCCCAGGTGACCGACACCAAGCACGCCACCGACGCCTTCCTCGGCGTGGCCGACGTCGACCGCCCGGGCCTCACCGACCTCGACTGGGCCGCGATGAGCGTCGGCGACGCGGCCGCCGGCGTGCAGGGCGGCCCGTTCCCGGAGAGCTACCAGGCCCAGGAGCCCAGCGCGCGGTTCATCGTGCAGCAGCTCAGCGGCACCTACTTCGAGGGGTACGACGCCTGCGGCGAGCCGGCCGTCGGCACCTGCCCGGCCACGCCGTGGGCGGAGGTCGAGCAGCAGCTGCCCGCCGCGATGACCGACGCGATGCGCTGCATCAGCGAGGAGTTCGAGGACGTGGTGTCGTTCCGGGCGCACGGCGACACCGAGACCCAGTGCCTCGACGCGCTGGACGTCGGCCTGACCGAGGCGAGCGGCCCGGCGCGCCGTACGGCACTCGGCGACGCGGTGGCCGACTACCTCGGCACCAACGCCACCCAGCTCGGCGTGCGCTACCTGCTGTGGAACGAGCAGTACTGGGCCCCGGACGGCCAGGGCTGGCGGCCCTACCCCGCCGGGCCCGAGGGCGACGAGGCCGGCGACCCGACCTTCACCGACCACCTCCACGTCGCGCTCGGCGAGGAGGCCTGCTGATGAGCGGCTCCCGCAAGCTCAAGCGCAACGAGACCGCGCCGCCGGTGCGACGGTCGAGCCGTCCGTCGCGACGGGCTCGGCCCCGGCGGGGCTCGTCCGCCGTCTCCTTCCCGGGACGGATCCGGGCGGCGCTCGGCCGGGTCAGCGGCCGCACCTGGGGGGTCGCCGCAGCGGTCCTCGTGCTGCTCGTCGGTGCGGCGATCGCGATCCGGATGCTGCCCCTCGGCTCCGAGGACACCGGGCCCGGCGCGGAGCAGATGAGCGGTCCGCCGGTGTCGACGGTCGACGAGGGCGCGCCGAAGGACGGCGCGTGGGACCCGTACTGGGTCGGCAGCGACACCAGCGGCGCCGCGGCCGAGGCCGCCGAGGAGTGGGAGCCCGTCGCCGAGAGGTTCACCGCCGGCTTCCTCGCCGGCACCGAGCAGGGCCCATGGCTCAAGCAGCTCAAGCCGCTGACCACCCCGGCTCTCCTCACCCGACTCCGCTCGGTCGACTCCGGGCGGGTGCCGGCCGGACGGGCCGGCGCGGTCGAGCTGGTCAGTGCCGGTGACAACGCGGTCGCGGTCCGGGCCGCGGTCGACGACGGAGCCGACTCCTGGAGCCTGGACCTGCTGCTGGTCGAACTGCCCGCGGGCGGCGGGAACTGGCGTGTCTACGGCTACACGAAGGGAGCGTGACCAGGTGCGTCGCCGGACCTCCACCGTCATCGTGGCGCTGCTGAGCGCCGTACTCCTGCTGGGCTGCGGCACCGCGCCGTCGCAGGTCGAGCGGACCGCCGAGGACGGCACGACGGCCGTCCCGCACGACGGCGCCGAGGGCCGGGCGGCACCCGCCGCCGCTCCGCGGCGCGACGGGCCGTCCGCGGCCGCGCGGGCCGGCCTCACCGCGTTCACCACCTACTCCTGGAAGGACCCGAGCCTCTACGCCTGGGTCAACCGCCTGATCCGGCTGGCCACCCCGGTCTACGCCTCCTACCTGAAGGAGACGTACTGGGGCGCCACCCCGGCCGAGCTCAGTCGGTGGCAGCAGCTGGTCGCGGACAAGACCGCCACGCGCACCGTGATCCGGTCGGCGAAGTCCTCGAAGGTGGACGCCGCGACCCGCACGGTGACGCTGGTGGCCAACGTGCAGCACCGCAGCGCGGGCGACACCGCCTGGCGCGCGGCCGGCTCGGCGCAGAAGTACCGGGTGCGGGTGGTGCGCTCGGGCGGGGGCTGGCGCGTCGACGCGATCGACTGATCCCGCGGAACCCGGGCGAGCGCCCTCGGTGACCGTCGCGACGTGGCAGGATCACCGGGTGAACCTGACCCGGCACCGGTCGGCCGTCGCGTTGGCCTTCGCCACGCAGGGCCTCGTCTTCATCAGCCTCACCACCCGACTGCCCGACATCAAGGACCGCTGGGCGTTCTCCGAGATCGACGTCTCCCTGGTGCTGCTCGCCATCGTGCTGCTCGCCGGCGCCGGGTCGGTGCTGACCGAGCGGCTGGCGGCGCGGGTGGACAGCGCCCTCCTGCTGCGGGTCGGCCTGGTGGTGATCGGCGTCGGGATGCCGCTGATGGTGGCGGCGACCGACCTCCCGCTCTACTACGCCGGGGTGGCGTCGTACGGCGTCGGCCTGGGCATCGTGGACGCGACCACCAACATGCAGGCGGTGGCTCTCGAGCACCGCTACCGGCGTCCGATCCTGCCCTCCTTCCACGGCGCCTGGACCGCCGGTGGCCTGGTCGGAGCCGGTCTCACCCTGGCCTCGGCCGACCTGCCGCTCAGCGCCGCGGCGGCGATCGCCGCTGTGCCGCTGGTGGTGGCGCTGCTGCCGTTCCTGCCGCCCGACGAGGAGCCCGACGACCTGCTGGTGCAGCCGGCGGCCGCCGACCTGGCCGTCCCGGTCCCGTGGCGGCCGATCGTGATGGTCGGCCTGGGCATGGTGATCTTCTACATGGTCGACACCGCCAGCCAGACCTGGGGCGCGGTCTACCTGGACGAGGTCTTCGACGCCCCGTCGCGGTGGGTCGCTCTCGCCACGCTCCCCTACCTGGTCGCCTCGCTGGTCACCCGGCTCGCCGGCGACGGCCTGGTCGCCCGGTACGGCGCCGTGCCGGTGCTGCGCTGCGGCGCCGTGATCGCCTGCGCCGGACTGGTCGTGGTCACGCTCGCTCCCTCGTGGCCGGTCGCCGTGCTCGGCTTCGCCGTGGTCGGCTTCGGCATCTCGGTGGTCGCCCCGCTGAGCTTCTCCGCGGCGGCCGCGATCGCCGGCACCTCCCAGGGTGGTGACCGCCGCCGGGTGGACGTGGTGATCGCCCGGTTCAACCAGTTCAACTACGTGGGCGGCCTGCTCGGCGCGGTGCTGACCGGTCTGGTCGGCTCCGACGACCTCCGGTTCGGCTTCTGCGTGCCGATGGTGCTGGTCCTCTCGCTGTGGCCGCTGGCGCGCTACTTCGCCGCCGTCCCGGGCCCCGCGCCGGCGCCACCCGACCTGCCCGCCGCGCCGGGAACCTCCCGGCACCGTGGCGCGTCGGAAGGGGCATGAGGTACGTGCGACGACCCGCTCCCCTGCTCCTGGCCTGTCTCGTCGCTGCCCTCCTCGGTCTCACCGCCTGC
Organism: Nocardioides sambongensis; assembly: GCF_006494815.1. NCBI lineage: Bacteria > Bacillati > Actinomycetota > Actinomycetes > Propionibacteriales > Nocardioidaceae > Nocardioides > Nocardioides sambongensis. The sequence goes on from NZ_CP041091.1 coordinate 2,228,304, forward strand.
GGCGGGGAGGAGTCCGGCGGGGCGAGCACCGCGACGGACCCCTCACCCGCTGCCTCGACGGCTCCGTCGACCGCTCCGGCCGACCCGTGGACCACCGACGCGGCCGGGGAGAGGGTGTTCACCGCGGAGGACTACACCTACCGGCTGGAGGCGATCTGCTTCTGCCCGGTGACCGGGCCGGTCGAGGTGACGGTCGAGGACGGCGAGGTCGCCTCGGCGACCCTGGTCCGCGGACCGCAGAAGGGCGAGGACGCCCCGGACTACCTGCACCTGACCGTGGCCGATCTGCTGGACCGGGCGGCCGACCCGTCCGTCGCCTCGGCCGAGGTCGAGTGGCCCGCGGACAGCGACTGGCCGACCAGCATCGAGCTGGACCAGATCGCCCGCGCCGTCGACGACGAGGTCACCTACCGGATCGGCCGGGTCACCCTGGCCGACTGAGCAGACACTAGGGTGCGGGGGTGGCCACCGCACGAGAAGGAACCCCATGGCTCGCCGTCTGATCCTCCACATCGGCCTGATGAAGTCGGGCACGACGTACCTGCAGGGAAAGCTGGTCGCCAACCGCGACCGCCTGCTCGAGCAGGACGTGCTCTTCCCCGGTCGGATGTGGTCGGACCAGTGGAAGGCGCTGCGGGACTACATCGACTTCGACCACGGCGCACCCGGTGCCTGGGAGCGGATCCGCGAGGAGATCGACGCCTACCCCGAGACCGTGCTGATGTCGGTGGAGCATTTCGCCGCGATCGAGCGCGCCCACATCGAGCGCCTGCCCACGGTCTTCCCCGACACCGAGATCCGGGCCGTCGTCACCGTCCGCGACCTGGGTCGCCAGGTCCCGTCGATGTGGCAGGAGGTCGTCAAGAACGGTTCCACCTGGACCCTGCAGCAGTACGTCGACGGCCTTCAGGAGGTCAACCGGACCGACGACTCCGCGGCGGACGAGACGCTGCGCAAGATCCACCGGACCTTCTGGACCCGCCACAACGCCAACAAGATCGTGCGGCGCTGGGCCGACTACATCGGCTTCGAGAACATCACCGTCGTGGTCAACCCGCCCCGGGCGCCCCGTCGGACCTGCTCTGGGACCGCTTCCGCGACGCCGCCGGACTGCGCGGCACCGCGTGGGACGAGCCGGTGCGCCAGAACACCTCGATCGGCGCCACCTCGGTCGCGCTGATGCGGGAGCTGAACGCGCAGGTCACCGACCTGCCGCGGCCCGAGCACCACCGGATCGTCAAGCCGCTGGGCAACCTGGTGCTCCCCACCCTCGACGTCGACGAGCCGACGATCGGCTTCACGGTGCCCGACTGGCTGCGCCGGCGCAGCCGGACGATCGTGGACAACCTGCTGCGCACCGGGGTGCGGGTGGTCGGCGATCCCGCCGAGCTCGAGCCGGTGGACAGTGCGGGCACCTCCCCCGACGACGTCGACACCGACGCACGCCTGGAGATGGCGCTGGCCGCGCTCGGCGCGCTGCTCCGGGAGGACGCCGTCCAGCCGTGGCGCAGGGCCGACTACAACCGGCGCGCCGCCCAGGCCGAGCAGGCGGCTCAGCGGGGCACGAAGACCCAGTAGTCGAGGTCCAGCAGGACGCCCGGCGCGTACTTGCCGTCCTCGCCGCGCAGCGTCATCGACTCGTCGCGACCCTTCGTCGCCACCAGCCGGAGCCGCAGCGCGCCGACGCCGGGCGCCGAGGTCTGCGCCGTGTCCAGCACCTCGGACCAGGCGTAGACGGTGTCGCCGGCGAACGCCGGGGCCACGTGCGACCCACCGTTGATGGCCGCGATCAGCTGGGCGTTGGCCAGTCCGTTGAACGAGAGGGCGCGGGCCAACGAGATGACGTGGCCGCCGTACACCAGGCGGTTGCCGTCGGGCCGTGCCTCGGTGTTGAAGTGGACCTTCGCAGTGTTCTGCCACAGCCGGGTCGCCATCATGTGCTCGGCGTCGCTGAGCGTCACGCCGTCGACATGGTCGATCCGCTCGCCCACCTGATAGTCGGCGAACCGGTGCGGCTCACCGGCGGCGGTGAAGTCGTAGCCGGAGAAGTCCAGGCCCTCGGGCAGCACCAGGTCCTCGGCGGCGACCGCGTCGGCCAGCGCGGGCAGCACGGTCTGCGGGGCCGGAGCGGCGTGGTCGCGCTTGTGCACCATCACCCAGCGGCACCAGTCGATGACGACCTCGCCGTGCTGGTCGGTGGCCGTGGAGCGGACGTAGACCACACCGCTGCGGCCGTTGGAGTTCTGCTTGAGCCCGATCACCTCCGAGCGGGTGCTCAGCGTGTCACCGGGCAGCACCGGCCGGCGGAAGCGGAGCTCGGCGTAGCCGAGGTTGGCGACCGCGTTCAGCGAGATGTCCGGAACGGTCTTGCCGAAGGCGATGTGGAAGCCGACCAGCTCCTCGACCGGGTGCCGGTCCAGGCCCACGGACGCCGCGAACGCGGCCGAGGAGGGCAGCGCGAACCGGGTCGGGTAGAGCGCTCCGTAGAGAGCCCGGTCGCCCTCGGTGACGGTGCGCGGCGTGGCGTGCTCGATCACCTGGCCGATGGTGAAGTCCTCGAAGAAGTTGCCCGCGTTCGTCTTGCTCACCCGCGCGACCCTAGAGGATCCCGGCACCGCCTACTCGTCCAGCCCCAACCGTTTCGCCACGGGGCCGGCCAGCTTCTCGGCGTACGGCGTGGAGATGTGGTCCTTGTCCCGCAGCGGCACGATGTCGCCGATCACCGACGGGCACTTGCGCCGGGAGCAGAACCAGTCCAGCGCGTCGAGGTACTCCCCACCGTTGTCGCGGGTGATCGCGCCGAACTCCTTCTGCTTCTTGATCTGGCCCGGGGCCGGGGCGAACAGGCAGTCGCCCAGGTCGACGTCGCGGGTGGAGAGGCAGACGCCGGGCATCGCCGGCAGTCGCGGGGTGTCGCCGACCAGCACCACCCGGTCGGTCACCTCCCGCAGCGCGGTCACCTGGTCGGCCAGCCCCTGCATCTGGATCTCCTTGAAGGAGCCCTGGCTGTAGGCGTTGTTGGCGATCACCACCACGTCGGGCTGCAGCTGCGCGACCTGCTCGACGGTCCAGTCGTTGAAGTCGGCGCAGAACTCCCACTCGCCGCCGTTCTCCGGGTCCGAGCGGGTGCCCTGGTTGGCCGGGCAGCCGCTGAGGACGAGCTGGTAGACGGCGTAGCCGTAGCGCTCACCGATGGTGGTGAAGGTGGGCCCCCAGGCCCGGCCGTGGGAGTCGCCGAGCACCACGATGGACCGGTCGGCGTCGGCGGTCCCGAACGCACAGAGGTCCTGGGTGCCGGTCCGGTAGTCGCAGTCCCCCAGCGGGGCGATCGAGTCGCGCACCTCGCCGAGCGGCGGGTCGAGCTGACCCGGCACGGCGCGGTCCTCCTCGGCGGCGATCACCGAGGCCTCGACCAGCGCGACCGCCGGGTCCTTGCTGAGCTCCCCCTTGCGGTAGTCGCCCAGCTCGATGGAGGGGTTGTCGGCCGAGGCGTCGATCTGGTGCTGGATCGCGGCGTTCGCGCCGACCGCGGCGACCACGACCAGCGCCACGCTGGCCGGGTAGAGCGCGATCGCGCGACCGACCCGGCGCCAGGTGCCGCGCTTGCGGAACGGCTGCTCGATCAGGTGGTACGTCGCGCCCGCCAGCGCGAAGGTGACCACGACGGCCGCCAGCACCTGGACCCGGTCCAGGGGCCCCCACTCGGCGACGGCCGCCCGGAAGACCGGGAAGTGCCACAGGTAGAGCGAGTAGGACCAGTCCCCCACGACCCGCGCCGGGGGGCAGGCGAGCAGGCGACCGATCAGGCTGTCGGAGCCGCCGGTGGTGGCTCCGGCGGCCAGCAGCAGCAGCGACCCGAGCACCGGGACCGCGGCCGCGATGCCGGGGAAGGCGGTCGCTCCGGAGAAGGTGAGCGTGCCCCACACGATCAGCGCCAGGCCGGCGAGGGCCAGCCCGTCGGCGACCCAGCGGCCGGCCGGGACCCGGCGGCCCCAGACCAGCACGGCGAGCAGACCGCCGGCCGCGAGCTCCCAGGCCCGGGCGAGGGTGGAGAAGTAGGCGGCCGAGGGGTTGTCCGCCGTCGCGTACACCGACCAGGCCAGGGAGAGCGCCACCACGGCGACCAGGACGACGGCCAGCTGCCGGCGCAGACCGCCGGCTCCGGTAGCCGGCCCGCCCGCGGCGGGAGCACCAGCGGGGTCCGTGGGGGCGCCGGCACGGTTGCGCCGGCGGTGCAGCGCCGCCACCGCCATGATCACCAGCGGGATGACCAGGTAGAACTGCTCCTCCACCGCCAGTGACCAGTAGTGCTGCACGATCGACGGCGGCTCGCCGGCCGCGAAGTAGTCCGTCTCCACGCTGGCGAACCGGACGTTGGCGAGGAAGAAGGCCGACCAGACGGTGTCCTTGACGACCTCGATGCCGCGCACGTACGGCAGCACCCAGGCGGCGACCGCGGCGCAGGCGACCAGCACCACGGTCGCGGCGGGCAGCACCCGGCGGGCGCGGCGGGCGTAGAAGCCGAGGATCGAGACCCTGCTGGTGCGCTCGGCCTCGGCCACCAGCAGGCCGATGATCAGGAAGCCGGAGATGACGAAGAAGACGTCGACGCCGATGAATCCGCCGGCGAACCGGTCGAAGCCGGCGTGCGCGAGCATCACGATGCCGACGGCCAGGGCCCGCAGACCCTGGATGTCGGGACGGAACTCCGCGCCCGAGGAGGGCTTACTCATCGCCGCGCGACTCGACCACCCGCGCGGTGTCCAGCTCGTCGCTGAACCGCTCCACCAGCGCGGCCACCTTGGTCTCGTCCTGGAGCGCGACCGGGAGCAACAGCTCCTGGACCAGGTCCACCAGCTCGGCGAAGCGGACGTGGTTGGCCTCCATGTCGGCGACGCGCGCCTCGAGCTCCCCCATCCGGGTCATCAGCGTGTGCGTCCCGGCGGCCCGCTCGAGCGGCCACATCATCTTCCGCATGCGGGTGGGCTCGTAGACCTCGGCGGAGTCGTCCTGCTCGTTCATGCTGTCCCCTTTCCGGGCCATTCGACCACCATCCGGTATCCCTGGGGGCCGGGTCGCCCGCGGGACCGCGGGGCGGTACCTCGTAGAAGTTCATCTCATACGGCCAGAGGCGCTTGACCGTGCCGCCGTAGCGCTCGGCCTCCGCGGCGATCACCGCGGGGCGGACCTCCCAGACCAGCTCGGTGCCGTCGCCCGCCCGCGGCTCGTCGGCCCCGAGGAACTCCAGGTAGAGACGTCCACCGTCGGCCAGCGCCATCGCGGCCATCCGCCACATCCCCTGGCGTCCTCGGGCGGTGGTCGCGTTGACCAGGTGGCGAGCCATCACGGTGCGGGGACCCGGCATCCGGGCGAGACGGGCGCCCCAGGCGAGCACGTGCTGCAGCTCCAGCAGGTTGACCGAGCGGAACTCGACGTCCAGGTCGCTGTCCGCGACCTCGGTGGCCAGGTGGCGGGGGCCGATAGCGGAGAAGTCGAGTCCGATCACCCGGTGCCCCTGCTCGGCCAGCCAGACCGCATCGCGACCGCGGCCGCAGCCGATGTCGACCACCAGGGCCCCCGGCTCGTGGTCGTGCACCACACGGGCCAGGTGGTGGGGCTTCTTCGGGGGCGCCTCGGCGACGGCGGGGGCGTAGCGGCTGTCCCAGCTGTTGCGGCCGACCCGGATCCCGCGGAACCAGCGGTTGAGCCGGGCCCGGGCGTCGGTGCCGGGCTCGAAGACGAAGGTCGGGTCGGGCACCTTCCAAGCGGGGCCGTACATCGCCTCGAGCAGCTTCTCGGGGCGGGCCGGAGCGGGGAAGGTCTCCCCCGCCAGCGTCACCTCACCCAGCGGCTCGATCCAGGACCGCTCGAACGGGGTGTGCAGCTCGCCGAGGAAAGCCAGTCGGTCGCCGTCCCAGAAGCCACCGAAGACGTCGAGGCCGCGGTCGATGCCGCTGCTGTCCTGCACCCAGATCTTCAGTCCGGCGCCGCTGTAGCGCTCGACCCGCATCCCGGCGCGGGTGAACGCGTGCTGGAGCCGGAGCGACTCGAGCACCACGTCGACCGGGTGCGGCGCCGCGCTGACGTAGCCGAGGTCGACGTCGTTGTCGTGGCCGATGAAGTCGCCCTCGCGCACCGCGCCGAGCAGCGTGCCGTAGGCGAGGAAGCCCCGTACGCCGGCGTCGGCCATCACCGCGAGCACGCGGTGCGCGGCCTCCAGCAGTGGCTGGACCGACTCGGCGTGGTCGCCGAAGGAGAGCATCAAGCGGCCGTTCGGACCGATCACCAGGGGGCGCCCGGCGCGATCGGTGAAGCTCGCCCGCTCCTGCGAGCCCGGGAAGTGGAACTCGCGGCGGGCCAGCTCGGCCCCGGCCTCGAGCACGCTGATCTCGGCGAACCCGCGCAGGCGCCGGCGCAACGGTGGCGCCCACTCCACGGTCACCCGGCCGTCAGGGCCCGCGGCGGCGGCCCGGTTGCCGGTGCGGAAGGACCAGATGCGCCGTCCGTCGACGGCGACGTCGACGACCCGGTCCGGCTCGGCGGTCACCCGTACGCCGTGCTCCAGGATCTCGGGCGGGGTCACCGCAGCACCCCCACGTCCCACACTCGCCCGGCCACCGGCCGGCACACCGTTCTCGTTCCCCATCGAATCGCTGATCCTACAGGTCCGACCCGCGCCGAGACGGATCGACGCTCAGCGAACGACCCGGCGGAGGCGGCGCCCGATCCCCCTCGCGATCGTGGCCGGGGTGCGGCGCCGCCGGCCCTCCGACGCGCCCGGTCCCCCCGCGCCGGAGGCGGCCCGGGTCGCCTCCTCGAGGGCGTGCCGCGACCGCTGCCATTCCTCCCAGCGCAGGGCGGTCATGCTCGCCACCAGCGCCACCGCCGCCGCGGAGACCTCCGCCTCGCTCACCGACACCTCGCCGGAGCGCACCGGCGGGGTCAGGTCGTCCGGGTCGCCGACCAGGTCGATGCCGAGCTCCTCCAGCTCGGCCCGGTGCCGCTTCATCTGAGCCTCGCACCAGGTCGCCAGCTCCGTCGGCAGCCGCAGCGCACCGGCGCGGGGCAGCAGCGCCAGGCAGCGTCGTACCAGCCAGCCGCGGACGGCCAGTCGGTACTCGTCGCGACCGTGCAGCTCCTCGGGCAGGGCGGCGTTGACCCGGCGCAGCAGCTCGGCCTGGGGGTAGGAGAGGGACTGGTTGAGGCTCGCCGGCGCCGCCTGGAGGCTCGCCGGGTCGACGCCGACGGTCCGGCAGAAGAGCTCTTCGAGCCCCTCCCCGGAGACGGGGACGGCGATCACGTGGATCCGCTCGGCCGGGACGTGGACCATCCAGTCCCGGACGATCTGGGGCGTCTCGTGGCGACGACGGAAGAGCGGCGCGTGGTCGCCGCTGACCGCGGCGAGGAAGTCCGGGTAGGACTGCGTGCCGTGCTCCTTGACCACCTGCTGCCACTCCGAGGGCAGGACCCGGTCCCACGGGCGCACCGTCAGTACGACGTGGACCTCGTGGTCGGCCAGCGCGCCGGCCAGGGCGGCGATGCCCTCGGGGCGGAACTCGGCGATGCCCTCGATGGTGACCAGGTGGCGGCGGGCCGGCCTGCCGAGTCGCTCCCGCAGCAGCCGCAGCGACTCCTCGACCGCGCCCGGCCGGGGCGGCTGGGGTCCACCGAGCCGCTTGAGCGGCTGGGCGAAGGACTGGTGGTCGTCCTGGGTGTTCAGCGCCAGGTTGACGCCCTGCGACCGCAGCTCGCGCCGGGAGGCGCGGAGCACCGACTGGAGGGTGGTGGTACCGCTCTTGCGGGCCCCGATGTGCAGGTAGACGACCGCACGGCCCTCGGCCGCGCCGCTCTGGTCCGCGGCCCGCGGCGCTGCGTCGGCGCTGCTCACCGGCCCAGCCACCGCCGGACGGCCCGGCCGGGACCGGTGCGGCCGAGTCGGGTGCGCAGCCGCGTCGCCGGGGCAGCCGGCGGCGGCGCCTGCGGCTTGGTACGCCGCCTGCCGCCCTGCTGTTGCGCCTTCTGCTCCTCCACCTCGCGCCACCGGTCCGCAGCGAGGTCGGCCAGCGTGGTCATCGCGACCTCGGCCAGCTCGGCGTCGGAGACGTTGTCCGGACCGGTCGCCAGCTCCTCGGTCGCGACCAGGTCCTCCGGCCGGCCGATGATCCGGGCCGGGCCCGTGCGGAGCGCCTCGAGCTGCATCGCGCTCTCCTGCTGCGCCCATCCCAGGTATTCGGCGGGGAGGCGGATCGAGGACCCGCGGTGCTTCATCAGGCTGCGCCGGGTCAGCCACTCCCGCATCCCCACGCGATAGCTGTGCGCCGGCTCGGGCAGGCGGTCGCCCAGCGCGATGTTGACCCGGCGCAGCATCTCGGCCTGCGCCAGGGTGAGCGACTGGTTGATGGTCCCCTTCGGGGTGACCAGGCTGGCGGGGTCGATGCCGACGAGGTCGGAGAACAGGTCGACCAGCGTGCCCTCGGTCCGGCTGGACGGCGGGACCGCGATCACCCTCACCGGGGCGTGCGCCCCCCAGCGCTCCACCATCTGCGGCAGGTGCTGACGGGCCACGAAGCGCTGGGCCGTCTCGCCCGAGCGGGCCCGCACGTCCTCGATGAAGTCGCGGTAGGTGCCGGTGTGGCGCTCCTTGACGCACTGCTGCCACTCCGAGGGCAGGGTCAGCCCCCAGTGCCGCGCGGTGACGACGACCTCGACGTCGAAGTCGGAGAGTCCGCCGACCATCGCCTCGATCGCCGGCCTCGGCAGCTCGGCGAGGTCCTCCAGGGTGATCAGGTGCCGGTGGTCCGGCTTCGCCCGGATCCGCTCCGCGGTCCACGCCATCGCCGCCGTGGCCGAGGTCGCGTCCCCGGTCGCGGCCAGCTCGCGCAACGGCGTCAGCTGCCGCCGTACGTTGCGCTCACGGGTGCGGAACATCAGGGCGACGCCCTGCTCATCCAGCGCCTCGACCGAGTTACGCAGGGCCAGTTGCAGGTAGGACGTCCCGCTCTTGCGGGTTCCGATGTGCAGGAAGACCTTGGTTCGCGCCACGCGCGTCATCCTCTCACCCCCGTCGACGGGGGCACTCTCAGGCGCTCGCTTCGCGGGCGAACCGCAGCAACGCCGCGCTCACCGCGCCGGCGCGTTCGACCAGGTCGGCCGGATCGACGTCCTCGGGCGGCACGCTTCCGGGCCTCGGGGCGCCGTCCAGCAGGTCGGCGGTGTCGCCGACCAGGTCGTAGCCGCCGGCCTCCAGCGCCGCGACGCTGGCCCGGGCGCGGTCGCGCAGGCGCTCGACGGTGTCGGGGTGCAGGCCGATCGGCCTGCCGCCGAGCGGCACCAGCACCTGGTGGGCGATCCGGTTGCGCAGCCACACGTACCGCTCGTTCCACGGGGTCGAGGCCGGGTCCGTCGCCTCCAGCAGCGCCGGGCCGATCTCCTGCAGCAGCCGCGCCGACTCGACTCCGAGCGACTCGTTGTGCGTGGCGACCTCGGTGTCCAGGCCCTCGGCCCGCACTCCGAGGAGTCCGAGGAACCGGTGCAGCAACAGCCCGGGCTCGCTGCCGCGGGGCGGCACGGTGACCACGTGGATCCGGTCGGCCGGCAGGTGGTCGGCCCAGGGCCGCAGCGCCTCGACCGGGTCGAACACCTTCCAGCTCCACTTGCGCTCCGGACGGTCCAGGCCGGCGACGAAGTCGTCCAGCGAGCCGCCGGAGCCGAGCTTGAGCTCCTCCTGCCAACCGGCCGGCACCTGGGCGACGAAGTCGCGCGCGGTGAAGACCACGTGCAGGCGGTCCGCGCCCAGGTCGTCGACGATGCCGGCGATCTGTTCCGCGGTCGCCTCGACGTACCACTCGTTGCTCAGCACGAGGTCGGCCACGACGTCGTCGGCGCGGCGCACGAACCGGGCCCACACCTCGGCCTCGCCGCGCAGGTGGCGACCGGCACGCACCTCGATCGAGGCGCGGTTCTGGTCGAAGAGACGCTTGCCCGGGAAGAACAGCCCACGCTCGCGCAGCTCGGAGCGGTTGTGCCAGAGCAGCGACTGCAGGTAGGTGGTCCCCGACTTGGGTGCGCCGATGTGGAGAACTACCCGCTCGGCCATGCCCACACCCTAGGGCGTGCCGCACAGATCGACGCGCGCGGTTTGGTCGCCGCGCGCGGTCGGCCGGTCGGCCGCCGCGACCACGTCGCCCAGCGACCCATCCGGTAGAGTCCGCCGCCGTGCGTCAGCGGCTCACCTTCATGGTTCCCTTCGCCTACGGAGTCGGTGGCATCCCCCGCACCGTCTTCACGGTGGCGAACGAGTGCGCGGCCCGTGGGCACGAGGTCGACCTCGTGACGATCTCGCGCAGCCGCCCCACGCCGTACTTCGATCTGCACCCCTCGATCCGCGCCACCGCGGTCTTCGACCTCTTCGACGCCGAGGACCCCGAGCGCAGCGTGAAGCGGCCCCGCCGTGACCCCAAGTCGGACCCGGCCCTGCGCAAGGCGGACCGCACCAGGTCCTCGCTCAGCGCCGACGCCCACCCCGCCTTCAGCGCGCTCGTCGACCAGCGGCTCGCCGAGATCCTCGGCCGAAAGACGTCCGGCGTGGTGGTCACCACCCGACCGGAGCTCGCCGTCGCGGCGACCCGGTGGACCGGCCCGAAGGTCGGCGTCATCCACCAGGAGCACCTCTCGATCACCGCGCGCGGTGGCGCGATGCGCGCCGAGATGCGGGCGCTGACCGCCCCGGACGCGGAGCGGCGGCTGGGCGCGTTCCTCACCCTGACCGACGCCGAGATGGACAAGTGGCGCGAGGTGCTGGCGCCCACCGACACGATCCTGGACGTGGTGCCGAACCCCACCCCGTTCGAGGTCGGGGCACCGGCGCCGCTGACCGAGCCCGTCGTCGTGGCCGCCGGTCGCCTGGAGCACCAGAAGGGCTTCGACATGCTGGTCGACGCCTGGCGCCCGCTCGCCGCCAGCCACCCCGACTGGCGCCTGGACATCTACGGCGAGGGCCGCCTCGAGTCCGACCTGCGACGCCGCATCGACGAGCTGGGCATCGGCGAGCAGGTGCGCCTGCGCGGCCTGACCACCGAGATGGAGCGGGTGCTCTCGGAGTCCTCGATCTACGCGATGTCCTCGCGGTTCGAGGGGCTGCCGATGATCCTGCTCGAGGCGATGTCGAAGGGCGTGCCGCCGGTCAGCTTCGACTGCCCGGAGGGCCCGCGCCAGCTGATCGACGACGATCGCAACGGTCGGCTGGTGCCGTTGGCCGACACCGCCGCCCTGGGCGCCGCGCTGGCCGACCTGATGGACGACCGCGCCCTGCGGCTCCGCCTGGGGGCGGAAGCGCAGGGCACGGCGTCGGGCTATGCGGTCGGTCCGGTGGTGGACCGCTGGGAGGAGCTCTTCGAGGCGGTCGCACCGCGACGCCGCTGGTGGCAGCGCGGCTGACCGCCGCAGCGGCCCCCTCGGGTCAGGCCTTGTACTCCTTGAGGAGCTGGCGGCCGATGATCATCTTCTGGATGTCGCTGGTGCCCTCGCCGATGAGCATGAACTTGACCTCGCGCATCAGCCGCTCGATCTCGTACTCCTTGGAGTAGCCGTAGCCACCGTGGATCCGGAAGGAGTCCTCGACGACCTCGTTGGCGTACTCCGAGGCCACCATCTTCGCCATCCCGGCCTCGACGTCGAGGCGCTTGCCGGTGTCCTTCATCCGCGCCGCACGCACCATCATCGTGTGCGCGGTCTCCACCTTGGTGGCCATGTCGGCCAGCCGGAACAGCACCGCCTGGTGGTCGGCGATCTGCTTGCCGAAGGTCTTGCGCTGCTGGGAGTAGGCGATGCCCAGCTCGAAGCCGCGCCAGGCCAGCCCGCAGGCACGGGCCGCCACGTTGACCCGGCCGACCTCGACACCGTCCATCATCTGGAAGAAGCCCTTGCCCGGCTCCCCACCCAGGATCTGGTCCGCCGCGATCCGGTGGTCCTCGAGGATGAGCTCGGTCGTCTCGACGCCCTTGTAGCCCATCTTCTCGATCTTGCCCGGCACGGTGACGCCCTGAGCGGTCTCCCCGAAGCCGGCCTCCTTCTCGACCAGGAACGTGGTCATGTTCCGGTAGACCGAGTCCGCACCCTCGTCGGACTTGCACAGCAGCGCGACCAGGGTGGAGGAGCCACCGTTGGTCAGCCACATCTTCTGCCCGGTGATCGAGTACGACCCGTCGTCGAGCTTCGTCGCCTTGGTCGAGACCGCCGAGACGTCCGAGCCCAAGCCCGGCTCGGACATCGAGAAGGCGCCGCGCACCTCGCCGGTCGCCATCCGGGGCAGGTACTTCTGCTTCTGCTCTTCGGTGCCGTGCTGCATCAGCATGTAGGCCACGATGAAGTGGGTGTTGATCACCCCCGACACGCTCATCCAGCCGCGGGCGATCTCCTCCACGCACAGCGCGTAGGTCAGCAGGGACTCCCCCAGGCCGCCGTACTCCTCGGGGATCATCAGGCCGAAGACACCGAGCTCCTTGAGGCCCTCGACGATGTCGGTCGGGTACTCATCGGCGTGCTCGAGCTCCTGGGCTACCGGGATGATCTGCTCGTTCACGAACACGCGGACTGCCTTGAGGATCTCTCGCTGGTCCTCGGTCAGTCCGTCGGTCTCACACAGGCGTGCCATGGGCGTCTCCTTCTGCTGGCGAACCGCGCTGACTCTACCGGCCGGTCACATAGCGGTCTCGGGATGAGCCTGTGACTGTTCGCACGTCCGCGGACCGCTACCGTGGCCCCATGCTGGTCACGGCCTCCACGATCAAGGACTCCGCGGCCAACGTCAGGTTCTTCGTCGAGGCCAACCTCGCCTCGGGCGTCGACCACCTGATCGTCTTCCTCGACGCGCCCGCCGAGGAGGGTCAGGGCGAGGTCGAGGCACTCCTCACCGCGCACCCCCACGTCACCTGCGTACGTGCCGGCGGCGGCAGCTGGTGGCACGGCGAGCGCCCGGCCAACCTCAACCACCGCCAGCGGATCAACGCCAACTGGGCGCACGAGCTGCTCGCGCCCCTCGGCTGGGCCACCTGGTTGGCCCACGTGGACGGCGACGAGGTCGCCCGGCTGGACCGCGCCGCGCTCACCGCCCTGCCGGACTCCGTCACGGCGGTGCGGATGCGGCCGCTGGAGGCCGTGGCCCGTGCCGGCGCCGAGGAGCGGTCCACCCTGTTCAAGGAGCTCCTCGACGACGCCGACCTCACCTTGCTCCAGGTGCTCGGCGTCCTCGACGAGGCCAGCAACCAGGGCTACTTCCACGGCCACGTGATGGGCAAGTCCGCGATCCGCGTCGGCGGCTCGGCGGGCCTGACCCTGCACGACGCGGTCGCCGCCGACGGGTCCCGGGTCACCTCGACCGAGGACCCCGCGTTCACCGTGCTCCACTACGACGCCCCCACCGAGCGGGAGTTCGTGCGCAAGTGGACCGCGCTGGCGGCCGCGGGCCCCGCACGCTACCGGGCCTCCCGGCAGCCGATGGCCAAGGCGCTGAGGACGCTGATCGGTCGCGACCTGCCCGCCGACGTCCGCGAGCGCTACCTGCGCCGGATCTACGAGCGGACGATCGCCGACGACGTCACCACGCTCGACGAGCTCGGCCTGCTGGTGACCTGCGACCCGACGGCCGGGGACCACACCCCGCAGCGGCTCACCGAGGCCCAGGCACGCGCCCTGACCCAGCGGGTCGCCGAGCTGCGGGAGGCGCCGAAGTCGGCGTACCTGCTGCGGGACGGGAGCAAGGACCGGGTCAGGGACGGCGCCGCCGAGGACGACGGCGCGAGCCGACGGCGGGGTCGCTGGCTGCGCTGAGGCTCCTCGGCCCGGACACCGGATCAGCGACGCCAGAAGGCCCAGCGTGCCCGGTCCTCGGTTCGCTCGGCCGGCCGGGACCGTTCCGTTCGCCCCTGCTCGGTCAGGATCGCGGCGAGCGCGGTGACCGCGGCCGCGGCGACGGCGTCGCCGTCCGGCGTGCCGTCCACCTCCTCGAAGGCCTCCGGCGCGCAGCGCAGGTCCGCCAGGTCCCCGACGATGTCGTAGCCCGCGGCGGCCAGCGCCGAGATCTGCGCGTCGGCCACCTCCTCCGCCCACGGCCGCAGCGCCTGCGGCAGCCGGATCGCGGCCCCGTCCTGGGCGGAGAGCACCTGCGCGGCGAACCAGCGCTTGCCGACGTTGCCGTAGACCTGGCGGCGACGGACGTCGTCGGGCAGCTCCAGGTTGACGCGGCGCAGCACCTCGGCCTGCACCCGGCCGATGCTGGTGTTGGCCGGGTCCTCCTCGGGCCGGACGGTGGACGGATCCAGGTCCAGCACGCCGCAGAACCGCTCCAGCAGCAGCGTCGGCGAGCTGCCCCGCGGAGGCACCGTGACCACGTGGATCCGCTCCGGCGGGAGGTGCCGCGCCCACCGGGCCAGCACCGCCGGCGGGTCCAGGTGGATCCACGGATGGGTGCCGCGGCCCTCTCGCTGCGACTCCTGCAGGCCGTGCAGGTAGTCGCCGTAGTCGACGGTGCGGCCGGCCTTCACCTCCTGCTGCCAGGAGGAGGGCACCTGGCGACCGAGGTCACGCGCGGTCAGCACCACGTGGACCTCGCGGTCGGCGCAGGCGGCCAGGAACCGCTCCACCTGTCGCGGCCGGGCGGCTGCCAGCGACTCCTGGCTCAGCAGCGCGGCCGGTCCGGACGCCGCCCGCAGGGCCGCGGTGAACCGGTCCAGCGCCTCCGGCACGCTGTCCGGGTCACGCCCCGCGTGGTAGCGCTCGCGGACCAGGAGCATCAGCTCGAACGCCTCGCGTTTCGTCGCCGGCACCAGGTCCAGCCCCTGTTCCCGCAGTGCGTCCCGGCTGGCGAGCATCGCCGCCTGGAGGTAGGACGTCCCCGTCTTCTGCAGTCCGACGTGCACGTGGAGACGGCGGCGTCCTGCCATGCTCAGCGGGCCCAGAGATCGTCGACGATCGCTGCTCCCCTGGTGAGGGCGAAGGCACCGACGTGCAGCGTGGCCTGGGACTGGGCGGTGACCATCACGTCGGACAGGTTACGGCTGACGTCGATGCGCTGGGTGGTGACCCCTCGGCGTCGGTGGCCATCAGCAGGGTGCGCGGGGCGCCGCTGGAGCGGTACGCGGCGCGGCAGGCGCGCTCGCAGCGTCGTACCGCGCTCGCGCTGTCGCCGACCGAGGCGATCCGGGACGCCAGGCCGTTCTCCCGGATGGTGAACGAGCGGCTCCGGGTGAGCACCCGGACGTGGACCCCGCGATCGACCGCGCGGCGCAGCCACTTCGCCGTACGGCGGTGGTTCAACGCCGCGGTCACCACCTCGAGGGTGCCCCCGGCGGGGGTCGCCCGCACCGCGTCGATCACGGTCCGGGCCACCGCGTCCCGCTCGGCCGGCGTGCCCGCGGGGTCGTTGCGGACCGTGGTCGAGGTGCTCGGCGCGTCGCTGGTCCAGCGGTAGCCGGCCACCACGCCGTTGTGGTCGGAGTTGAGCTTGATCGACCGGTGCTGCTGGGCAGCGATCATCTTCTTGCTGCGCAGGAACGCGAAGTCGATCGTGTAGCGGCCCTTGGTGCGGAACGCCCCGCCCAGTGCCTGGTACGTCGACCGCAGGCGGGCCTTGCTCAGCAGGTCGGCCGGGTAGCGGCCGCCCCCGACCGCGAAGTTGAAGTCGCCGCCGACCAGCACCGGGCCCGCCGGGGTCAGCTGCGCGACGAGCGCGCCGAGCTTCTCCACCGAGGGGCGGGAGAGGTCGACGACCCGCCCCTTGCCCATCCGCAGCGGCGGCGCGAGGTGCGCGGCGACCACGGAGATCCGGCGGCCGTCCGCGGACTCCAGCGTCACCCAGTTGACGAAGCGGAGGCCGAGGCGGGTCCGCTTGCCGGGCGGGATCTTGCGGAAGTTGGAGATCCGCTTCGTCCCGGAGTCGATCTTGGTCCACACGTCCGAGCGCCAGGCCACAGCGACCGCCTTGGTGTACCAGTTCTTCTCGGAGCGGAACAGGTCGTAGCCGGCCGGCGCCAACTGCTCGTCGTCGCGTCCGGTCACCTCGTTGTAGGTGATCACGTCGGGCACCTGGGCGATCACCTTGTCGCGGTCGGCACGGAACTTGGTGACCGAGAGACGCATCGGGATGTTCGCCTGGACCAGCGTGACGTCGCTGCGGGCCGGCTGCTTGCCACTGAGGTCGAGCGACCCCTCCGGCTCGTCCTGGGCGTCGGGCAGCGCGAGCAGCCCGAGGCCGAGCGCGGCCAGGGCGACGGCACCCGCCACGACGATGCGGGCGCGGCGCCGGCCGCCCTTCCCGCGGGGAGGGGTGGGGTGGGTGGTGGGCGACATTGGGGGAGCTCCTCGTCGTGATGTCTCGCGCGACGCGCGTCAAATCACAGGAATCACACCATGCTCACCAGCCCCTCGCAACACAACCGCTGAACTACAAGGATGTAGTTCTGACCTGCGCAAACGGCATCGGCCGGCGAGCGGAGCACCCTACGACGAAGCGGCGCCGACCCCGGCCGGGGTCGGCGCCGCTTCGTGAACTGGTGACTCAGTCCATCTCGACGTTCGCGAACGGATTCACGTTGCCGCGGGTGACCACGCGACGACCGTTCTCGTAGACCGCGTTCGCGTCCCGGCCGTACATCAGCGGCGCGGCGGTGAACATCGGCCGGTTGAACCAGTAGCTGAGGTGCTCCTCGTAGCGCTTCACGTAGCGAGGGTTGCGGTAGACCCCGACGTTCTCGTCGCTGACCTTCGACACCCCGGTCCAGTTGGCCGAACCGTTGAGCACCGCGTAGCCGGTCCGGTCCTTGCCGTAGTGACCGCGGACGGTGATCACCTTCATGTGGAAGTAGAGGTCGAACTCGCCGTCACCGTTCTTGTCCTGCACCATGTGGCGCAGCGGGACCGGCCCGCGGCCGCCCGGCGCCCGCAGGTAGCGCCCGACGTCGATCCCGATCACCGTGTAGCCGACCATCAGGTTGCAGCCGGCGTTCCACAGCGAGCGGATCTTGCGGGCCAGCTTCATCCCGCGGCTGGTGCGCAGCACGTCGGGCGAGATCCGCACCACGGTGCGGCCGTTGCCGGTGTTCTTCGCGCCCTTGCACTTGATGTTGTTCATCACCTGCATGACGGGGTCGGGCACGTTCTTGCCGCGGTTGGGGAAGTGGATGACCGAGAAGTTCCGGAAGTTCTTGCGCACGTACATGCGCTTGGCCTGCTTGTCCTTGGCGGCCTCCAGGAACACCTTGCGGTAGACCTTCCACACCCCGTCGTGACCGACGTGGGTGAGCACGTCGTTCCACTGGTTGTTGGTCGAGGCGACGGTGAAGTTGGCCGAGCCCTGGATCACGACCTGCCGGGCCTTGCCGGCCCGGGAGAACATGAAGAACTTGGAGTGCGCGCCGCCCTTGGTGCCGCGGCAGGTGCCCTGGCAGACGCGGGCCCAGCTGCGCCGGTGCTTCGGGCGACCCTTGTTGTTGCTCCGCAGCTGGTTGCGCAGCGCCTTGAACTGGATGTTGTTGACGTTGCGGTTGACGTTGTTGGAGTCCATCAGCAGACGCACCCGGACGTTCCGCTTCTGCGCGCGCAGCAGGGCCTTGCGGCCGGCGGAGGTGAGGAAGTTCCAGGAGAAGATCATGATCTCCTCGCCACGCGGGGTGGCGTTGATGCTCTTCATGATCTTGCTGAAGATGGCGTTGCGCGCGCCCGCGTTGCCGACCGGGCTGTTCACCGTGATCCCCGCCTTGGGGGTGAATCGGGCGGCCTTCCGGGCCGCGACCGGCTGCGCGGCCGGTGCGGTGGAGGCGCTGGAGTCGGTGGGAGTCGCCGACGGCGTGGGTGCGGCAGTGGCCGACACCGGGATCAGCAGGCTGATCACCAGCGCCGCAGCCGCGAGCACGGCCCCGAGCAACCGGTTGACGTACATAGGTGAAGGTCCCCTCGATACTTGGTGGCACCACTGCGATCGCTGAGGCGCACGGGGCGTTCGACGCCCCGGCGTCAGCCCGAGATCACGCCGTGCAACGCCTGGTCACCGAACGATAGTCGTCACTGTCCTCCAGCGGCGAACCCACGTCGAACACCGGGCCGCCCTCGAAGGCGTAGAAACGGTCGTCGAAGAGGACCAGGCGCTGCCCCGAGGAGCACCCGATGAAGTCGCGCTCCAGGTAGGCGCCCTCGTCGTCGACACATCCGCGGTACACCCGGGGCAGCTCGCCGCCGTCGTACCAGATGTCGGAGCACGCCGGAGCGTTCGCCGGAGCGTCGCTGGTCGGACTCGTCGCGCTCGACGGGTCCGCCGCCCGGTCCGCCTCCGACGACCCCTCGTCGCCGCAGCCGGTCAGCGCCACCGCACCGGCGAGGGCAAGCCCCGCCCAGCTGATCCGCGCCCCATGTTGCATGCGCCCGATGATACGTCGCGGTCCCGAGCCGATGGCCCTCCCCCGCCGCGGCGCGCCGCGGCCCGGGCGCGTCACCGCCGGCGCAACCGCCATCCCCGGCGGCCGCCGCCGGGACGGGTGGCCGGCGCCGCGGCCCGGTTCTCGTTGCGCAGCGTCCGCACGTCGTCGAGCAGGACCGCGACCAGCTCGGCGCCGGCGGCGGCGACCTCCGCGTCGGTGACGCTCCCGGGGGTGCGTCGGGGCG
This sequence comes from Nocardioides sambongensis, assembly GCF_006494815.1. Lineage (NCBI taxonomy): Bacteria > Bacillati > Actinomycetota > Actinomycetes > Propionibacteriales > Nocardioidaceae > Nocardioides > Nocardioides sambongensis. Next base: position 2,246,955 of record NZ_CP041091.1, read on the forward strand.
GCAGGTCGTCCGGGACGCGCAGCCGCTCGACATCGCCGACGACGTCCACCGGATGCGCGGCGAGGTAGTCGATCTGCGCCTGCGCGCGGGCCCGGCAGTCCGCGACCTGGTCCTCGGCCGGCCAGAACTTCTCGCCCTGCCGGGTGACCAGGCGCTCGTCGGCCAGGAAGGTCCGGATGTAGACACCCTTGTCGAAGGCCTTGGTGAAGCCGTCGAGGTTGCCGTTGACCCGGCGCAGCAGCTCGGCCTCGACGACACCCATCGACTCGTTCGGGAACGACATCGAGGTGTCGTAGGCGGCGGCGTCGATGCCCAGCAGTCCGGCGAACCGGTGCCAGATGTCCTCGCGAGGGGCCGTGGGGTCCAGCGGGAGCACGTGGATCCGCTCGTGCGGCACCGCCCGGGACCAGCGCTCCAGCACCAGCCGGAGGTCGAGGGTGCGCCAGTTCCAGATGTCGGTGGGGCGCGCCGAGACCTCGCGGCCGTAGTCGGCCATCGGGGTCGTGCTGCGGTTCTTGAGGCTCTCCTGCCAGCTCGCGGTGAAGAGGCCGAGCGGCTCGCGGGCGGTCACCACCAGGTGCACCTCGGCCGGCGCCAGCGCCTCGACCATGCGCTGTGCCTGCTCGACCGCGGCGGCGGCGAAGAACTCGTGGGAGACCAGCCCGACGCCGGACCAGGCGGCCAGCTCGGTGCGCACCCGCTCCCAGGCCGCGAACTCGCGGTCGGTGTTGCGAGCGCCGCCCTCCTCCCGGACCACCCGGCTGGACCACAGGTGGTCGCGCCGCTCGCGCCCCGGGAGCAGCACCCCGTCCGAGCGCAGCTGGTCCCGCGCCGCCCAGACGATGGTCTGCAGGTAGGTGGTGGCCGTCTTCGGCAGCCCGATGTGCAGGTAGACGCGCTCGGCCATCAGAGACTCTGGTTGAAGGCGGCGATGGCGCGCTCGACCCGCTCGGGGTCCCGGTCCGCCAGCGGTACGACGAGCTCGGTGACCAGGTCCGCCAGCTCCGCGACCCGCAGGTGGTGGCGGCGCAGCTCGGCGATCTCGCTCTCCAGCTGGGCCACCCGCTCCTCCAGCTCGCGCACCCTTCTGCTCGGCGGCATCGGGTTCATCGTGTGCGTCATCTCCACTCTGCGCTCAGTCGGGCCACCGGGCCCGTGGTGCCGTCCGCGGCGACCGTCGTCGACAGCACCCTGCCACCCTGCGCCTCGAGGAGCGCGACGACCTCGGCGACGTCCACCCCGGCAAGGGGGCCTGGCGCGTCGGTCCGGTCGACCTGCTCGGTCGGTGCGAGGAGGAACTCAGCATAGAGGCGCCCGCCGCGGCGCAACGCCATCGCGGCGAACCGCGCGACGTTGGCCCGACCGGCCGCGCTGGTCGCGTCCAGCAGGTGACGGGCGACCAGCACCCGTGGACCCTGCCGGCGGCTGATCCACGCGCCCTCGCCGTACACCGAGCGCAGCTCGGTCAGGTTCAGGGGGCGCAGGGTCAGCGGCAGCCCCGCGGCCTCGGCCCGGCGCAGGGCGGCGGCGCCCGCCCGCGGGACGAAGTCGTAGCCGATCACGGTCCGGCCCTGCCGCGCCCACCACCAGGCGTCGCGTCCGTGCCCGGTCCCGACGTCCACCACGGTGGCCCCCGGCGGCGCCTCGGCGTGGACCAGCCGTGCCAGCGCGGACGGTCCGGTGCCCAGGTGTGCCGGGCCGGCCAGCGCCCGCTCCCAGTCCGCCCGGTGCGGAGCAGTCCCGCGGAACCAGGCGTCCAGGCGCCGGGTGACGTCCGGCGGGGTCCTGAACCGGAACGCCGGGTCCGGCACCCGCCAGCCGAGGCCATAGCTCGCCTCGAGCAGCTTCTCCGGCCGGGCCGGGGCCGCGAACTCGCGGTCGCCGATCCGGCAGGTGGTCAACGGCCACAGCCACTCGCGCCGGTAGTCGGCACCGACCTCCCCCATCACGTAGAGCCGGTCGTGGTCGAAGAAGGCGGCGAACAGGTCGAGCCCGCGGGTGGCCCCGTCGCTCTCGGTGACCTGGATCCGGAAGGCGGCCCCGCTGTAGCGGTAGGTGACGAAGCCCTTCGCGTTCAGCGCCCGCTGCAGCCGGAAGGACTCGCGAGCGACGTCCACCGGCGCCGTGTACGACGACAGGTAGGCCAGGTCCGCGTCCGAGTCGTGCCCGAGCAGGTTCTGCTCGCGCACGGCCCCCAGCAGCGTCCCCCAGGCCGGGAAGGCGGTCACGTCCAGCGCGGCGAGCGCGGCGACCACCTCCTCCATCGCGTCCAGCAGCGGGGCCACCTGGTCCCCGCGGCCGGAGAAGGTGGGGCTGAACCGCCCGGACTTGTCCAGGCTGATCTCCAGCCCACGGTTGTTGACGAAAGCGATCCGTCGGTCGGTGTCGGTGAAGGCCACCTCCTGGTCGTGCAGCCGGGTCCCGGTGACGTGCTCGACCACCTCGACCCGGCTGCGGCCGTCCAGGAACCGCTGCATCCGGTCCGGCCACGCCACGTGGCGGCGCAGACCGACCTGGCCGCGCGTGTCGCGGACCACCCAGAACGACCAGATCCTGCGGCCGTCGAAGAGCACGTCGACCACCCGGTCCGGACCGCGCACCGCGAGCGTGAGCCCGTCGGGACCCACCGCGTGGACGTGAATACGCGCGCCGAGGTGCCGCGCGAGCCGCCGCGGGACGACGGGGCGACGGCGGGGGCCGCTGCGTGCCACGTTGTCCATGGGCACCGGATGCTAGATGACCCGCGCCCCCGTCGCGGTTGTCGGGATCGGCGCGGCGGACCCGATAGCGTGCGGGGTGTGAGTGCCACCCCGTCGCGTGTCTACGCCGCCCGGCTGGTGGGCCTGCCGATCTTCGACCCCCAGGGCGACCAGGTCGGCAAGGTCCGCGACCTCGTCGTCACCGTGCGCAGCGAGGCGGTCCGCCCGCGGGTCCTCGGCATCGTCGCGGAGGTCTTCGGGCGACGCCGGATCTTCGTGCCGATGACCCGGGTGACCAACGTCGACTCCGGGCAGGTCTACACCACCGGTCTGCTCAACATGCGTCGTTTCGAGCAGCGCTCGACCGAGACGCTGGTGATCGGGGAGATGCTCGACCGCACCGTGACGATCAAGCCGTCCGGGGTGACCGGCACCGTCTACGACGTCGCGATGGAGCGGGCCAGGGTCCGCGGCGACTGGGAGCTGTGCCGGGTCGCCGTGCGCGAGCCGGGCAAGGGGCTGCGCCGGCGCGGGCAGAGCCACGTCGTCGAGTGGGACGAGGTGGACGGCCTGACCCGGCCCGAGGACGGCCAGGGCGCGACGCACCTGGTGGCCGCGCTCAACGACATGAAGCCGGCCGACGCGGCCAACATCCTCCACGACCTGCCGACCGAGCGGCGGACGGCGGTCGCGCTCGCGCTGGACGACGAGCGGCTCGCCGACGTGCTCGAGGAGCTGCCCGAGGAGGACCAGGTCGAGATCCTGGAGGGCCTGGACTCCGAGCGGGCCGCGGACGTGCTGGAGGAGATGTCCGCCGACGACGCCGCCGACCTGGTCGCCGACCTGCCGCCGGAGACCCAGGAGATCCTGCTGCGGCTGATGGAGCCGGACGAGGCCGAGGACGTCCGACGGCTGATGAGCTATGTCGAGGACACCGCCGGTGCGATGATGACGCCGGAGCCGGTGATCCTGGGCCCCGACGCCACCATCGCCGACGCGCTGGCCCACGTCCGCAACCCCGACCACACCCCGTCGCTGGCGGCGATGGTCTACGTGTGCCGCCAGCCGCTGGAGCCGCCCACTGGGAAGTTCCTCGGCGTGGCGCACATCCAGCGGCTGCTCCGCGAGCCCCCCTCCACCCTGGTGGCGGGGGCGATGGACGACGCGCTGGAGCCGCTGCGCGCCGAGGCGACCATCGACGAGGTCGCCGGCTACCTGGCGACCTACAACCTGGTCGCGGCGCCGGTGGTCGACGAGAACGGCCGGTTGCTCGGCACGGTGACCGTCGACGACCTGCTCGACCACATGCTGCCCGCGGGCTGGCGCGACCGCCCGGAGCGGCGGGGCGGCGCGAGCCAACGGACGGGGGTACGCCGTGGCTGAGCCTCGTCGTACCGGCTCGGGCGGGTCGCCGAGCGCCGGGTCGGACCGCCTGGACACACCGACCGCCGGCCGGCGGCAGCTGGTCCGCCGGCCGACCTACAACGCGGACACGTTCGGCGTCTTCGCCGAGCAGTTCGCACGGTTCATGGGGACCGCGACCTTCCTGATCTACATGACGCTCTTCGTGGCGATCTGGATCGGGTGGAACCTGGTCGCCCCCGGACCGGCCCGCTGGGACGACTACCCGTTCATCTTCCTGACGCTGATGCTCAGCCTGCAGGCCTCCTACGCGGCGCCGCTGATCCTGCTCGCCCAGAACCGGCAGGAGGCCCGGGACCGGGTGATCGCCGAGCAGGACAGGCAGGCCGACGCCCTGGCCCACGCCGACATGGAGTTCCTCGCTCGCGAGGTGGCGTCGCTGCGGATGGCGGTCGGCGAGGTCGCCACCCGCGACTACGTGCGTTCGGAGCTGCGGTCCCTGCTCGCCGAGCTCGACGACCGGGCCGAGCAGCGGGACGCGGGGGCGGCCGACGCCGCGGAGGAGCCGGGTGCGCCGTCTCACGGTGACGGCGACGCGGGCCGCTCGCCAGCAGGTGCCTAGACTCGTCGGTGTGAGTACGTCCAGCGCAGTCCCGACCGTCGATCAGGTGACCGAGGCCCTCGCCACGGTGAACGACCCCGAGATCAAGCGCCCCATCACCGAGCTGGGGATGGTGGACACCGTGGAGGTCCGCGAGGACGGCGTCGTCGACGTCCGGGTCCTGCTGACCGTGGCCGGTTGTCCGCTCAAGGACACCATCAACCGTGACGTGACCGCCGCCGTCAGCGCCCTGGCCGGCGTCAGTGACGTCCGGATCGACCTCGGCGTGATGACCGCCGAGCAGCGCTCCGGCCTGCACGAGCAACTCCGCGGCGGTCAGGCGCAGCGGGAGATCCCGTTCGCCCAGCCGGGGTCCCTGACCAAGGTCTTCGCGATCGCCTCCGGCAAGGGAGGAGTCGGCAAGTCCTCGGTGACGGTCAACCTGGCCCTGTCGCTGGCGAAGGCCGGCCGCAAGGTCGGCATCGTCGACGCCGACATCTACGGACACTCCGTGCCCGCGATGCTGGGCGTGGCGGACGCCCGCCCGACCCAGGTCGACGATCTGATCATGCCGGTCCCCACCTCCTCGGGCGTCTCGGTGATCTCGATCGGGATGCTCAAGCCCCGCCGCGACCAGGTCGTCGCGTGGCGCGGACCGATGCTCGACCGGGCGCTGGTCCAGATGCTCGCCGACGTCTACTGGGGCGACCTGGACGTGCTGCTGCTGGACCTTCCGCCGGGCACCGGCGACATCGCCATCTCGCTGGGCCAGCACCTGCCGGGTGCCGAGGTCGTGGTGGTGACCACGCCGCAGGAGGCGGCCGCCGAGGTCGCCGAGCGGGCCGGGACGATGGCGTCGATGATGCACCAGCGCGTGGTCGGCGTGGTCGAGAACATGAGCTATCTGCCCTGCCCGCACTGCGCCGAGGAGGGCAAGGACCACCGGCTCGAGGTCTTCGGCAGCGGCGGTGGCGACCGGGTCGCGGAGACCCTCTCGGGCCGCTTCGGGTACGACGTACCGCTGCTCGGCCGGATCCCGCTGGACCTGTCGCTGCGCGAGGGCGGGGACGCCGGGAAGCCGATCGTCGACGCCGACCCGACCGCGCCCGGCGCCGTCGCGCTCAACGAGATCGCGGAGCGGCTCGGTGGACGCGGTCGCGGTCTGGCCGGGATGCAGCTCGGCCTCACCCCCAGCAACCGGTTCTGATCCGGGCACTGATCCAGGTCGGACGGGGGTAGCGGCGTGTTCGGGATCGGCTTCGCCGAGCTGGTGGTGATCGCGTTCGTCGCCGTGGTCGTCTTCGGCCCGGACAAGATCCCCGGGATCGCGCGTCAGGTCGCGCAGGTGGTCAAGCAGATCCGCCGCTTCGCCAACAACGCCCGCGACGAGCTGCGCACCGAGCTCGGCCCGGAGTACTCCGACCTCGAGCTGCGCGACCTCGACCCCCGGCAGATCGTGCGCAAGCACATCACCGAGGCGCTGGCCGAGGAGGAGGCCGAGGAGCGGCGGCAGGCCAAGGAGAAGCGCTCCGCGCTGCCGGCCGGCGAACGCCCCCCGTTCGACCTCGAGGCCACCTGAGCGGCTGACCGGCTGATCAGCGGCGGCTCTGCACCGCCGCGACGGCGTGGAACGGGAGCAGCAGCGTGCGTCGCTCCTCCCCCGTGACCAGCTCGCAGAAGTCCTGACCGACGCGGCGCAGGGTGCCGTCGTGGCGGCTCCCGTCCCGCAGGTGCACCACGCACCGCTCCCCGGCCTCGGAGAGCCGGCGCAGCGCCGAGCCGATGCCGAGCCGGGCGACCGGGGACCAGGCCACCGCCGGGATCGCGCGGACGGAGGCGCCCTCGACCGTGGCCACGGCATCCAGCCGGACGACCCAGTCCTGGTCGCGCGCCGCGAGCAGCGTCCAGCCACCAGCCACCCGCTCCAGGGTGCCGGTCACCGCCCCGACACCCTCGATGCCGAGGGTGACCTCGGAGTCCACGCTCGCCATCAGCCGCCCGGCCAGCGAGACCTCCTGGTACTCCGCGCGGCTACGGTCGGCGACCTCGGCGTCCCGCTCGGCCGCATACAGCGCACCGGCCTGCTGCTCCAGCTCGTCGAACAGCGCGAAGAGCTCGTCTTCCCAACCCATGCCGCCACCATCCCAGACGGCTCGCCGCCACCACGACTCCCCGGCGCTCAGCCGCCCCTCGGCCAGCGCTCGGCGGCCCGGTCGGCCGGAGTCGTCAGGGGGTGTCCGGCAGCAGCTCGGCCAGGAGCTTCTGGACGCGCTGGTCGATCTCGTCGCGGATCGCCCGCACCGCGTCGGGCCCCTTGCCGGAGGGGTCGGTCAGCGCCCAGTCCTCGTAGCGCTTGCCCGGGAAGATCGGGCACGCGTCGCCGCAGCCCATGGTGATCACCACGTCGGAGGCCGCGACGTCCTCGGTGAGCAGCTTCTTGGGGAACTCCTGGGAGATGTCGAGCCCGACCTCGGCCATCACCGCGACGACGGCGGGGTTGACCGAGTCGGCCGGCGCCGACCCCGCCGACCGAACGTGAACGCGTCCCGCGGCGTGGTGGTCGAGGAGCGCGGCGGCCATCTGGGAGCGGCCCTGGTTGTGGACGCAGACGAAGAGGACCTCGGGGGTGGTGGTCATGTGGATGTCCTTCTGGATGCGGGCTTGTTCGACCAGCGCGGCGTGCGCGATCTGGGCGGTCAGGGTGGGCAGGTAGGTCTTGATGCGGGCCTCATGGGCGATCCGCTGGTAGGTGTCGGCGACGTAGGCGTGGATGGTCTCGGTGCCGAAGATGCCGGCGAACTCGGGCTCCAAGGCGTCGGCGATGCGGTGCAACCGCTGGCCGGCTCGAGGACGTGCCAGCCGGTGAAGTCGGTCCGCACGGACCGGCGCGAGGGCGGGTCGGTCCGGGCGGTCATCGCGCGGACCTCTCGGCGCCCTCGGACGGCTGGTCGGACGGGTAGTAGCGTCGCCGGGCCCAGAGGGCGACGTAGACCAGGGCGACCAGCACCGGGACCTCGATCAGCGGCCCGACGACCCCGGCCAGGGCCTCTCCGGAGGTGACCCCGAAGACCCCGATCGCGACGGCGATGGCGAGCTCGAAGTTGTTGCCGGCCGCGGTGAACGCCAGGGCCGTGGTGCGCTCGTAGGTCATCCTCAGCCGGTAGCCGAGGAAGAACGACCCGGTCCACATCAGCGCGAAGTAGGCGAGGAGCGGCACGGCGATCCGGGCCACGTCGAGGGGCTGGCTGGTGATGGTCTCGCCCTGCAGCGCGAACAGGATGACGATCGTGAAGAGCAGGCCGTAGAGGGCGGTGGGGCCGATCTTCGGCAGGAACCTCTGCTCGTACCACACCCGGCCCTTGGCCCGCTCCCCCAGCGTGCGGGTCAGGAACCCGGCGAGGAGGGGGATGCCGAGGAAGATCAGCACGGACTTCGCGATGTCCCAGACCGAGACGTCGAGTCCTGTCTGGTCGAGACCGAGCCAGCCCGGCAGCAGCTCGAGGTAGAAGTAGCCCAGGCCGGCGAACGCGACGATCTGGAAGACCGCGTTGAGGGCGACGAGGATCGCCGCGGCCTCGCCGTCTCCGCAGGCGAGGTCGTTCCAGATCAGCACCATCGCGATGCAGCGGGCGAGCCCGACGATGATCAACCCGGTGCGGTACTCGGGGAGATCGGGCAGCAGCAGCCACGCGAGGGTGAACATCAGCGCGGGGCCGACGACCCAGTTCAGGAAGATCGAGGAGACCAGCAGCCTGCGATCGCCGGTGACGTGGCCGAGCTCGTCGTACCGGACCTTGGCCAGGACCGGATACATCATCACCAGCAGGCCGATCGCGATCGGCAGCGACACCGAGCCGACCTCGACCTGCGCGAGAGCGTCGTCCAGGCCGTCGAAGGACCGGCCGAGGACGAGGCCGACGATCATCGCCGCGATGATCCAGACCGGTAGATACCGGTCGAGCAGCGAGAGGCGCTGGATGACCGCGGCGTCCTCCGGCGCGGCACCGCCGCGCGGGGTGCTGCCCGCGTCCTGCGAAACGTCGCTCATGCCGGCGCTCCGATCCCCACCGCGACCTCGGCCGGCGCCAGCCCGGCGGTGGTGAAGAGGGTGACCATCGCCTCCATCGCAGCGGGCCGGACCTGGTAGTAGACCCAGACGCCTCGCTTCTCGCGGTTCAGCAGGCCCGACTCGTGCAGCACCTTGAGGTGATGGCTGATCGTGGGTTGGGACAGGTCGAAGGCCGGCAGCAGATCGCACGCGCAGGCCTCGCCGTTCTCGCGCGAGAGCACCATGGACATCAGCCGCAGACGCACCGGGTCGGCGAGCGCCTTCAGCAACGGCGCCACGTGGGCCGCCTGGTCGGCCGTCATCGGCTCACGCGCCAGCGGCGTACAGCACGCCAGTGCGTCCTCGGGGGCAGCCTCACGGGCTCCAGACATCGACATGCGTCAATACTCACGCACATCTATGCGTTGGGTCCAGCCCGCGAGGCGAACACGCGGTGAACAGTTCCACCGCGACTCCGGACGTCGCTCAGTCGGCGTCGCGCCGACGCTCGAGCAGCACGGTGTCGCGCCAGACCCCGTCGAGCCGGGCGATCCGGGACCGGACCGCCAAGGTCCGGTAGCCGGCCGCGTGGTGCAGCGCCAGGGAGGCGCGGTTCTCGGGGAAGATCGAGGTCTGCAGCGTCCACAGGCCACCCGCGTCGGCTTCGGTGACCTGGCGGTGGAGCAGCGCCTTCCCGACACCGCGGCCGCGGGCACCCTCGGTGACGTAGACGCTGGTCTCCCCCACCCCTGCGTAGCAGTCACGGGTGGAGACCGGCGATGTGCCGGTCCAGCCGACCACCTGACACCGGCCGTCGACGTCGAGCTCGGCGACCCAGGCGTGCCCGGGCAGCCACTTCCTCGCCAGGTCGGCGATCGGCGGCACCCGGGTCTCGAAGGTCGCGTTGCGGGTCGCGATGCCCTCGGCGTAGATGTCGCGCACCACCGGCAGGTCGTCCTCGGTCAGGGCGCGGGTGGCCACGTCCGCCGGCAGGTCCTCGGGGCAGCAGGGAACCGAGGCGAGCGTGCCCATCACGACATCCGCGGCGTGCGGCAGACCGGTGCAGCACGCCGGATTCACGGTGACCACCGACGAGGTGCCGACCTTGTCGATCCTGACGAAACCGACCTCGGCCAGCTTGCGGACGTGGTGGGAACAGGTGGACTGGCTGATCCCCAGCGCCGCGGCCAGGTCGCCGACCCGGATCCGCCCGCCGGACGCGGTCGAGACCGCGTGCAGCAACCGCACCCGGGTCGGGTCGGAGAGGCTGGCGAACCACTCGGCGTACGTCGCCGCTGCGTCCTGCGTCAGCGTCGGGTGCGGATGCATGCCGCTGACAATATCGACGCTGATCGATGGTTGCAATAATCGAAGCGGATCGATACAGTCGCATTCATCGACTCTCGTCGATATAGGCCGTCGACACCCCAGGAGCAGAAGATGACCACCACGCCGGCACCGACCGCCACCGCGTCGCCCCTGAGCCCCGGCCCGACCCGCCCACTGGTGATCGTCGGCGCCGGACCGATCGGTCTCGCTGCCGCCGCCCACGCCTGGTCCCGCGGGCTGCCCACCGTCGTCCTCGAGGCCGGCGAGAGGGCCGGGGCGGCCGTGCAGGCGTGGGGCCACGTGCGGCTGTTCTCGTCCTGGGGCGAGCTCGTCGACCCCGCGGCCGAGGATCTGCTCGCTGGAACCGGCTGGACAGCGCCGGACCCGCAGACCTACCCGACCGGCGCACAGTGGGCCGAGCTGTACCTCGCACCGCTCGCCGCGGCGCTGGACGCGACGGCGGAGGTCGACGTCCGGCTCGGGCAGCGCGTCGTCGGCCTCGCCAAGCACGGCCGCGACCGGATGGTCGACTCCGGCCGGGACGAGGCGCCGTTCACCGTCCACCTCCAGGGTCCGGACGGACGGACGCGACTCGAGGCCGCCGCCGTCATCGACGCCTCCGGCACCTGGGGCGTCCCCAGCCCCCTGGGCGGCGACGGCCTGCCCGCCATCGGCGAGGATGCTCACGCCGACCGGATCCGCTACGGCATCCCCGACCTGGCCGACCCGGAGACCGCGGCCCGCTACGCCGGGAAGCACGTCGCCGTCGCCGGCACCGGCGCCTCGGCACAGAACACCCTGGTCGGTCTCACCGCGCTGGCGCGCGAGCACGCCGGCACCCGGGTCTCCTGGCTGGTCCGCCGCACCGCCACCGACGACGCGTTCGGGGCGGCGACAACGACCAGCTCGAGGCCCGTGGCGCCCTGGGTCGGCGTGCGCAGGCAGCCGTCGAGTCCGACGCGGTCTCCGTGGTGACCGCGTTCCGCACCGGCGAGGTCGCCGCCGGCGGGGCCGGCACGCTGACCCTCACCAGCCTCGACGGCGCCACGCTCGGCGACGTCGACGAGATCATCGTGGTGACCGGGTTCCGTCCCGACCTGAGCTGGCTCGCCGAGGTCCGTCTCGACCTCGACCCGGTGCTCTCCGCCCCGAGCCGGCTGGCTCCCCTGATCGACCCCAACGTCCACTCCTGCGGCACCGTCTACCCGCACGGCGCCGCCGAGCTCGCCCAGCCCGAGACCGGCCTGTACCTGGCCGGCATGAAGTCCTACGGCCGGGCGCCCTCGTTCCTGGCGCTCACCGGCTACGAGCAGACCCGCAGCGTCGTGGCCGCCATCGCCGGCGACCACGAGGCGGCGGCCCGTGTCGACCTGGTGCTCCCCGAGTCCGGCGTCTGCGGCGGCTCCGGGGTGTTCGACGGCGAGCCCACCGAGGAGAGCGGTGGCGCCTGCTGCGCGCCCGCCCCGGAGCTGATCACCCTCGCCGCGGCCCCCACCGCACGCGACGCCGGCGGCCGCGGCACCTCCTGCGGATGAGCGCCCGCGCCGCCACCACGCTGCCGCGCGGATGCCCTCGCTGAGCGTCGAGCCGCTCGGCGCACGGCCGCTGCGCCGCGTGGTGGCGGCGCTCTGCGTCACCCAGATCGTCTCCTGGGGCGTGCTGTTCTACGCGTTCCCGGTGATGGCGACGTCCATCAGCGAAAGCCAGGACTGGCCGCTGACCACCGTGGTCGCCGTCTTCACCGTGTCCCAGCTCGTCGCCGCTGTGGCCGGGATCGCCGTCGGCCACCTCCTCGACCGGAACGGGCCCCGGCGGCTGATGACCGTCGGCTCCGCCGTCGCCGTCGTCGCCCTCGTGGTCATCGCGACCGCTCCCTCGCTGCCGATCTTCCTGCTCGGCTGGGTGTGCGCCGGGGTCGCCATGTCCGCGACCCTCTACCCACCCGCGTTCGCCACGATCACCCACTGGGCACCCGCCGAGCACCGGGTCCGCGCCCTCACCGCGCTCACCCTCGTCGCCGGATTCGCCTCCACCGTCTTCGCCCCGCTCGCCGCCGTCCTCGACGGCCACACCGACTGGCGTACGACGTACCTGGTCCTCGCCGGTGTGCTCGCCGGCACCGTCCCGCTGCACTGGCGCGCCCTCGACGCTCCGTGGCGCACCCGCCGCGACGACCCTCGGGCCGCCACCTCCCCGGCCGGTCGCGCACCGGCCCGCGCCGGCGGCACCTGGGAGGTGGTACGACAGCCGCGGTACGTCGGACTCGTCGCGGCGTTCACGCTCGGCGGGTTCTGCGTCTACGCGGTCGTCATCAACCTCGTCCCGCTGCTGACCGAGCACGGGCTCACAACGACCGAGGCCGCTGTCGCCCTCGGCATCGGAGGAGTCGGGCAGGTCGGCGGGCGACTGCTGTATGCACCCGTCATCGCCAAGATGCCCGTCGAGCCCCGCACCGTCGTGGTCCTCCTGGCCGCGGGCGCGACCACGGCGGCGATCGCCCTCAGCGCCGACTGGCTCGTCGTGGTCGGCGTCGCCTCGTTCGCCGCCGGCATCGCACGTGGCATCTTCACCCTGATCCAGGCCACCGCCGTCACCGACCGCTGGGGACGGTCGCCTACGGGGCCCGCAACTCGTTGCTCTCCGGCGGCGTGATGACCGCCTCGGCCCTCGCCCCGTGGGCAGGGGCGGTGCTCGCCGATGCCAGCGGGGGCTACCGCAGCGCGTTCCTCGTCCTGGCGATCGGCGCCGCCGTCGCCGCCGGCCTGGTCGTCGTCACCCGCGGTGCGTCACGGCCGGCGGCCGTCGCGCCAGCCCACCTCTCCACCGACCCGAACTGTGGAGAAACGATTGACAACTTCTTTTAACGGAAGCAGGCTGACGCAAACACACGCAAACGAAGGTATTGAGCGATGGACATCACCTCCCGTGGCCGAGCGGCCATCGTCTGGGTGGTGGTGAGCATCGCCACCTGCGGAACGCTGACGCTCGCGGTCGACGCCCTCGAGGCGCCGGCGGTCGACGGCGCCGATGCCACGGCGGACCTGATCGTCCTGGCCTGCACACTCGGCGCGATCGGCGCAGCGCTGCGCCTGTGGTGGGTGACGACCGGCGTGGTAGCCGGTCTGCTCCGCGGCCGTGCTCCCCGGCCGGACGGGTGGCTGCGACGCACGCTGCTCACCGTGTGCGGGGTGGCGGTCCTCTCCGGGACCGCCACCGCCCACGCCGCCCCGGACCTCGACGGTCTCCCACTGCCGGACCGCAGCACCTCCTCCGGCGTCGCCGCCCCCGGCGCCGGCACCAGCACCGACCCCGCTGCCAGGGACGGGCGCGAGGACCACCGACCCGACGCACCGGACCGGGTCACCGTGCGCCCCGGGGACTCGCTGTGGGCGCTGGCTCGGGCGCTGCTCGGAGCGTCCGCCGACGACACCGAGGTGGCGTCGTACGTCGTCGAGCTCCATGCCGCCAACCACGACGTGATCGGGTCCGACCCCGATCTGATCCGCCCCGGCCAGGTGCTCGACCTGCCCCACCGGCCCTGATCCACCGACCCAGACGACCAGCACCGACCCAGCACCGACCCAGCACCGACACGACGGACCCTCGGGAGGCCCAGATGTCAGACCACCACCCCACCCCGCCGACACCGATCCGGCGTGGCGCAGCGAGCACCACCGGCCTGCGGGCCGAGGTGCCGGTGACCGAGACCCAGGGCGCCCTGGCGCTCTCCCTGCTCCCCCGGCAGGCGCCACCCACCGTCGACCGCGACGCCGACCGCGCCCGCCCCGGCGCCACCGTGGTCCCGATCGACGTGCGGCTGCGCCGCACCATCGAGGACTGGACCCGCCGCTACGTGCAGGCCGCGGTCGAGATCGTCGCCGGCGACCGACCGGCGACCCAGCTGGTCCGCTGGACCGAGCCGGAGGTCTACGCCGACCTCCAGCGCCGGGCCCACCTGGTGGCCCGCGCCGGCGGCCACCAGCCCGGGGTGCGGCGGGTCCAGCAGGTCCGGCCGCGGATCCGCAGCGTGCACACCTGCTTCGTCACCCCCGTGATCGCCGAGTGCAGCGTCCACCTCCGGTACGGCGACCGCGGCCGTGCCGTCGCCGCGCGCTTCGAACGGCTCGGTGAGCGCTGGATCTGCACCGCGCTCGACTTCGCCTGACACCGAGGGCGCCCGTCCGCACCGACGACGGCGCCCGGACGGGAACTCCCGTCCGGGCGCCGTTGCGTCGGTCTGTCGCTCAGCCGCTGACGCGCGTGGTCATCCCGGTCGGACCACCCGGCGCGCCGTGGCAGCGCTTGTACTTCTTGCCGGAGCCGCACGGGCACAGGGCGTTGCGGTTGGTGCCCGCGAACTCGTCGTCGCCGCCGGCCGGGGCGCCGGTGACCACCGACTCCTCCCCGGTCTCGTCGGGGCCGAGTAGGAGAGGTTCTGCGGGGCGGACGGGCGGTCCAGGCCCTTGGCACTCACCTTCGGTGCCGCGGCCTTCAGCGCCGAGGAGATCCCGGCCAGGTCGACCTCACCCTCGCCGACACCGACCGGCGGCTCGGCGAACGCGCCGGCGTGCATCGGACCGGCGTGGCGGCTCCCGTCGGCGTGGTAGTGGAACTCCTCTTCCTCCTCCTCGACCTCGACCTCGAGGTTGAAGAGGAAGCCGACGGTCTCCTCCTTGATGCCGTCCATCATCGCGGCGAACATGTCGAAGCCCTCGCGCTGGTACTCCACCAGCGGGTCGCGCTGGGAGTAGGCGCGCAGGTAGATGCCCTCGCGCAGGTAGTCCATCTCGTAGAGGTGCTCGCGCCACTTGCGGTCCAGGACCGACAGCAGCACGCGGCGCTCGAGCTCGCGGGCGACCTCCTCGCCGATCTCCTCCTCGCGCCGGTCGTAGGCGCCGTGCGCGTCGGCCTGGAGCTTGGCGATCAGGTCGTCCTTCTCCAGCGCGGCCTGGGAGCCGGCCTCCTCGACGAGGTCCTTCCAGGACAGCGAGATCGGCCAGAACTGACCGAGGTCGGTCCACAGCTGCTCGAGGTCCCACTCCTCGGCGAACTCGTCCAGCGCACCGCGGACGGTTCCGGCGACGACGTCGTCGATGAAGGTGCGGATCTGCTCCTCGAGGTCGACGCCCTCGAGCACCTCGCGACGCTCGCCGTAGATGACCTTGCGCTGCCGGTCCATCACGTCGTCGTACTTGAGGACGTTCTTGCGGGACTCGAAGTTCTGCGACTCGACCTGGCCCTGGGCGTTGGCGATCGCGTTGGTGACCCGCTTGTTCTCGATCGGGACGTCGTCGGGGATCTTCAGCATGACCAGCACCCGGTCGACCCAGTCGGACTTGAACAGGCGCATCAGCTCGTCCTGGAGGGAGAGGTAGAAGCGGCTCTCCCCCGGGTCGCCCTGACGGCCGGAACGACCGCGCAACTGGTTGTCGATCCGGCGCGACTCGTGCCGCTCGGTGCCGATCACGTAGAGACCGCCGAGCTCCTTGACCTCGTCGTGCTCGGTGGCGACCTGCTTCTTGATCTCCTCGACCATGGCGGGCCAGGCGGCGTCGTACTCCTCGGCGGTGTCGCCGGCCGGCTCCAGGCCCTTGCGGCGCAGCGCCTCGTCGGCGAGGAACTCCACCGATCCGCCGAGCATGATGTCGGTGCCGCGACCGGCCATGTTCGTGGCGACGGTGACGGCACCCTTGTGACCGGCCAGGGCGACGATCTTGGCCTCGTCGGCGTGCACCTTCGCGTTCAGCACCGAGTGCGCGACGCCGCGCTTGGTGAGCTGCTGGTGCAGGTACTCCGACTTCTCCACCGAGACGGTGCCGATCAGGACCGGCTGGCCCTTCTCGTGGCGCTCGACGATGTCGTCGACGACGGCGTCGTACTTGGCCTCCTCGGTCCGGTAGACCAGGTCGGCCTGGTCGGCGCGGGCCATCGGCTTGTTCGTCGGGATCGGGACGACGCCCAGCTTGTAGATCTTGTCGAACTCGCTGGCCTCGGTCATCGCCGTACCGGTCATCCCGGAGAGCTTCTCGTAGAGGCGGAAGTAGTTCTGCAGGGTGACCGTCGCGAGCGTCTGGTACTCCTCGCGGACCTTCACGCCCTCCTTGGCCTCGATCGCCTGGTGCAGACCGTCGTTGTAGCGGCGCCCGGCCAGCATGCGGCCGGTGTGCTCGTCGACGATGAGCACCTCGCCCTCCATGACGACGTACTCCTTGTCGTTGCGGAACAGCTCCTTGGCCTTGATGGAGTTGTGCAGGAAGGAGATCAGCGGCGTGTTCGCGGACTCGTAGAGGTTCTCGATGCCGAGGTGGTCCTCGACCTTGGTGATGCCGGCCTCGAGGACCGAGATGGTCCGCTTCTTCTCGTCGACCTCGTAGTCGGTGTCCTTGGTGAGCTTGGCTGCGATCTTCGCGAACTCGCCGTACCACTTCACCTCGTCCTGGGTGGGGCCGGAGATGATCAGCGGCGTGCGCGCCTCGTCGATCAGGATCGAGTCGACCTCGTCCACGATCGCGTAGTTGTGGCCGCGCTGCACGCACTCCTCCAGCGAGGAGGCCATGTTGTCGCGCAGGTAGTCGAAGCCGAGCTCGTTGTTGGTGCCGTAGGTGATGTCGCAGGCGTAGGCCTGGCGACGCTCGGCCGGGCGCATGCTCGGCAGGATCACCCCGACGCTCAGCCCCAGGAAGTGGTGGATCCGGCCCATCATCTCCGACTGGTACTTGGCCAGGTAGTCGTTGACCGTGACGATGTGGACGCCCTTGCCCTCCAGGGCGTTGAGGTAGGCCGGCAGCGTGGAGACCAGGGTCTTGCCCTCACCGGTCTTCATCTCGGCGATGTTGCCCATGTGCAGGGCGGCGCCGCCCATCAGCTGGACGTCGAAGTGACGTTGGCCGATGACCCGCTTGGCCGCCTCGCGCACCGTGGCGTACGCCTCCGGCAGCAGGTCGTCCAGGCTCTCACCACCCTCGATCCGACTGCGGAACTCGTCGGTCATCCCCCGCAGCTCGTCGTCGCTCATCGCGACGAATTCGTCCTCGATGGCGTTGATCGCCTTGGCGAGGGTCTCGAGCTGGCGAAGGATCTTGCCCTCGCCGATGCGGAGCAGCTTGTCGATGAACACGGGCACGGGGTGGAACTCCTGGCCTTGGAGGTTTGCGGGACGTGGAGATGCGTCCGGTGGGCTTGCCGGCGCGCAGAGCGCGCGCAGCCACTCTACCCAGCCGGTTGTGACGGGTCCGGCGCTTGGCCACCCTCACGGCGGTCGTAGGCGGCGAAGGCGGCGGCGCGCTCCCGCTCGATCTTGCGCCCGAGCAGGTCGGCGCAGCCCCAGAGCAGCGCGAAGACCGGGCCGAGCACCCACATCACCGGGGTGAAGAAGCCGAGCCCGATCGCCGCGACCTGGATCGCCCACCCGGCGTGGTAGGCCCAGGGGGCGCGGAGCAGGCCGGCCACCAGGATGCAGGCGACGGCCAACCCGAGACCGATGGCCAGCGCCGCGCCGGTGGCCAGGCCGCCGAGCGTGATCAGGACCGGTGTGGTCAGCCCCAGGGCGATCGCCTCCAGGGTGAGCACGGCGGCACACATGCCGCGTCGCGGCGACTTGTCGCGCTCGCTCACTTCACGCCTCCCAGCAGCACCCGCGCCTCGCCGACGGTGACCACCGAGCCGGTCACCAGCACCGCGCCGGAGCTCAACGAGTCGTTGCCCGGCTCCTCGGCCAGTCCGGCGGCGACGTCGATCGCGTCGGCCAGGCGCGGCACCACGGTCACCCGGTCCTCGCCGAAGATCTCCTCCGCCGCGGCGGCGAGCCGGTCCACCGGCATCGCCCGGGCGGTGGAGTTCTGGGTGACCACGACGTGGCTCAGGTGCGGCTCGAAGACGGCCAGCAGACCGTCGGCGTCCTTGTCGCCCATCACGCCGATCACCCCCACCAGCGGGTCGAACCGGAAGGAGTCCTCCAGCGCCGCGGCCGTCGCCTCGGCGCCGGCCGGGTTGTGCGCGGCGTCCAGCACGATCGTCGGGCTCCGGCGCACCACCTCCAGCCGCCCGGGCGAGGTGAACTCGGCGAAGGCGCCGCGGACCACGTCGTCGCCGAGCGGCTCGGTGCCACCGACGAACGCCTCGACGGCGGCGAGGGCGAGGACGGCGTTCTGGGCCTGGTGGGCGCCGTAGAGCGGCAGGAACAGCTCGTCGTAGCGACCGCGCAGGCCCTGCAGGGTGACCGCCTGGCCACCGACCGCGGGGACGCGGTCGACGACGCCGAACTCCAGGCCCTCCCGCGCCACCGTCGCCCCCACCTCCGCGGCGCGCTCCAGGAGCACGGCGGTGACCTCGGGGCTCTGCTGGGCGATCACCGCGGTGGCGCCGGCCTTGATGATCCCTGCCTTCTCCCGGGCGATCGCCTCGGGCGTCGGCCCCAGGTACTGCACGTGGTCGACGGCGATCGGGGTGATCACCGCGACGCCGGCGTCGATCACGTTCGTGGCGTCCCAGGAGCCGCCCATCCCGACCTCGACCACCGCCACCTCGACCGGTGCGTCGGCGAACGCCGCGTAGGCCATCCCGACCACGGTCTCGAAGAAGGAGAGCGGGTGCGGCTGGTCAGCGTCGACCAGGTGCGTGTACGGCGCCACGTCGTTGAACGCCTGCACGAACGCCTCGTCGCTCAGTTGCTCGCCGTCGATGCTGATCCGCTCGCTCATCCGCTGCACGTGCGGGCTGGTGAACCGCCCCGTGCGCAGGTCCAGCGAGCGCAGCAGGCCGTCGATCATCCGGGACGTGGAGGTCTTGCCGTTGGTGCCGGTCAGGTGGATCGAGCCGAACGCGCGGTGCGGGTCGCCGAGCAGCTCGACGAACGCCTCGATCCTGTCCAGCGACGGCTCGAGGCGGGTCTCGGGCCAGCGGGACAGCAACGCGTCCTCGGCCTCGGCGAAGGTCTCGGCGGGACGTGCAGCAGCATCGTTCATGGCGCTGGTGAGTCTACGGAGTGCCGGGCCTGCGCCCGAATCAACCGGCGACCTCAGCCACGGCGGGCCCGCACCAGGTACTTCGTCTGCACGTGGTGGCCCGGCGCGACGCCGTACCGGCGGTCGAGGTCGAGGATGGTGGTCAGCGGGCGCACCTCGACGTCGACGAAGCCGGCCCGCTCCACCAGCACCCGGGTGTCCTCGATGGTGCGTGCCGCCGCGAGCGGCAGCGCCTCGCGCACCTCGTCGTCGTAGAGGCGGAGGAAGTCGTCGGCCACGTCCGTCGCGCTCGCCGCCTCCAGCCCGTCGGGGAACCAGGTGGAGTCGACCAGCGCCAGCACTCCCCCAGGGCGGAGCAGGCGCCGCCAGTTCTCCAGCGCGGCCCCGGGGTCGCGCAGGGTCCACATCAGGTACCGGTTGGTCAGCGCGTCGAGCGACTCCGCGGGCAGCTCCGGGGCGACGGCGTCGCCGTGGCGGAACTCCGGCACCCCCGCCCGGCGGCACGGTACGACGCCGCCCGCTCCTCCGCGCGGCGCAGCATGCCCTCGGACAGGTCGGTGGCCAGCACGTCGTGGCCGAGCGCGGCCAGCAGGAACGCGACGTAGCCGCTGCCGGTGCCGACGTCGAGCACCCTCGCCGGCGCCGGCGGCAGGGCCTCGGCGAACACCGCGGACCAGGCACGCTGGTCGGCGAGCAGCCGCTCGTCGGCCTGCTGGAAGTCGTCGTAGGCGGGGGCACGACCGGTCCAGTACTCGTTGATGTTGTCCTGGACGTCGGTGACGGGTCGGGCGGTCATGAGCGGAGCCTTTCGAGCTGGTCGAGCGGGTGGAAGAGCAGCTGGGGGTGGTCGCCGGCGTCGGTCCGGGTGACGCCGATGCCGTAGACGCGTTCGAGCAGCGCCGGGTCGAGCACCTCCGCGGGCGTGCCGCTGGCGGCGACCCGGCCGGCCTCGAGCAGCACCAGGTCGTCGCAGTAGCGGGCGGCGAGGTTGAGGTCGTGGAGCACCACCACGGCGCTGGTCGCCACGTGGCGGACCAGGCCGAGCACCTCGTGCTGGTAGCGGATGTCGAGGTGGTTGGTCGGCTCGTCGAGCAGCAGGAACTCCGCCTGCTGGGCGAGCGCCCGGGCGACCAGCACCCGTTGCCGCTCACCGCCGGAGAGCTCGGCGAAGCGGCGCCGGGCGAGGTGCCGGGCACCCACCCGCTCGAGTGCGGCGTCGACCGCGGCGTGGTCCTCGGCGCCGGTGCGCTGGAAGGTGGACAGTCGCGGCAACCGCCCGAGGGTGACCATCTCCCGGACGGTCAGCATCGAGTCCGCGTCGTTCTCCTGCACCACCACGGCGAGGCGCTGGGAGATCGCCCGCGGTCCGAGCGCGGCGATCGGGCGGCCGCCCAGGGTGACCCGCCCGCCCTGCGGCCGCAGCGAGCCGTAGAGGGTGCGCAGCGCGGTGGTCTTGCCGCTGCCGTTGGGCCCGAGCAGCCCCAGCACCCGGCCCTCGCGGGCCTCGAAGGAGATGCCGTCCAGCACCGGCCGGCGGTCGTAGGCGAAGCGGATGCCCTCGGCGACGATCATCGGTCGTCCCCGAACCGCTCCTCGATCCGGGCGAGGCCGTCCACCGCCAGCGGCGTCGGCGGCTCCACGTAGTTGAAGAGCAGCGGCATCACGTCGCCCTCGGCCACGGCGGTGATCTGGTCGGCGCCGGGCAGCGAGGTCACCGCGTCGGTGATCTCGGCCGGGTCACCGGTGCTGTGGAGCAGGATCAGCACGTCGGGGTCGCGCCCGAGCAGCTCCTCGGCGGTCACCTCGAAGACGCGCTCGTCGGTGTCGGCGAAGACGTTCTCGAAGCCGGCCGCCTCGAGGATCGGGTGGGCCATCGACCGGGTGCCGTAGGCATAGGTCACGCCGCCGCCGACGGTGGGATAGAGGACGGCGGCGGTGCGCCGCTCGTCGTCGTTGCCGCTGGTCAGCTCCGCGACCCGCTGCTCGAGACCGGCCACCGCGGCGTCGGCGGCGTCGGCGCGGTCGAACACCTCGCCGTACATCTCCAGCTGGGCGTAGACGTCGTCGAAGCCGGGGTCGTCGACGCCCTCGGCGCACAGCGCGGGCTCCTCGAGCAGCGGGATCTGCACCGCGGTGAGGGTGTCGCGGCTGAGGTTCTCCACCTCGCCGAGGACCAGGTCGGGCTCCTGGTCGATCACCACCTCCTTGGAGATCAGGAGGTGGCCGGAGGCGTCGGTCTTCCCGGTCAGCGCCGGGATCTGCTCCAGCTGCGCCCAGGTCCGGTCGTCGTAGTAGTCGCGCGGGTACTCGCCAGCGCGCGCCCCGACCCGGTCGAGCACGTCGAGCGCGGCCAGGAACGGCACCGAGGAGCTCTTCAGCAGCACCAGGTCGTCCGGGGACTCCTCGAAGGTGACCTCCGCGCCGCAGTTCTGCACCGTGACCGGGTAGGCCCCGCCCGAGGTGCTCGCGCCGGGGGCGTCGTCCTCCTCGGCGACCAGTCCGCACGAGGAGAGGGCGACGGCGGCCGCGGCGACCGGCAGCAGGGCGGTGGTACGACGAAGCATGGACTCTCCTCGGAGGTCGGTGGGCGATCAGGCGGCCGTCGCCTGCAGGCGGCGGACCAGGATGAGCAGGAACGGGGCGCCGACGACGGCGGTGATGATGCCGATCGGGATCTCCTGGGGCGCGAGCAGCACCCGGGCGCCGATGTCGGCCCAGATCAGCAGGATGGCGCCCATCAGGGCCGCCACCGGGACGGCCCGCACGTGGGCTGCTCCGACCGCGCGGCGGGCCAGGTGGGGCACCACCAGGCCGACGAACCCGATGCTGCCCGCAGCGGAGACCACCACGGCGACGCAGAGCGCGACCAGCACCAGCAGGGCGGTGCGCAGCCGCTCCGGGGAGACGCCGAGGGCCAGCGCCGTCTCGTCCCCGACCGCCAGGGCGTCCAATCGCCGCCCGAGCACGGTGAGCACGGCGACGGTGACCAGCACCACGACGGCGGCGAGGGTGAGCGGCTGACCCCACGCGGCCAGCGCGAGCGACCCGAGCAGCCAGAACATCACCGAGCGTGCGCCCTCGGCCGAGTCGGAGGCGAAGATCAGGAAGCTGGTCACCGCCTGCAGCGCGTAGCCGACCGCGACGCCGGCCAGCAGCAGCCGCGTGGAGGTGACCCGGCCCGCCGATCGGGCGACCGCGTAGACCAGCACCGACGCGGCCAGGGCCCCGACGAACGCGCTGGCCGAGAGCGCGTGCTCGCCGAGGCCGAGGGTGACGCCGAACAGGATCGCGGCGGCGGCGCCCGTCGAGGCGCCGGAGTTGACGCCGAGCAGGTAGGGGTCGGCGAGCAGGTTGCGGACCATCGCCTGCAGTGCCGTGCCGGTCACCGCCAGGCCCGCGCCGACCAGCGTCGCCAGCAGCACCCGCGGCAGCCGCACGTCCCAGATGATCGAGTCGCGGGGGCCGCTCCACGTCTGTTCGGCCGGGACCAGGAAGAGGTGGTGGCCGATCACCTCCAGGACGCTGCTGAACGGCACGTAGACCGCACCGAGGGCGGTCCCGGCGATCATGGAGAGCCCGAGGCCGACCAGCAGGCCGAGCGTCCACCGGCGCGCCCGCCGGCGGGCGTGGTCCGGGGAATCGGCGGCGTCGCTGCCGGTGTGCTCGTGCGATGCCGTCGGGTCGAGCGCGACCACCCGGACACCTCCTCGCCTGCCGAAGCGGCTCGCTTGTTGTTGCGAGCCATTTGCAACAAGCCTAGCCAGCGGCAGACCGGGAGCGCAGCCGGGGGCCGACCGACCGGTGACCCCGGGTGGTCGCTAGGAGCGGTGCTGGCGCAGCCAGCCGGCGACCTGGCGGGTCAGCGGCTCGGCGGCCGGGAAGACCTCGGCGTGCCGCCAGAACCCGTGGACCTGACCGAGGGCGCGGCTCGCGACCACCTCCACCCCGGCCTCCGCGAGTCGCCACGCCAGGTGCTCGCCCTCGTCACGGAGCGGGTCGTGCTCGGCGGTGACCACCAGGGTCGGCGGAAGGGTGCCCAGCCGGTCCGAGAGCAGCGGCGCCAGGTCCGGGTCGACCAGGTCGTCCGGGCCGGCGGCGTACTGCTCCCAGTACCAGGCCGCCTCCGCGGGCTCGAAGCCGTCGGCGGCGGTGCGGTAGGAGTCGAAGGAGGCGGTGGGGTCGAGGAACGGGTAGATCAGGGCCAGCCCCGCGAGCACACCCGGTCGGCGCAGCGCGGCGACCAGGGCGAGGTTGCCGCCGGCGCTGTCGCCGTGCGCGAACAGCGGGAGGCCGGCCAGCCCGGGCGCCTGGGCCGCCCAGTCCAGTGCCGCCGTCACGTCGTCCGGCGCCGCCGGGAAACGGTGCTCGGGCGGGCGCCGGTAGTCCACGCTCAGCACCGCCATCCCCGACCGGTCGGCGAGGCGTCGTGCGGCGGCGTCGTGGACCTCGACGTCGTTGAACACGAACCCGCCACCGTGCGCGTGCACGACGACGCCGTCGTACCCGCTCGGCAGATAGAGCCGGGCCGGTACGCCGCCGGCGTCGACGTCACGGACCTGCGCGACCTCCACCCGCGGAGCCGCGGCGGCGGCCGCACGCGCCTGCGCCCGGGCGGCCCCGATGTCGTAGCCCGGGTCGTGGACGGCAGGCTGGCCCGCGGACTCGGCGACCGCACGCCTCGCCTCCGGGTAGAGCGCCATCAGATGCGGGCGGCGATCGCGTCGGCGAACACCTTGCCGATGTCGTTCGGCGACCGCGCCAGGTAGGACTGTCCGCCGGTCGCCTCGGAGATCGCCTCGAGCGCGTCCGCGTCCGCGTCGTTGGTGATGCCCAGCGTGATGATCCGGACCGGTCGCTCCGGGTCGACCGCCTTGCGCAGCCCGGCGATCAGCTCCTGCTGGGTCAGCGAGTCGGGGTCGTCGTTGGCGCCGTCGGTGAGCAGCAGCACGCTGTTCACCGCGGTCGGGTCATAGCTCTCGACGGCCGACTCGTAGGCGGCGAGGGTGGTGTCGTAGAGCGAGGTGCCGCCACCGACCAGCTCGTCCATCGTGTCGAACTCCGCGGCGAGCAACTCGCGCTGCGTGGCACCGCCGGCGTCCTCGTCCAGCCGCCGGGTCGGCTGGAGCTGGCGGTAGTCGGCGCCGAGCAGCCCGTCGTCGGCCTGCGAGAAGGCCCAGAGGCCGATCGCGGCGTTGTCCTGGAACAGGGAGAGGCCTGCGGTCGCCGCCTGGGTGGTCAGTCCCATCCGGGTGGTCTGGCCGGCCGGGAAGTCCATCGACCCGGAGACGTCCACGACGGCGAGGCTGCGCATCGGCAGCGCCAGGGTGACCCACCGCTGGAGCAGCTCCGCCGCGTCCTTGGCGCCGACCTGGATCGGCTGGACCTTGCCGACCCCCTGCTCTCCCGGCGCCCCGTCGGGACCGCGGAAGTGGGCGGCGGCGAGCACCGCCTGACCACTCTCCTCCGTCAACAGCTGCCCGATGCCGGCCGCCGCCTCGGTCGCGTCGGCACGCTCCTCCTCGGGGCGGTGATCACCAACGGATACTCCATCATCGCGGTGCCACCGGACGGCGCGGCCGCCTGCAGGTCGGGGGCGTCGCTGAGCCACTGCTGCTCGGTGACGACCGTGGTCCCGCCACGCTTCTCGATGCGCCCGAGCCGGGCGGCCGGGTCCGGAGCGGCGGCGAGGTCGCCTGCCGATCGCTGGGCGAGGTTGACGATGGCGTCCTCCGACGTGGCGGCTCCGGCGTACAGCGCCGCCGCGGAGGACGCGGAGCTGAGCGGGTTGCCGAGGAGGAAGTCGTCGGCGGTCGCCGCGTCCGCCCAGGTCGCCGGTGGCCTGCCGTCGCCGGAGACGATCACGGCGGGGCTGGTCGCGACCGACTTCTCGGCGATGGTCGCGGCCTTGTCGACCTGGGTGGTCCACACCGACGAGTCCGGGATCCACAGCTCGGGGAGCTGCTTCCCGGTCTGGATCCGGTTGATCACCTGCTGCGGCTCGGCGGAGAAGAGCATCACGTTGCCGCACCCTGCCTCGTCGAGGATCTGCCCGACGGGCTCCTCGAGCTCGGGGGCGAGCGCGATGGTCAGGTTGCCGGTGCAGCCGGGGACGGTCTCGTCACCGGCGACCGCGCTGTCCTCGCCGCGCAGCGCGAGGTAGCCGGCGACGGCGGCGACCAGCACCAGCGCGACCGCGATCACGCCCCACCGGGCGCGCCCGGGCTCCCGGGTGGCGCGGTGCGACCCGACTCTTCGACTTGTCGTCTGCTCTTCCATGTTCCCTCCCGCCGAGGGAGATTAGTGGATGGTGACCGCGAACACCGCCGTGAGGTGGACGTGGCGCGACCGGCGCCGGCGATGAGTCCGGTGCCCCAGGGCGGTCCCAACGTCCGCACCGAGCACTCCGCCACCTCCGACCCCTCCGAGGAGCAACCATGTCCCAGCCCGACGGAACCCCCTGCTGGATCGAGCTCGTCACCCCCGACCGGGACCGGGCGGTCGCCTTCTACGGCGCGCTGTTCGGTTGGACCGCCACCGACCCTGTCGAGGAGTTCGCCGGCTACTCGCAGTGGATGGCCGGCGAACGCCCGA
This sequence comes from Nocardioides sambongensis, assembly GCF_006494815.1. Classification (NCBI taxonomy): domain Bacteria; kingdom Bacillati; phylum Actinomycetota; class Actinomycetes; order Propionibacteriales; family Nocardioidaceae; genus Nocardioides; species Nocardioides sambongensis. The sequence continues at coordinate 2,272,548 of NZ_CP041091.1, forward strand.
TCGGGGGTCTGATGCCGTCGATCCCGGAGCTGACCGGCGCGCCCGGCTGGGCGGTCTACCTCGCCACCGACGACGTCCGGAAGGTCGCCGAGTCGGCGGTCGCCCACGGAGGCAGCGTGGCCGTCGCGCCGATGGACCTGCCCGGCCTGGGCAGCTCGGTGGTCGTGGCCGACCCCTCCGGCATGGGCCACTGCGCCTGGCAGGCGGGCCCGTTCGCGGGCACCGAGGCGATCGACACCGTCGGCGACCCGATCTGGCACGAGGCGTACACCACCGACTTCGCGGCGAGCCGGGCGTTCCTGGAGTCCGTCTTCGGCTGGCGGACCACCCTGACCGGCGACACCGACGAGTTCCGCTACGCGGTCAACGGGCCCGAGGAGTCGGCCACCGCGGGGCTGATGGACGCCGCGACCTGGGGCCCCGACTTCGTCCCGTCGTGGACGGTCTACGTGAAGGTCGCCGACATGGAGGCCTGTGTCACGCAGGTGGTCGCACTCGGCGGCGCGATCGTGGAGGGGCCCGACGACACGCCGTACGGCCTGCTCACCACGATCGCCGACCCGAACGGGCAGCAGATCAAGGTGATGGTGCCGCCGGCCGGGTGAGCCTCAGCCGCCGAGGCGGGCGAGCTCGTCGTCGACGAGGCTCGGGTCGAGCTTCACGAAGACCGGACTCGGCCTGCCCACCGGGCGCCCGGCCTCGATCGGGTGCCGACGCCAGGCGGGTGCGGTCGTGTAGTCGCCGGTGATGATCGGGTACGGCGCCCCGCCGTCCAGGTCCTCGACCTCCTCCAGCCGGGGCATCGGCGCCACCTCGCCCGCGCCGCCGAGCGCGCGGTCGACGGCGTTGGCCGAGAACGGCAGGAACGGCGCCAGCACCAGGTTGAGGTCGGTGACGCACTGGGCGGCCACGTGCAGGATCGTGCCCAGCCGCTCGCGCTCCTCCTCGGCCTTGAGCTTCCACGGCTCGTGGTCGGAGACGTACTTGTTGACCTCGCCGACGGCGCGCATCGCCTCCCCGATGGCGGCCTTCTGCCGGTGCCGCGCGATCAGGTCGCCGACCACGCCGAACGCCGCCTCGGTGCCGGCCAGCAGGGCCTCGTCCTCGGCGGTCAGCGGCCCGGCCGCCGGGATCTCGCCGAAGTTCTTCGCGATCAGGCTCGCCGTGCGGTTGACCAGGTTGCCCCAGCCGGCGACCAGCTCGTCGTTGGTCCGGCGGACGAACTCCGACCAGGTGAAGTCGCTGTCCTGGGTCTCGGGTCCGGCGGCGGCGACGAAGTAGCGGAACGCATCGGGCTGGTAGCGGGAGACCAGGTCGCGCACGTAGATGACGACCTTCTTCGAGGAGGAGAACTTCCGGCCCTCCATGGTCAGGAACTCCGAGCTCACCACCTCCGTGGGCAGGTTGAGCTCGCCGTAGCTGCGCGCGGTGCCACCCTTGCTGCCCTTCCCCGAGTAGGCGAGCAGCTCGGCCGGCCAGATCTGGGAGTGGAAGGTGATGTTGTCCTTGCCCATGAAGTAGTAGGACAGCCGCTCGTCCGCGGCGCCCCCGTCGGTCGGGTTCCACCACTCGCGCCAGCGCTCGGGGTCACCGGTGCGGCGCGCCCACTCGATGGAGGCGGAGAGATAGCCGATGACGGCGTCGAACCAGACGTAGAGCTTCTTGGTCGGGTTGTCGCGCCAGCCCTCCAGCGGCACCGCGATGCCCCAGTCGATGTCGCGGGTCATCGCGCGGGCCGGATCTCGTCGAGGATGTTCTTGGAGAAGCGGATCACGTTCGGCCGCCAGAGGCCGGTGGCCTCCCGGCCGTCCAGCCACTCCCCCAGCGCGTCGGCGAGCGCGGGCAGGTCCAGGAAGAAGTGCTGGGTCTCCACGAACTGCGGGGTCTCGCCGTTGATCCGGCTGACCGGGTCCTTCAGGTCCTGCGGGTCGAGCTGGTTGCCGCAGTTGTCGCACTGGTCGCCGCGCGCGCCCTCGGCGCCGCAGATCGGGCAGGTGCCCTCGATGTAGCGGTCCGGCAGGGTGCGGCCGGTCGACGGGCTGATCGCGCCGAAGGTGGTCTTCTCCACGAAGTACCCGTTCTCGTACACGCCGAGGAACAGCTCCTGCACCACCGCGTGGTGGTTGCGGGTGGTGGTGCGGGTGTAGAGGTCGTAGGTGAGGCCCAGGCTGACCAGGTCCTCGGCGATCAGCCGGTGGTTCCGGTCGGCGAGCTCCTGCGGGGTGACACCCGCCTCGTCGGCCGCGATCAGGATCGGGGTGCCGTGCTCGTCCGAGCCGGAGACCATCAGCACGTCGTGGCCGGCCATCCGCATGTAGCGACTGAACACGTCGGAGGGAACGCCGAAACCGGCGACGTGACCGATGTGGCGGGGGCCGTTCGCATACGGCCAGGCGACGGCCGAGAGGACGTGACTCATGGGGGAATCCTAGGGTCGTCCGTCCTCTCGACCGAACCGAACCGGCTTCGGTGAGCAGGTCCGGCTGCGCGGCGTCAGGCGGCCCGGTTGATGCGCCGCGCCGTACGGCGCCGGATCACCGGCAGCTTCTGGTAGAGGTAGCTGCCCGGGCAGGCGGTGTCGTTGGTGTCCCGGTGCCCGTCGATGACCGGCAGCTTCACCTTCTTCCCGGCCCGGTACCGGTCGCTGCCCGTGGACCGGATGGAGATCTTCTCCAGCGGGTGCCGGCCGAAGGCGTCGAGCTTCCACGCCGCGAGCCGCGCCACCGCGTTGAGGATCTTCTTGTTCGGCCGGCCGGACTCGAAGTTGCCGATCACCGAGACCCCGACCGAGGCGTGGTTGAAGCCGAGGGTGTGCGCGCCCTGGATCATCGACTTGCCGGTCCACGTGCTGTGCTTGCGGCCCACCCAGATGCGACCGAACCGGTCGACCAGGAAGTTGTAGCCGATGTCGGCCCAGCCCAGGTTGTTGGTGTGGTAGCGGTACATCCCGCGGATCATCCCGGGCACGTCGCCGCGGGAGTAGGCGTTGGAGTTCACGGTGTGGTGCACGTGCACCTGCTTGATCGTGGCGATGCGGTCGGGCTTGCCGTTGAGGAGCTTGTCGTCGGGCCCCCAGGCCCGGCGGAGGTAGACCTTGGGGCGGCGACCTTGCCCTGGGCCGCCTGGTCGGACTCCCCCGAGTCCGCGGACTCCACGGCTCGTCCCGCCACCACCGCACGGCGGGCGACCGGGTTGCGGTCGGCGCTGCGCTCACCGGGGTCGATCAGCGCGAGCACCGGCTTGCGCGCGGTGCCGGTGATCTCGATCTGCACGGCGTCGCAGGCCCCGAACCACACCGGGTGGGTCGCGTTCGGCGTGCGCCGTCCCTCCGCCGAGCCGGGGTCCGGGCCGTCGTGCATCGCCGGGAGCCGGCGCCACCCGGTCCAGCCGCCGTCCACGCGGCGGGCCCGGGCCCGGATCGTGCCCGACCCGGACCGCCAGGTGACTCCGAGCATGGCGAACGAGGAGGTCGTCTGCATCACCGGTGTCCGCAGCGCGCCGCCGGCCACCGTCCGGGCCTCGGCCGCGCGGTCGTCCAGGGGCACGTCGAGCGCGGAGACCGGCGAGCCGGCGTCGCGCTGCAGACGCAGCCGCTGCGCCGCGACACCCGGTGAGGCCGGCGCGGAGGTGGGGACCATCGCGATCACCGGCGCTGCTGCCGCCGCGGCGGCCAGCCCGGCGAGCTCACGACGGCCGAGACCGCGTGCGAGCGCGCCGGTGCCGCCGGGCGTTCGGTCGGTGGAGTCGGGGAAGCACGGATCCGAGTCGCTCATGGGCATCCATGATGCGTCATCGGACCCGTCCCGGTCGGTTCCCGGGGCCGCCGGGTGTGTCTCACCCGTCACTTCCGTCACGGCCAGGGGACCTCGCCGAGGCGTCCTCGGGCGGGCCCCGCGCTCGCCCGGGAGTCAGCTGAAGTCGAGGTCGCCGGTGCGCGTCCGCTTCAGCTCGTAGAAGTAGGGGAAGGAGGCCATCGCGACGGCGCCGTCCCAGAGCCTGCCGGCGTCCTCGCCGCGCGGGATCTTGCTCAGCACCGGCCCGAAGAAGGCCGAGCCGTTCACGGCGATGGTCGGCGTGCCGACGTCGTCCCCGACCTGGTCCATCCCCTCGTGGTGGGAGGCGGCCACCGCCTTGTCGAGCGAGGTGTCGTCCATCGCGTCGACCAGGGTGGGGTCGAGGTCGACCTCGGCCAGCACCTCGGCGATCAGCGACCGGGCGCCGTCACCCTCCTCGTGCAGCGCCCGCCCCTGGTGGTGGATCCGCTCGCCGAACGCGTTGTAGAGCGGCAGCAGGACCTGGTCGCCGTAGCGCTGCTGAGCCGCGATCAGCACCCGGACCGGGCCCCATGCCGGAGCGAGCAGGTCGCGGTAGTCCTGCGGGATGTCCCGGTCCTGGTTGAGGTAGGCCAGGCTCATCACGTGCCAGTCGACCTCGATGTCGCGCACCTTCGTGACCTCGAGGATCCACCGGGAGGTGATCCAGGCGAACGGACACAGCGGGTCGAACCAGAAGTCGGCGCGATCGGTCGCGGAGCCGTCGCGGGTCGCGGTGGAGGTGTCGGTACCGGTGGTCTCAGCCATACCGGGGCAACCCGTGCCGGACCCGGTTGATTCCCGGCCGCTGCAGGCCGGTGACCCGTCAGCGCAGCACTCCCTCAGCGCAACACTCCGTCAGCGCAACACCCTGTCAGCGCAGCACCCGGACCGGCGTCCGGGAGAACGCCGACCGCACCACCTCCGAGCCGGAGTAGCTCACCCGGACCCGACGCATGCCGGGCGCCACCGGCGCGATGCGCACCCGGGCCCGACCGTCGACCAGGCTGACCCGCTGCGACCGCTGGCCGACCTTCACCAGGACCGTGCCGGTCACCGGTGACACACCCGGTGCGGTGGCCCGCACCCGCACCACCACGGCACGGGACTTGCCGACCGGCGTCACCCGGACCTGCGCGGCCGACCGCACGGCGGCGGGGTGGAGGCGACCTGCGCGACGCCCAGGTAGTTGCGCCGGGACAGCGTGGCCCGCACCGAGAGCACCGCGCCGAGGTCCGCCGCCGTGACGGCGTAGGTGGTGGCGGTGGCGCCGGGGATCGGCACACCGTCGCGCAGCCAGGCGTAGCGCACCTGCGCGTCGGCCGGGGCATAGCTGCCCGGGTGCACGGTGAGGACCTGCCCCGGCTCGGTCCGGCCGGAGACCGTGAAGGGCTCGGTCACCTCGACCTGGTCGACCACCACCGGATCGGTGGCGCGGGAGTACTTCTTCGCCTGCTTGTAGCCGTCCCGGTTGACGATCTCGACGAAGCTGATCTGCTTGCCCGCCAGGTCGTCGGTCAGCCGCAGGGTGGCACCGCCGGCGCCGTCGATCCGCGCACCGTCGGCCCGCCAGAAGTACTCCGACCGGCCGGGCGAGGGAGCCCAGCTGCCGGCGACCGCGCTGAGCGTCTCGTCCAGCATCGCGACCCCTTCGATGGAGGGTCGCGCCGAGTTGTCGAGCAGCGCCCGGCCCACCCGGGTCGTGGCCGCGGTGGTGGCGGCCACCGCGTCGCGGTTGGGCTTGTGGGCGGTCACGGTGACCGTGATCGCCTTGCCGACCTGGTCCGCGCCGGGGACGAAGGTCTTCCGGGTGGCGCCGGCGATCGCCGTACCGCCGGCCGACCACTGGTAGCTGAAGCGACGCGGTGTCGGGCTCCAGGTCCCGGGCGCCGCGGTCAGCCTGCTGTCCACCAGCGGCGTTCCGGAGACGGTGGGCGCGGCGGTGTTGCTCAACGGGGTCGGCCCGGCGTCCTTGAAGTGGATGAAGCCGCTGGGCCACCGACCGCTGTCCTTGGTGATCCGGCGCCAGTCGAAGGTGCCGCCCCAGGAGTCCTCCGAGATCACGATCTCGGTCGAGGAGACCACCTTCTCCACGTAGGCGACGTGGCCGCTGGAGCCGATCCCGTTGTGGTAGCGGTCCCACCAGGCGATGGCGCCGACGGCCGGGGTGCGGTCGGTGATCCGGGAGTTCGCGTGGCCCCAGTTGTAGGCCATCCCGCTGCCGCTCCACGGGCGCTCGCTGGACATCCCGGCCTGGATCATCCGGTAGGCGGCGTAGTTGGTGCAGTTGTGACCGGAGTACATCCGCCAGTACATCCGCCCGTTGTTGGCTCCGTAGCCACCGTCGGAGTAGCCGGCACTGCGACAGCCGGAGTAGCCCGAGCACAGGTACGTCGAGCCGGCGACGGGCGTCGTGGTCACCGGCGCCTCTGGGGCGCCGAGGGCGACCAGGGCGCTGGCCATCAGGGCACCGACGGCCAACTTCGACCACCAGCGCACGGTCTTTCCTCCGGGGCGCATGGGGATCACCTTCTGACACAGGACGTGCCATTGGCAACAAAAACCACAAAAAACTCACCCACCCCACGCGTGTTGTGCTTGACATCTCTGAATTACATGTGTGTAGTTCGCGCCCCTCGGGAACGGCGCCGCCCGCTGCCCCGCGCCCTTCCCGCCGGTGCGAGGATGGCCGACATGCCCGGAATGAACCTCACGCGCGACGAGGCCACCGCCCGCTCCGCGCTCATCGACGTGTCCACCTACACCGTCGAGCTCGACCTCAGCCAGGCCACCGAGGACGGCGTCACCACGTTCGGCTCGACCAGCACCATCGAGTTCACCTGCGCCGAGCCCGGCGCGGAGACGTGGCTCGACCTGGTCGACGCCGAGATCCACGAGATCACCGTGAACGGGACGTCCGTGGACCCGGCCGAGGCCTACGCCGACAGCCGGATCCGGCTCACCGGCCTGGCCGCGGAGAACACCGTCGTGGTCCGCGCCGACTGCACCTACTCCCACACCGGCGAGGGGCTGCACCACTTCGTCGACCCCGCCGACGGCCGGATCTACCTCTACTCGCAGTTCGAGGTCCCCGACGCCCGCCGGGTCTACGCCTGCTTCGAGCAGCCCGACCTCAAGGGCACCTTCACCTTCGACGTCACCGCTCCCGCGCACTGGACGGTCGTCTCGAACGCACCGACCCCCGACCCGACGCCGGTCCCCGGCTCCGACGCCGCGGCCCGCTGGCTCTTCGGGCCCACCAAGCCGATGTCGACGTACATCACCGCGATCGTGGCGGGTGAGTACGTCGAGCTGCGCGACGAGTACCGGGGCAAGTACGGCGTGATCCCGCTCGGCCACTACGCCCGGCAGTCGCTGGCCGCCGAGCTCGAGCGCGACCGCGAGGAGATCGTCACCCTCACCCAGCAGGGCTTCGCCTTCTTCGAGGACGCCTTCGGCGGCCCCTACCCGTTCGAGAAGTACGACCAGCTCTACGTCCCCGAGTACAACGCCGGAGCGATGGAGAACGCCGGCTGCGTCACCCTGCGCGACGAGTACCTCCCCCGCTCCCGCCAGCCCCGCTCGTTCTACGAGTTCCGCGCCTCGGTGATCCTGCACGAGATGGCGCACATGTGGTTCGGCGACCTGGTCACCATGAAGTGGTGGGACGACCTCTGGCTCAACGAGTCCTTCGCCGAGTGGGCCTGCTACCACGCCGAGGCCGAGGCCACCGACTACACCGACGCGTGGACCGGCTTCGCCAACATGCGCAAGCAGCGCGGCTACCGTGCCGACCAGCTGCCGAGCACCCACCCGATCGCCGCCGACATGGTCGACCTGCACGCGGTCGAGGTGAACTTCGACATGATCACCTACGCCAAGGGCGCGGCGGTTCTCAAGCAGCTGGTCGCCTGGGTCGGGATCGAGCCGTTCCTGGCCGGGCTCGGGCAGTACTTCAAGGACCACGCCTACAGCAACACCGAGTTCACCGACCTCCTGGCGGCGCTGGAGAAGGCCTCGGGCCGGGAGCTCTCCGGCTGGGCCACGGAGTGGCTGCAGACCGCCGGCGTCAACACCATCCGCCCGGTCTTCGAGCTCGACGCCGAGGGCCGCTACACCTCCTTCGCGGTGCGGCAGTCCGCACACCAGGACCACCCGACGCTGCGCCGGCACCGGATCGGCATCGGCAGCTATCGCCTGCGGGAGGGCCGCCTGGTCCGGGAGGACCGGGTCGAGATCGACATCGACGGCGACCTGACCGAGGTGCCGCAGCTCGTCGGCGAGGCGCAACCCGACCTGTTGCTGCTCAACGACGGGGACCTGACGTTCGCCAAGGTGCGGCTCGACGAGCGCTCGCTGGCCACCGCGGTCGACCACCTCTCCGCCCTCGACGACTCGCTCGCCCGCGCGTTGGTGTGGAGCGCGGCCTGGGACATGACCCGCGACGCGGAGATGACCGCGACCGCCTTCGTCGAGCTGGTGCTCGGCAACGTCGGCGCGGAGACCGACTCCTGGGGCGTCACCGCCTTCCCCGGGTTCGCCGCCCAGGCGGCCGCGATGTACACCGCCCCGGAGAACCGTCCGGCGGTCACGGCGCGCTGGGAGGAGGGGCTGCGGACGCTGCTGGCCGACGCGGCGCCGGCCAGCGACCACCAGCTGACCTTCGTGCGCGCCTACGCGGCAGCCGCCCGGTCCGAGTCCGCCGTGGCCGACCTGGAGGGGTTGCTGGACGGCTCGCTGACCTTCGACGGCCTGGTGGTCGACCAGGACCTGCGCTGGGCCCTGCTCAACAACCTGGCGCGCCTGGGTCGCGCCGACGAGTCGCGCATCGAGGCGGAGCTGGCCGGCGACAACACCAACACCGCGAAGGAGAAGGCGGCCGCCGCACGCGCGGCGCTGCCCGACCCGGCGGCCAAGGAGGCCGCCTGGCAGGCGGCGATGATCGACTCCGGCACCGCCAACGAGACCGCCCGCGAGATCGTGCTCTCCTTCATGCGGGGCGGCCAGGAGGCGGTGCTCGAGCCGTACGTCGAGCGCTACCTGACCGACGCTCCGCTCACCTGGGAGCGGATCGGTGCCCACCGGGCGGCGCTCGCGACCGAGCACATCTTCCCCCGGATCCTGGCCACCCCGGCCGTCGCGGACCGGGTCGCCGCCTGGCTGGAGAACGAGTCCGAGGGCACCAACACCGGCGCGCAGCGGTTCATCCGGGAGGGACACGCCGACCTCGTCCGGGCTCTGGCCGCCCAGGCCCGCGATGCCCAGGGCTGACGCCCGGAGCACGTCGCGAGCACGATGACGTCGGCCCGCCCGGGTGCCCGATCGCCGAGATGCGGTTGGCCGGCTCCGGGCGGGCTGACGTAATATCGCTAGCGATGATCCGTGAAATCACTCAGCACGACCACGACCAACTGATCGAACTCAACCAGGGCGCGCTGCACGCGGTCGGCTCACTCGACCACGAGGCGCTCGCCCTCCTGCTGAAGATGTCGGACCAGGCCCTCGTCGTCGAGGACGCCGGAGACGTGGCGGGCTTCGTGGTGACGCTCCCGCAGAGCGCCACCTACGACTCCAGCCGCTTCCGCTGGTTCCAGGACAGGTACGACGAGTTCGTCTACCTCGACCGCGTCATCGTCTCGCCCGACCACCGCCGCAAGGGCGTGGGCACCCAGCTGTACGACGAGCTCCCGCTCGACGTGCCGGTCGGCCTGGAGGTCTACTCCAGCAACGAGACCTCGCTGGCCTTCCACGCCGACCAGGGCTTCCAGCCCGTCGGCGAGCTCGTGCACGGTGGCAAGACCAACGTGATGATGCTCCGCGACGCCGCCTGACGTCGTACCCGGTCGGGGTCGATCGCGGGACCGACCCGCGGCCCCGGCCCCCGACCCCGCTCCGGCGGGCTCAGTCGAGGGCGTGCTCTCCGAGGAGCCGCACGCCCCGGGTGAGTCCGCCGGCGAGGTCTCCGGCCGCGAACTCCGCGGTCATCTTCTCCACCGCGTCCGCGGACTCCTCGTCGGTCAGCGTCTGGCGGACGTGACCGCCGGTGACGATCTCCACGATCCGTCGCTTCGGGTCGACCATGACCAGGATGCTGCGCGTGGGCAGCACCAGCGTGTTGTGCAGGCTGGTCGCGAAGTCCCGCGGCTCGCCCTCCACGTCGCCGATGTAGATCGAGATCTCGGCACGGCACGCCTGCTCGGCGGCCCGGATCGCGATGTCCAGCTCGGTCTGCTCCGTCGGAGTCAGGAACGTCATGGTGTGGTCCCCCGATCGCTTCCGCGCCCGACTACCAGGAGCCGCCGGCGCCGCCGGCCTTCGAGCCCTCACCGTCGGGGCCGGCCAGCTCCCCCGCGGACTTGCGCGGCCCACCGATCCACTGCGTGTCCGGCTCCCGCTTGGCGGGGTTGAGGGTCTCGCCGCGCGCGAGCGCGGGACCGACGATCAGGGCGGTGATCACCAGCATCATCAGCAGCGGGATGCCGACGAAGAGCAGCAGCCACTCGACGGTGTCCACCGGGGGCTTCTCCTCCCAGCCACCCGGCTTCGGCATCGGGGTGTCGGCAGAGGCCGGCCCGGCCAGCAGCAGGCTGACCCCGACCAGGGTCGCGAACGAGAGCGCGGTGGTCGCGCAGCGGCGTACGGCAGTGCTGATCACGGGGCCCACCTTATCGGCACCGGACCCCGAGCCCCCACCTCGCCCGACTTGTGAGTCTGCGACCCCCGTCTGCTTCACTGGCGAGATGTCGTTGGTGCCGCAGACCCTGGACATCGTCCCGCTCGCCTCCGTCTGCGAGGACGGCGACTGGATCTGCAGCCTGATGCTGCGCGCGACCGACAACGAGCAGCTGGCGAAGTGGTCCGGGGCGATGATCGGCAGGCCGCTCGCGATCCTCGGCCTGCTGCTGCTCGGCTTCGTGCTGCGCTGGGCGCTGCACCGGGTGGTCGACCGGCTCGCCAAGCGCGCCGAGCGCGGGGTGCTCCCCGACCGGATCGACGTCGCCAACGCCACCCGGCGCAAGCAGCGTGCGGCGACCATGGCCGGTGTCTTCAAGTCGATCATCACCGGACTGATCGTCGTCATCATCGCCACCATGATCCTCAGCGAGATCGGCGTGAACATCGCACCGATCATCGCCAGCGCCGGCATCATCGGCCTCGCGCTCTCCTTCGGTGCACAGTCGCTGGTCAAGGACTTCGTCTCCGGCACGTTCATCTTCATCGAGGACCAGTACGGCGTGGGCGACGTGGTCGACCTCGGGGAGGCGATCGGCACGGTCGAGGCGGTCACCCTCCGGATGACGCGACTGCGCGCGCTCGACGGCACCGTCTGGTACGTGCCCAACGGCGAGATCATGCGCGTGGGCAACCAGTCCCAGAACTGGGCGCGTGCCGTCGTCGACGTCGGCGTCGGGTACGGCGAGGACCTCGCCCGGGTGCAGCAGGTGCTGCGCGAGATCGCCCACGAGGTCTGGGCCGACGAGGACTTCAACGGCATCGTGATCGAGGAGCCGGAGGTCACCGGGGTGGAGAACCTCGCCGCCGACGCCGTGACGCTCCGGGTCCTGGTGAAGACCGCCCCGCTGCAGCAGTGGGCCGTCGCCCGCTCGCTGCGCCAGCGGATCAAGGCCCGTTTCGACTACGAGGGCATCGAGATCCCCTTCGCCCAGCGCGTGGTCTGGCACCGCGACGAGAGGCAGGCCCAGGCCGACCAGGACGAGGTGGACGAGGCGGCCGCACAGACCTCGGGCGCGGGCTCCGAGGACCGCGAGGGATGATGGCGTGGTGACCGAGCAGGAGCAGCCGACGACCTTCTACGAGGAGATCGGTGGGTTCGAGACCTTCCGCACCATCGTGGCGCGGTTCTACCAGGGGGTGGCCGGCGACGAGGTGCTCCGACCGATGTACCCCGAGGCCGACCTCGGGCCGGCCGAGGAGCGGTTCCTGCTCTTCCTGGTGCAGTACTGGGGTGGCCCGACCACCTACTCCGAGCAGCGCGGACACCCGCGGCTGCGGATGCGTCACGCACCGTTCGCCGTCGACAGCGACGCCCGGGACCGCTGGCTCACCCACTTCCGCGCCGGCCTCGACGCGGCCGACCTCACCCCGAGCAGGACGCACAGTTCTGGGCGTACGTCACGCACGCCGCGAACTTCATGATCAACACCCCGGGGTGACCGGCACACACTCACCTCGCCCCAGCGCCTAGAACACGTTCTAGATGCTGGCTAGGCTGCCGCCATGGTCCTCACCGTCAGCGACAGCAACCGGGTCCGCACCCTCACCCTGGACCGCCCGGAGGCCCTCAACGCCTTCAACGAGGCGCTCTACGACGCCACCGCCGAGGCACTGCTGGCGGCCGCGGCCGACGACGCTGTCGCCGTCGTCCTGCTCACCGGCAACGGCCGCGCCTTCTCCGCCGGGACGGACCTGCTGGAGATGCACCGGCTCGCGACCGACCCGGACTTCCAGCGGGGCGAGCACGGGTTCGTCGGGTTGGTCGACGCGCTGGTCGACTTCCCGAAGCCGCTGGTGATCGCCGTGAACGGGATCGGCCTGGGCATCGGAGCCACCGTCCTGGGCTACGCCGACCTCGCCTTCATGGCCGAGTCGGCGCGGCTGAAGTGCCCGTTCACCTCGCTGGGCGTGGCGCCGGAGGCCGCGTCGTCGTACCTCTTCCCGCAGCTGGCGGGGCGCCAGAACGCCGCCTGGGCGCTGCTGTCCTCGGAGTGGATCTCGGCGGAGGAGGCACACGCGATGGGACTGGTCTGGCGGGTCTGTCCGGACGACGAGCTGGTCGCCGAGGCCCGCCGGCACGCCGAGGTGCTCGCCGCCCGCCCGGTGGTCTCACTGATCGCGGTGAAGCAGGCCCTCACCGCGCCGCACCGCGAGGCCGTGGCCGCAGCCCGGGAGCGGGAGAACGCCGCCTTCGCCGAGCTGATGGGCGGTCCGGCCAACCTGGAGGCGCTCGCCGCGTTCGCCGAGGGCCGCGAGCCGGACTTCACCCGAGCCTGAGCGCGCTCGCTCAGTCGTCGCTGACCTGCGCCATCAGCTCGGCGCGGTAGGAGTCGGGCGGCACGGCGGAGCGTTCGGTCTCGGGGTCGAAGAAGACCAGCACCACCCGGGCGCGGGCCATCACCCGGCCGGGCTCCCCGGGAGCGGTGATGGTCGACTCCAGGGTCAGCGAGGTCGATCCCACCGCGGCGATCCGGGTCCAGCAGTCGTACGGCTCGGGCCGCAGCGTCAACGCCTCGTGGTAGTCGACGTCCGTCTGGGCGACCACCACGCGCATCGGCGGAGCACCGTCCAGCGACGCCGCGAGATCGGAGATCAGCCGGATCCGCGCCTCCTGGAAGTACTCGAAGTAGACGACGTTGTTGACGTGGCGGTAGGCGTCGACGTCGGAGAACCGGACGTGCATCGGGCTGTGCCGCTCCGGGGAGGGTCGCACCTTCACCCGCACGGGGCGCGGGGACACCGCCGCCGGCGCCTCCAGGAACCTCTCCAGCCCGGCGCGCTCCTCGTCGGCGAGGCGGCGCGGCCGCTCGGTGTCGAACCGGTACGGCGCGAGCACCGTGCTCGCGCGCAGGTAGATGGTCCGGTTGCCGTCGGCGTCCTCCTGGTAGACCTCGTAGCCGAGCGTGAAGCTCGCCGAGCGGATCCCGGTCACCCAGACCTCGATCATCACCGGCGCCCGCCCGTAGTGCAGCGGTCGCAGGTAGGTGACCTCGTGCCGGACCACGACGATGCCCTCGACCAGGTCCTCGCCGGGGCCGACCCGGCGGTCGGCCTGCAGCTCCTGGAGCAGGGAGCCGCGCGCCTCCTGCAGGTAGTCGACGTAGCGGACGTTGTTGACGTGTCCGAGGAGGTCCATGTCGCCCCAGCGGAGTGGGCAGGCGTAGCGATGGCGCACGTCAGCATGGTGTCAGACGCGGGCGCCCCGCGGTCGGCGCGAACCGTGAGCGAGACCTCACACCGCAACACGTTCCACAAGTGCGACACTGGGCGCCGACCCAGGTGTCGACCAGCACGGTCCGGATCGACACATCCCGAGCAGCAACGGAGTAGCCCGCATGCCCGAAGCAGTCATCGTTTCCGCCGCCCGCACCCCGATCGGGCGCGCCAACAAGGGCTCGCTCAAGGACTTCCGCCCCGACGACCTCGCCGCGTTCATCGCGAACGCCGCGCTGGAGAAGGTCCCCGGCCTGGACCCTGCGGACATCAACGACTTCATCCTCGGTTGCGGCCTCCCCGGCGGAGAGATGGGCAACAACATGGCCCGCGTGGTCACCACGCTGATGGGCCACGAGATCCCCGGCACCACCGTCACCCGCTACTGCGCCTCCTCGGTGCAGTCGACCCGGATGGCGTTCCACGCGATCAAGGCGGGCGAGGGCGACGCGTTCATCGCCGCCGGCGTGGAGACCGTCTCGCGGTTCCAGTTCGGCACCTCCGACCACATCCCGAACACCAGGAACCCGCTCTTCGCCGACGCCCAGGGGCGCACCGAGGAGTATGCGAAGGGCGGCCAGGACTGGCACGACCCGCGTGAGGACGGCCTGCTCCCCGACATCTACATCGCGATGGGCCAGACCGCGGAGAACGTGGCGCGGATGCGCGGCCTGAAGCGTGAGGATCTCGACCGGTTCGGCGTCCGCTCGCAGAACCTGGCCGAGAAGGCGATCGCGGACGGCTTCTGGGCCCGCGAGATCACCCCGGTCACCACCGCCGACGGCACCGTCGTCTCCGCCGACGACGGCCCGCGCGCCGGGGTCACCTACGACGCCGTCAAGGACCTGAAGCCGGTCTTCCGGCCCGACGGCGTGGTCACCGCCGCGAACTGCTGCCCGCTCAACGACGGCGCCGCGGCCGTGGTGATCATGTCCGACACGAAGGCCGCCGAGCTGGGCCTGACCCCGCTGGCCCGGATCGTCTCCACCGGCGTCTCGGGCCTCTCCCCCGAGATCATGGGTCTGGGGCCGGTCGAGGCCACCCGCAACGCGCTGCGCTACGCCGGGATGACCATCGACGACATCGACCTCGCCGAGATCAACGAGGCCTTCGCCGCGCAGGTGCTGCCCTCGGCCGAGGACCTCGGCATCCCGATGGAGAAGCTCAACGTGAACGGCGGCGCGATCGCCGTCGGTCACCCGTTCGGCATGACCGGCGCCCGGCTGCAGAACACCATGCTGAACAGCCTGGAGTGGCACGACAAGACCACCGGCCTGATCACCATGTGCGTGGGTGGCGGTCAGGGCATGGCCCTGATCCTGGAGCGCCTGAGCTGATCCGGGACCGGCCGGCCCGGTCCGGCTGATCCCGGCCGAACGTGTCGGCGGCGGGCCGTACCTTGAGTTCCCATGAGCATCGAGGTGCGGCCCGCCGACGTCTTCGACGACGTCCGCGCCCTGGTCGGTCCCCGGCGTCCGGACGCCAACGTCTGCTGGTGCCTGAGCTATCGCATCGACACCAAGCTCAACAACAGCCTGCGCGGGCCCGAGCGGGGTGAGTACGTCGCACAACTGCTCGAGCAGGGCCCACTCGGCGTCCTCGCCTACGACGCGGAGGAGCCCGTCGGCTGGGCAGCGGTGGCACCGCGCGCGGCGACGTCCTTCGCCCGCAGCCGGACGATCCCGCAGGTCGACGACCTCCCCGTGTGGTCCCTGTGGTGCATCCGGGTCCGTCCCGGTCACCGCAAGAAGGGCATCTCCCACCATCTGATCGCCGGCGCGGTCGACTTCGCCCGTGTCCAGGGCGCCCCGGCGGTCGAGGCCTACCCGCTCGACAACGGGGGCGCCAGGGTCGACCTGACCATGGCCTACCCCGGGCTGCGGGCGAACTTCGAGGCGGCCGGCTTCCGCTACGTCGCCGACACCGACTCCGTCCTGGCCGGTCATCGCCGGGTGCTGATGCGCCGTGAACCGGCTTCCCTAGACTGACGCGGTGACGACCGACGTGGGTGACGCACCGGCCGGGTCCGCGGAGCCGCCGTGGCTCGACGCGGAGCAGCAGCGCGCCTGGCGCGCCTTCCTCCTGGCCAACACCCTGCTCGGCGACCGGCTCGACGACGACCTGCGCCGCCACTTCGGCATGGGCCTGGTGGAGTACGAGGTACTGGTCCGGCTCTCGGAGTCCGACGGCCAGATGCGGATGGCGAAGCTCGCCGACTCCCTGGCGCACAGCCGGAGTCGCCTCACCCACACCGTGGCCCGGATGGAGCGGGACGGGCTGGTCGAGCGCTGCGAGTCCACCGTGGACCGCCGCGGCGTGGTGGCCCGCCTGACCGACCAGGGATGGCAGCGGCTGCGCGAGGCCGCGCCGGTCCACGTGGCCGGCGTCCGGGAGTACCTGGTCGACCTGGCCTCCCCGGAGGACTTCGCGGCCCTGCGTCGCGTGATGGACGCCGTCGCCGACCGCCTGATCGGCGACCACCCCGACCGCGAGCTGCGGTAGCCGCACGGGAAGAGACGCACTCTCGCCGCGCAGACGCCGCAGGCCGCCAGGAAACCCGGCGGCCTGCCAATGTCAACCGCGAGCGCGGCAGCGTGGCGCGAGCCAAGCGAGCGACATCGCTCGCGCCCCAACCCCCGGCCGTCTGCCACCGCGAGGAACGCGCCGAGGCGAACGCAGGAAGCGAGGAACGAGCGACCGGAGCGAGCCGAGAAGCTTCCTCGCGCGCAGACGCCGCAGGCCGCCAGGAAACCTGGCGGCCTGCCAACGTCAACTGCGCGGCCGGCAGCGTGTCAAGCGAAGCGCCGACACGCTCGGCCCATCCAACTCAGTCCCGGGTGAGCCGGCGGTGGGTGACCCGGTGCGGGCGGGCGGCTTCGACGCCGAGGCGCTCGATCTTGTTCTCCTCGTAGGAGGCGAAGTTGCCCTCGAACCAGAACCACTTGCCGCCGTCCTCCTCGTCACCCTCCCAGGCGAGGATGTGGGTGGCGATGCGGTCGAGGAACCACCGGTCGTGCGAGGTGACCACGGCGCAGCCGGGGAAGTCGAGCAGCGCGTCCTCCAGGCTGGAGAGGGTCTCGACGTCCAGGTCGTTCGTGGGCTCGTCGAGCAGCAGCATGTTGCCGCCCTGCTTGAGGGTGAGCGCCAGGTTGAGCCGGTTGCGCTCTCCGCCAGACAGCACGCCGGCCTTCTTCTGCTGGTCCGGGCCCTTGAACCCGAACGAGGCGACGTAGGCGCGCGAGTTCATCTCGAAGTTGGCGACCTTGATGAAGTCCAGCCCGTCGGAGACGACCTCCCAGACGTTCTTGTTGGGGTCGAGGCCGCCGCGGGACTGGTCGACGTAGGAGATCTTCACCGTCTGGCCGACGTTCAGGGTGCCGGAGTCGGGCTCCTCGGAGCCGGTGATCATCCGGAACAGGGTGGTCTTGCCGACGCCGTTGGGGCCGACGATGCCGACGATGCCGGCGCGCGGGAGGGTGAACGAGATGTCGTTCCACAGGGTCCGGCCGTCGAAGGCCTTGACCAGGTCGTGCGCCTCCAGCACGACGTCACCCAGACGCGGGCCGGGTGGGATGTTGATGTCGGCGGTGTCCACCTTGCGGGCCTTGTCCGCCTCGGCGGCGAGCTCCTCGTAGCGCGCGAGGCGCGACTTCGACTTGGTCTGCCGGGCCTTGGCGTTGGAGCGGACCCACTCCAGCTCCTTCTCCAGCATCTTGGCGCGCTTGGCGTCCTTCTGCCCCTCGATCTTGAGGCGCTCCTTCTTGGTCTCCAGGTAGGTGGAGTAGTTGCCCTCGTAGCCGTGGATCTGACCGCGGTCGACCTCGGCGATCCACTGGGCGACGTTGTCCAGGAAGTAGCGGTCGTGGGTGACCGCCAGGACGGCGCCGGGGTATGACTTGAGGTGGCCCTCCAGCCACAGCACGGACTCGGCGTCCAGGTGGTTGGTGGGCTCGTCGAGGAGCAGCAGGTCGGGCTGCTGGAGGAGCAGCTTGCACAGCGCCACCCGGCGCCGCTCGCCACCGGACAGGTTGTCGACGAGCAGGTCCGACGGCGGGCAGCGCAGCGCGTCCATCGCCTGCTCCAGCCGGCTGTCGAGGTCCCAGGCGCCGGCGTTGTCGAGCTCGGTCTGGAGCTCGCCGGTCTCCGCCATCAGCGCATCCTGGTCGGCGTCGGGGTCGCCCATCTCCATGTAGGCGTCCTCGAGGCGCTTCATCTTGGCCTTGAGGTCGCCGACGGCCTCCTCGACGTTCTCCAGGACCGTCTTGCCCTCGGTGAGTGGCGGCTCCTGCTGCAGCATGCCGACGGTGGCGTCGGGGTCCCGGACGATGTCGCCGTTGTTCGGCTGGTCCAGACCCGCCATCAGCTTGAGCAGCGAGGACTTGCCCATGCCGTTGGGGCCGACGACGCCGATCTTGGCGCCGTGCAGGAACGACAACGTGACGTTGTCGAGGACGACCTTGTCGCCATGTGCCTTGCGCACGTTGCGCAGGGAGAGGATGTATTCCGCCATGGCGGAAAGGCTACGCAGGATCGTGGCGGAAAGCCCGTCGGGGGTCGGCCGGGCCCGCCGCTCCCCGACGGGTGCCGTCCCGCCGGGGGCGCGGCCGTCTCAGGCGGCCCGCTCCGCGACGTCGGGCCGGGTATCGCCGGTCTCGCGCGGCGGGCTCTTGAGGAACTGGCTGCAGCCCCGGGTGAGGTCGTGGCCGATCGTGGTGGCCTCGACCTCGAGGGAGACCACCTCCACCTCGGACTTGTTCACGTAGGTGCGGTGGGTGAGCCGCCCGTGCACCAGCACCGGGTCGCCCTTGTTCAGCGACCGCAGGCTGTGCCCGGCCAGCGCACGCCAGGCGTTCACCGTGTACCACTGGGTCTCGCCGTCGACCCACTCCTGCCGCCCGCGGTGGAAGCGGCGTGGGGTGCAGGCCAGCCGGAAACTGGTCACCGAGGCCTCCCCGACGTCGCGTCCCACCGGCGTGCTGCCGATCCAGCCCTGCAGCGTCACCATCGTCTCGTTGCTCATCGTTCCTCCTCACGTCCCGCTCCGGTCGGAGCGGCACGAGGAGTCCACACCGGTAGCGCGGCCGGCGCGCCGACTGCGTCGGTGGCTGTGGAGACCTCTCCCCACGGCGCCGGCTGTGGACGGTGGGCGGCCCGACCCGGGTCAGGCGGTACGACGCGCGGCCACCAGGCCGCTGCGGAACCTGCGGTAGTCCGCCGATGCGGCGACCACCGGCTGCACCACCGAGCCGTCCAGCTCGTCGGCGACCGCCGAGCGGAGTCGCTCTCCGGCGCGCTGTCCGCGGGCCCGTGCCTCCCGGCCGGCGCCGGCACGACCGACGGCCATCAGCAGCAGCCCGAGCACCAGGCACCCGACGAGCACGACCGCCCCCGCGGGGACACCGAACCAGTCGGGGTCCTCCGTCGCGCCCACGGCACCGGCGATCCACCAGCCCGCTCCACCGACGGCACCGAGCAGGGCGAGCCACTGGACGACCCGCACGAATCCGGCCCAGGCGGGAAGTCGTGCGGCCCGGAGGTCGACCCCGGGCAGCGTGGCGTCCAGCGTCTCGGCCGCCCGTTCGCCGCCGGTCACCGCCGCGTCGGTCACGGCCGAGCGCCACTCCAGGGCGGTGGCCCCGGCCACCTCGTCGGCGAGGTCACGTGCGGCGGTGCGGACCGCGCCGTGGTCGACGGCCCCGATCCGTGGGACCGAGTCGGCGTCGAGCTCGACACCCGCTTCGGCGAGCTCGTCGGCGAGCTCACCCTTCCCGTTGCCCAGCAGCATCAGCGGCGGCCAGGTCGTGGCGCGGCGTACCCGGGCGCCGACGCTGCGCTCGACGGCGTCGACGACCACCGGCACCCCGGCTGCCTCCTCGACCCGGCGGCGCAGGTCGTCGACGACCGCGCCCTCCACCTCGCGCATCGGGGCGTCGCCACCGAGCGCGGCCAGCTTGTCGGCGGCGGCGGCCACGTCGGCCTCGACCTTCGCGGCGGTCGCCCGCTTGCTGTCGACCCGCGCGTTGATCTCGGCGCGCAGCGCGTCCATGCCGAGACCCTCCTTCGCGCTGATCGGCATCACGGTGACCCGGTCCAGACCGTCCTCGACCAGCAGCTGGCGGACATCGCCCACCAGCGCGTCGCGCTCGTCGGCGGGAATGGTGTCGATGTGGTTGACCGCGATCACCATCACGTCCTGGTGGCCGGCCAGCGGCTTCAGGTAGCGGTCGTGCAGCGCGGCGTCGGCGTACTTCTGCGGATCGACCACCCAGACCAGCAGGTCGGCGAGCTCGACCAGGCGGTCGACCTCGAGGTGGTGGGCGACCTCGGTGGAGTCGTGGTCGGGCAGGTCCATCAGCACGACTCCGTCGAGCGAGCCCTCGTCCCGGCGCGCGTCGAGGAGCGAGTCGCGCATCGTCTGGTGGCGCGGCGGGATGCCGAGCCACTCGAGCAGCTCGGCAGCACCCTCGCTTCCCCAGACCACGGCGGTGGCCCAGGAGGTGGTGGGGCGCCGGACGCCGATCGAGGAGAGCTCCAGCCCGACCAGGGCGTTGTACGTCGAGGACTTGCCCGACCCGGTGGCGCCGGCGATCCCGATCACCGTGTGGCGGGCGGAGAGACGCAGCCGGCCGGTGGTCCGCTCGACCGTGGCCATCGCCTCCGCGAGCACCTGCTCGTCGAGGCGGCCACGGGCGGCGTCGACCGCGGCCTCGAGTCCGGCGATCCGCTCGCCGAGCTCGGTGCCGCGGGTGGCCAGCTCCCGGATCTGCGCGGCCTCCTCGGCCGGCGTCGGTGCCGCCGGCGGCGTCGACCCGACCTGCTGCTCACTCCCGGACGTCACAGGTGCTCCCCCGTTCCCTTCTGCTTGCTGAGCGCGAACCGCAGGTCGTCGACCCGGCGCGCGGCCTGACGGAGCTGGTCCGGTGCCTCGGGCTTGAGCTCCCACTCCTGGGCCGGCGCGAAGTAGCGGGCGCGCTCCCCGGCCATCAGCTGCTCGAGCCGGCGTCGCAGCGACGCGCTCGCCTCCTGCATCATCGCCTCCGCCCTGGCCTCACCGAGCACGGTGGTCAGCAACCGCCGACCCAGCTCGACGGTGGCGGCGGTGGAGGCCGGTCCGGACTCCGGAGCATCCTCGCTGAGCGCGACGACGGCCAGGGCGACCCCGAGTCCGCGCACTCCCAGCGCCAGGAAGCGGGCGGTGGTGCGCACCTCGCCGCTGCCGTCCTTGACGACACCGTGGAGCTCGGCGAGCCAGTCGCGTGCCTCCTTGGCCGCGCGCGGTCGCAGGCCCCGGCCGGCACGGGTGAGGTCGTCGGCAACGACCTGCATCATCGCGGACCCGTGGTCGGTCCCCTCCCACGCACGGGCGGCGTCGTGGGCCGCCTGCTCCGCGTGGTCGACGACCAGGTTCTCCACGGCCAGCTCCACCGCCACCGAGACCCGCTCGGCCTGCTGCGGCTTGCCCTTGATCGCGTTGAGCAGGCGCTCGCGCACGAAGCCCACCTTGGCCTCCAGGGAGCGGACGAGCTCGCCGCTGCCCACGAACTCCTGCCAGCGTGCGAGCAGGTCGCCGCGCATCGCCGTACCGTCGGTCGCGGCGGTCAGCAGGCGCGTCTGGGCCTCGTCGTACATCCGGTCGGCCACCGCCAGCAGGTCACCGACGGCCTCGACCTGGGCGCTGGCGGCGTCGGCGATCGGGAAGGCCTTGCGGGTGACCGTGCGGACGGCGCCGAACACCGTCTGGTTCACCACCGTCCGACGCGCGGTGACGTCCGAGGCCAGCTGCTCGAGCCACCCGCGGATCTCGGCCACGTGGTCGGCCGGAAGCAACCCGTCCTCGGTCACCGGCCCCTCCGCGACCCCGAAGAGCGGGGAGTCCTTCAGTCCGCGCGAGGACATCATCCGGGCCAGGTGCGCCGAGACGGTCGGCACCGCGTCGGGCGCCGTGCGGTCGAGGACCAGCGCGACGGCAGTCGAGCGCTCGGCGGCGAGCTTGAGGTGCTCCCACGGGACCTGGTCGGAGTAGCGGGCGGCGGAGGTGACGAAGAGCCAGAGGTCGGCGGCCGCGAGCAGCTGCGAGGCGAGCTCGCGGTTCCGCTCGTCGACGGAGTCGACGTCGGGCGCGTCCAGGATCGCGACGCCCCGCGGCACCGCGTCCGTGGCCACCAGCTGGATCGAGTCCTGGTCGACGGTCGGCTCGGCGACCCGCTTGAGGTCGGGCAGCAGACGGTCGGGGCCGAACCAGTGCCCCTCCTCGGGGTGGTGCACCAGCACCGGCGAGCGGGTGGTGGGGCGCAGCACGCCGGGCGAGGTGACCCGGTGGCCGACCAGCGTGTTGACCAGGGTGGACTTGCCGGCACCGGTCGATCCGCCGACCACGGCGAGCAGCGGCGCGTCCAGCGTCATCAGGCGCGGGATGACGTAGTCCTCGAGCTGCTCGATGGTCTGACTCCGGGCGGTCCGCAGCGGCTCCGCGCCCGGCAGATCCAGCGGCAGCGGCGCGGCCTGGAGCGCGCCGTGCAGACGGACCACCTCGGTCAGCAGCTTGCCGCCGGCGGCGTCCCCGAGCGCGTCGAGCTCGGTTGCCTCGGTTCCGGTCATCGTTGCGGTACCACCTGTCCAGGAAAGGCGAACCGGGGCCGGCTCGCCTGGATGCGTGCCAGGAACTCCTGCCCCCGAGCCTGCCAGTCGGTCGGGGCGGTGCCCCGGAGCAACCTGTGGTGAAGGTAGCCGAGTTCGACCGCCGCCTGCTGATAGTCGCGTACGGCGCGCCCGGCGGCCTCACCGCCGTAGGCGCGGGCGTGCTCGCGGGCGAGTCGCCGCGCGCCGAGGTCGACCAGCCAGCCGATGTCGGTGGCGGGGAGCAGCCCGCGGGCGGCTGCGTCCTGCAGCGCCGCGGTGAGCATCTCGCGCTCGCGGTTGCGGGCCCAGATCGCGAGCGTGATCATCCCTGCGAACGCGGGGGCCATCAGCACCAGGTAGACGACCACGAAGGAGCCGAAGCCGAACACGGTCGAGGCGTTCCAGATGCCGTGGCTGACCACGGCGCACAGATAGCCGACCAGCGGCGCGGCCACCCGCACGCCGGTCGAGCGGGAGGTCACCGCGATGCCGACCCCGATCCCGATGAACGTGGTGAAGAGCGGGTGGGCGAACGGGCTGAACAGGCAGCGCACCACGAACGTGGAGGTGATCCCGGCGATCCCACCGGGCGCCATCCCGTCGGCGCCGTCGTAGGCGGCGGCCAGGTAGAGGATGTTCTCGAAGAAGGCAAAGCCGATGCCGACCATCCCGGCATAGACGATGCCGTCCAGGATGCCGTCGACCTCAGCACGGCGCCACCACAGCAGGAGCAGGAGGAACAGCCCCTTGAACGCCTCCTCGGTGACCGGCGCCACCACCGCCAGCGAGACCGTCGAGGTGAAGCCGACCAGGAAGCCGCCGAGACCCTGCACCACCAGCGCCGCCGCGGTCGCCACGCAGGCGCCCCACAGCAGGCCGAGCAGGAGGAGGCTCCGGGGCTCCGGCTCGTAGCGGTCGAGCCACAGGTACGCCGCGAGCGCCGGCCCGACCGGGAGCGCGGCCAGGACGGTCGCGAGCAGGGTGATCGAGGGCGCTCCGCTGAGCGCGAGCAGCAGCAGGACGGCGACCGCCCCGAGGCCGACCGCGACGGTCACCACGACCGTGAACGCGACGCCCTCGCGACGATGAGGTCCCATGTCTGTCAAGCCTATCGGCACTGACTTCTGAGTCGTGCTTCGGCGACGTAGGCTGGGGCACCGTGGAGCAGCAGATCACACCCGCCGACCCGACCGACCCGACCGGCAGCGCCCCGGAGGCTGCCGAGTCGCCGCGCACCGAGTCCCACGACCCGGCGGTGCCCGACGCCTACGCCGCCTTCATGCGCACCGGCTGGGACGAGCGTGAGCACGAGGTCGAGCCGCACCCGATCGCGCCGTACGCCGCCGATCGTCGTGCGCGCCTGGCGGCGACGTTCCCCGGCGAGCGGCTGGTGCTGCCCGCGGGACGTACAAGGTCCGCGCCAACGACACCGACTACCGGTTCCGCCCGGACACCGCGCACACCTACTTCACCGGCAACCAGACCACCGACGCGGTGCTGGTGGTCGAGTCCGACGGCGAGGCCGTCCTCTACGCCCGGCCGCGCTCGGGCCGGGACAGCGACGAGTTCTTCCGCGACCGGCAGTACGGCACCCTCTGGGCCGGCGAGCGCCCCTCGCTCGGCGAGCTGGAGGCGTCGCTCGGGCTGCCGGTGCGGCACCTCTCCGGGCTGAGCGACGCCCTCGCCCGGCCGGGCAAGACCCGGGTGCACCGCGGCGTCTCCGCGGACGTGGACGCCCTGGTCGGCGCCGACCCGGGCCGCGACGGCGAGCTCGCCCGGGTGGTCTCCGAGATGCGCCTGGTCAAGGACGCCTGGGAGCTCGGCGAGCTCGGCGAGGCCGTGGACGCGACCGTGCTCGGCTTCGAGGACGGCATCCGCGAGTGGGAGCAGGTGCTGCGCTACGGCGAGCGCTGGCTGGAGGGCACCTTCTTCCGCCGCGCCCGCGCGATGGGCAACGACATCGGCTACGACTCGATCGTGGCCGGCGGCCCGCACGCCACCACGCTGCACTGGATCGACAACACCGGTCCGGTGCGTCCCGGCGACCTGATCCTGTGCGACATGGGCGTGGAGAACCGCAACCTCTACACCGCGGACGTGACCCGCACGATGCCGGTGTCGGGGTCGTTCACACCGCTCCAGCGCGACCTCTACACCCTGGTGTACGACGCCCAGGAGGCCTCGATCGCAGCGCTGGCCCCCGGCCGGCCGTTCCTGGCCGGCCACGACGCGGCGATGGAGGTGCTGGCCCACGGGCTGGCCGACCTGGACCTGCTGCCGGTGCCGGTCGAGGAGGCGCTCGACCCGTCCTCGAAGGTCTACGCCCGGTGGACGCTGCACGGGGTGAGCCACATGCTCGGGATGGACGTCCACGACTGCGGCCAGGCCGCACCCGAGTCCTACCGCGACGGCATCCTCGCCGAGAACATGGTGCTGACCGTCGAGCCCGGCCTCTACTTCCAGGCCGACGACCTGCTGGTCCCCGAGGAGCTGCGCGGCATCGGCATCCGGATCGAGGACGACGTCGTGGTCACCGCGGACGGGGTCCGCAACCTCTCGGCCGCCCTCCCCCGCGACGTCGCCGGCGTCGAGGAGTGGATGGGGCGGCTGCGCGGCTGAGCCTGGATGAGCCTGACCGTCGGGCGGGCGACGCGCGGCGGTACTCTCGCCTCACTGGCCCCCGTGGCGCAATGGATAGCGCAGCGGATTTCTACTCCGATGGTTGCGGGTTCGACTCCTGCCGGGGGCGCCGTGCCACGCCCCGATCCGGTCAGCCGGCGACGTGGTCCGCGATCTCGGCGCGCAGCCGCGCCTTGACGTCCTCGGGCGCGAACGACACGTCGACCGCGACCGTGGCCAGGTCTGCGACGCCCTGCGCGTCGAGTCCGAGCAGGTCGGCCGCGATCCGGTACTCGGCGTTGAGCGTGGTGCCGAACATCGGCGGGTCGTCGGAGTTGACGGTCACCACCACGCCCGCGTCGACGAACGCCTGCAGCGGGTGCTCGGCCAGGGAGGCGACGGCGCGGGTGGCCACGTTGGACGACGGGCACACCTCCAGCGGGATCCGCTGCTCGGCGAGGTGGGCCAGCAGGGCCGGGTCCTGCACCGCGGTGGTGCCGTGCCCGATCCGTTCGGCGCCGAGGTCACGCAGCGCGGACCAGACCGTCTCCGGCCCGGTGGTCTCGCCGGCGTGCGGCACCGAGTGCAGACCGGCCGCCGCGGCCCGGGCGAAGTGCGGGGCGAACTGCGGTCGCGGCACCCCGATCTCGGGTCCACCCAGCCCGAACCCGATCAGGCCGTCGGGACGGTGGTCGAGCGCGTAGGCGAGGGTGGCGTCGGCCGCCGGCAGCCCGGCCTCGCCGGGGATGTCGTAGATCCAGCGCAGCTCGATCCCGAAGTCACGCTGGGCCGACACCCGGGCGTCCTCGATCGCCTCGGTGTAGGCCTCGATCGGCATTCCCCTGTCGTCCTCGTGCGGGCGCACCGAGGTGTAGGGGGTGCAGGTGAGCTCGGCGTACCGCACCGCCTGGGGGCCGGCGAGCTCGCGCGCCACCTCGTAGGTCAGGAACCGGATGTCGTCCGGTGTGCGGATCAGGTCGACGACGGCGAGGTAGACCTCGATGAAGTGCGCGAAGTCCCGGAACTCGAAGAACCTGGCGAGCTCGACCGGGTCCGTCGGCACGGTGCCCGGGTGCCGGGCAGCGAGCTCGGCGACCATCTCCGGCGAGGCGGAGCCGACGTGGTGGACGTGCAGCTCCGCCTTCGGGAGGCCGGCGATGAAGTCGCCGAGGCCGTCGGCCGTGCTCATTCGAGCTCGGCGACCAGGTTGTCGGCCAGGTCCTGGACGGTGCGACCGTCGGTGAACTGCTCGCCGTCGAGCAGGACGGTGGGGGTGCCGGTGACCCCGGCGTTCTTCGCCTCCTCGGTGGCGTCGGTGACCCACTGCTCCTCGGTCAGACCCTCGATGCCGTCGCGCACGTCGGCCTCGTCGGCGCCCGCCTCGACCGCGAGGTCGACCAGGTCGTCGTCGGTCATCGCGTCGGGGTCCTGCTCGGAGGGCTGGTTCTCGAAGAGCAGGTCGTGGTACTCCTTGGCGACCTCGGCCCCGGCGGCGTCCAGCACCACGGCGAACGCGTTGGCGGCCCGGATCGGGTAGTCGCCGAAGCTGTCGCTGAGCAGGTCGAACGGCCGGTACTCGACGTACACCTTGCCGTCGGCGGCGAGCTGGGTGAGGTCGTCCCGGGTCTCTCCCTCGAGGGCGCCGCAGTAGGGGCAGAGGAAGTCCTCGTAGATGACGACGGTGTGCGGCGCGTCCTCCTCGCCGATGGTGACGCCGAACTCGCTGGCTCCGGCGGGGGCGGCGTCGACCTCCTCGGTGTTGCTGACGCTGATCCAGATGGCGCCCCCGACGATCACCGCCATCGCCAGCACCACCCCACCGATGGTCAGCACCCGGCGCCGCTGCTCGCGGCGCTTCTGCTCGGCGCGGGCGGCGGCGGCCTTCGCCTGTCGTTCAGCGGCCTTCTTGGAGGTCGATGCCATCGGTTCAGCTTTCCTTCTTCGATCAGCTCGACGTGGTGTCGAGCACGGTCTCGGGCGGGAGTCGTGGGTGTGGTCGGGGAAGAGGACGTTGTCGAGGGCGAGGGCCGTGCGGCGCAGCACGAGCACCAGCAGCGACGCCGCCAGCAGGGCGGCGTCCCGGGCGATCTCCCACGGGTACGCGTCGGCCGCTCCCGCCTCGGCTCCCCCACCGCCGAAGCAGCCGCAGTCGATCTCGATGCCGCGGGCCCAGACCGAGGCGATCCCGACGATGAACGCGACGAAGAGGACCGACGAGACCAGCGCGGCCGCCCGGGTCAGCACGCCGAGGATCAGGGCGAGCCCGACCGCGATCTCCAGGGCGGGCAGCACCAGGCCGACCAGGTCGGCGACCGCGGGCGGCAGCAGCTGGTAGGCGCGGACCGCGTTGATGCTCTCCTCGGGGGTGGTCACCTTCAGCGCGCCCGCGACCAGCCAGACACCGCCGGTCACCAGGCGCGCCAGCAGCCCGACCCACGGCCACGCACGTCCCACCCGTTCCACAGCAGTGAGAGTAGTGGTCGGGGCTGAACGCCGACTGAGAGCGATCGGCACGGCGGCGACCGCGTAGGGTGGCTGGTCGTGAACGAACGACTCGTCTGGATCGACTGCGAGATGACCGGACTCGACCTCGGCGCCGACGCGCTGGTCGAGGTCGCGGCGCTGGTGACCGACTTCGACCTCAACGTGCTCGGCGACGGCGTCGACATCATCATCAAGCCGCCCGCCGAGGCCCTGGACCAGATGATCGAGTTCGTGCGCAACATGCACGCCAACTCCGGCCTGCTCGACGAGCTCGACGGCGGGGTGACGTTGGAGGAGGCCGAGGAGCAGGTGATGACCTACCTGCGCGAGCACTGCCCCGCGGAGAGCCGTCCTCCGCTGGCCGGCAACTCCGTGGCCACCGACCGCGGCTTCCTGGCCCGCGACATGTCGACGCTCGACGCGTTCCTGCACTACCGGATCGTGGACGTCTCCTCGATCAAGGAGCTCTCCCGGCGCTGGTACCCGAAGGCCTACTTCAACGCGCCCACCAAGCGGGGCAACCACCGCGCCCTGGCCGACATCCAGGAGAGCATCGAGGAGCTGCGCTACTACCGCGACACCGTCTTCGTCCCGCTGCCCGGCCCCGAGTCCGAGGCGGCGCGCGAGGCCGCCGAGCGGCACGGCGGGTCGATCACCGGCCTCTCCGGCTCCTGAACCGCCCGTGAGCCCCGCTCCCGGGCCCCCGATTCAGCGATCGGCCACCGATCCGTCTAGACTCTCTCCCGCTGTTCCGGCTCGACGCCGGACGCGGCATGGTGGGTATAGCTCAGCTGGTAGAGCGCCGCGTTGTGGTCGCGGATGTCGCGGGTTCAAGTCCCGTTACTCACCCCACCCGATACGAGCCCCGGTCCGCGACAGCGGGCCGGGGCTCGTCGCGTCAGTGCCAGGCCGTGGTGGGCTGCAGCACGGCCTCGGCCAGCGCCCGCGTACGCAGCCCGGTCACCTCCTGGTACTCCGGGTCGGCCACCATCCGGGCGAACGCCGCCCGCGACGGATACCGGACCAGCACGACGGCGTCCCAGGACTGGCCGGACTCGGCCACCAGCGCCGGGTGCCCGTCCCCGGAGTAGAGGATCTCCCCGCCGACGCGCGGCAGGAAGGTGTCGGCCACGGCGGCGCCGTACTCGTCGTAGAGCGGGCGTCCGCCCTCGGCGAAGCGCAGCAGGTTGAGCATCACGACGGGGCCGCCGGGATCGTCGTCGAGGAAGCGTTTGAGGTCGATGCCTCGGGGGTCAACAGCCATGTCCGGCATCGTGGCACGGGTCGGCCACCGCGCGGGGTCGGTTCGACCGGCGGTCAATCTCTGACTAAAGTCAGAGATATGACCGACGAGACCCCCACGACCACCCTGCGCCGCTTCAACCGCACCTACACCCGGCGGATCGGGGTCCTGGAGGAGTCGTTCCTGGGCACCGGTCGCCCGCTGGCCGCCTCGCGGGTGCTCTACGAGGTCGGGGTGGCCGGCGGCTGCACCGTGCGCGGCCTGCGCGACCTGCTCGCCCTCGACTCCGGCCAGCTCGCCCGGCTGCTCCGGACGCTGGAGGCGGACGGACTGGTGCGGACCGAGCCGGATCCGGACGACCGCCGGGTGCGCGTCGTACGGCTCACGCCCGCCGGCACGAGCGCGTACGACGACCTCGAGCGCCGCTCCGAGGAGCGTGCCGCGGCGCTGGTCTCCCCGCTCACCGCGCGCCAGCGCGCCCGCCTGGCCGCGGCGCTCGGCACCGCCGACCTGTTGGTGCGCGCCGCCACGGTGGACCTGGTCGAGGTCCCCACCGACGACCCGCGCGCGATCGCGGCGACCCGGCGCTACGTCGCCGAGCTCGACGACCGCTTCCCCGGCGGCTTCGACCCGGGCCGGCCGGTCGCCGAGCCCGACGGCGTCTCGGTGGTGGCGATCAGCGACGGCGCCGTCGTCGCCCACGGCGGGCTGCGGCCGGAGCCGGGCGCGGGGCCGGGGTCACCGAGATCAAGCGGATGTGGGTCGACGGCGACTGGCGCGGGGCGGGCCTGGGCGCCCGGATGCTGCGTCACCTGGAGGCCCTCGCCTGGGAACGCGGCTCGGACCGGGTGGTGCTGGACACCAACGGCACGCTCGGCGAGGCGATCGCCCTCTACGAGCGCTCCGGCTACCGGCCGATCGAGCGGTACAACGACAACCCGTACGCCGAGGCCTTCTTCGCCAAGGACCGACCCCGGTGAGGCGAGGGCGAGCGGCCGGACCTCGTCGCGGGCGTCACCCGGCGGGGATGTGGCCGAACCGGCCCTTCTGGAAGTCCTCGTAGGCGCTGCGCACCTCGGACCTGCTGTTCATCACGAACGGTCCCGCCCAGGCGATCGGCTCGCGGATCGGGCGGCCGCCGAGCACCACCACGTCGAGCCGGGGCGAGCGTGCCTCCTGCGCGAGATCCGCGGCGACGGTCAGGTAGTCTCCCGCGCCCAGCAGCGCGGTCTGCCCGGCACTGATCGGTCGACCCTCGACGCCGACGCTCCCGGCGCCGTTCAGGACGTAGACCAGTGCGTTGAAGTCGACCTCCCAGGGCAGGTCGATCCGGGCACCGGGCTCGAGGGTGAGGTGCACCAGGCTCATCGGGCTGTGCGTCGAGCCCGGACCGGCGTGACCGGCCACGTCCCCCGCGATCACCCGGACCAGGGCGCCGGCATCGGCCGAGGTCAGCAGCCGGACCTCCCCGGACCGGATGTCCTGATAGCGCGGGGCGGTGAGCTTGTCGCTGCGCGGCAGGTTCACCCAGAGCTGGATGCCGTGGAACAGTCCACCGGCCCGGACCAGCCACTCCGGCGGGGACTCGATGTGCAGCAGGCCGGCGCCGGCGGTCATCCACTGGGTGTCGCCGTTCGTGATCGTGCCGCCCCCGCCGTGGCTGTCGGAGTGGTCGAAGACGCCGTCGATCATGTAGGTGACGGTCTCGAAGCCGCGGTGCGGGTGCCAGGGGGTGCCCTTGGGCTCGCCCGGCGCATACTCCACCTCGCCCATCTGGTCCATCATGATGAACGGGTCGAGGTCGCGCAGCTCGAGCCCGGCGAACGCGCGGCGGACCGGGAACCCCTCGCCCTCGTAGCCCTGGGGAGCCGTGGTGATCTGCCGGACCGGACGCGGCTGGTCGCCCAGCCCCGGCGAACCGATGCGGGAGAGCGTGGTGAGGTCGTCGACGGTGATCGCGGGCATGAGGCCCACCTCCCTGAAGAAGTAGTTGCCTGATCAACCACTTAGGGGTGTCCTCCATTCCCTGCCGCTAGGGTCGCTGGATGAGCCCCTCCCCGCAGCGAAGCTCCTACGACGTCGCGGTGGTGGGTGGCGGCCACAACGGCCTGACCGCCGCCGCCTACCTCGCCCGTGCCGGCCTCTCCGTCCTGGTGCTGGAGCGGCGCGACCGGGTCGGCGGTGCCGCGATCTCGGCGCAGGCCTTCCCGGACTTCCCCACCCGGCTCTCCCGCTACTCCTACCTGGTCTCCCTGCTCCCCGACGCCATCACCCGCGACCTCGACCTGGACATCGCGCTGGCGCGGCGTCGTACCGCCTCGTACTCGCCGTACCTGCGCGACGGGGTGGCGGGCGGCCTGCTGGTGGAGCGCGACGAGGGCGAGCGGACCCGCGCGTCCTTCGCCGAGCTGACCGGCGACGACACCGAGTACGACGCCTGGCGGGCCTTCTACGCAGGCGTCGCCG
This sequence comes from Nocardioides sambongensis, assembly GCF_006494815.1. Lineage (NCBI taxonomy): Bacteria > Bacillati > Actinomycetota > Actinomycetes > Propionibacteriales > Nocardioidaceae > Nocardioides > Nocardioides sambongensis. The sequence goes on from NZ_CP041091.1 coordinate 2,303,739, forward strand.
ACCTGGCGGGCCAGGTGGCACCGACGCTCACCGGGCCGCTCCCCTCCGAGCACGACCTGCGCGCCGTCGTCGACGCCGAGATCTGGCGCGACGTGGTCGAGCGCCCGCTCGGCGAGGCCGTCGAGCGGCGCTTCCGCGACGACCTGGTACGCGGGGTCGTCGGCACCGACGCACTGATCGGCACCTTCGCCTCCCTGCACGAGGAGTCGCTGGTCCAGAACCGGTGCTTCCTCTACCACCTCATCGGGAACGGCAACGGTGAGTGGCGGGTGCCCGTCGGCGGCATGGGCGCGGTGACCGGCGCCCTGGAGAAGGCCGCCCGCAGCGCGGGGGCCGAGATCCTGACCGGCGCCGAGGTCACCGCCGTCGAGGCCACGGCGGACGCACCCAGTGCGGTGGTCCGCTGGGCCGGGCCCGACGGCGACCACGGGATCGACGTCGGCACCGTGCTCTCCAACGTCGCGCCCTGGGTGCTGCACCGACTGCTGGGGCGCGACCCCGGCGAGGTCGTGAAGCCCGAGGGCGCGCAGCTCAAGATCAACGTGCTGCTGTCGCGTCTGCCGCGGCTGCGCTCGGGCGCCGACCCGGCCGAGGCGTTCGCCGGCACGCTCCACCTCGCCGAGACCCTCACCCAGGTCGAGGCCGCGCATGCGGCGGCGGCCGCCGGCGTACTGCCCGACCCGATGCCGGGCGAGGTGTACTGCCACTCCCTGACCGACCCCTCGATCCTCGGCGACATGCCCGCGGGCACGCACACCCTCACCTACTTCGGGCTGCACACCCCGGCCTCGCTCTTCGACGCCGACCCGGAGGCCACCAGGGCCGAAGCGGTGCGGCGGGCCCTCGCGGCCCTCGACGAGCACCTGGTCGAGCCGATCGACGAGGTGGTGCTGCGAACCGCGGACGGGACACCGTGCATCGAGGCCAAGATCCCCAGGACATCGAGGCGGACCTGGCGATGCCCGGCGGACACATCTTCCACGGGGATCTGGAGTGGCCGTGGGCCCCGCCCGCGCGCGCCTGGAGACGCCCGCCGAGCGCTGGGGGGTGCAGACGGACCTGGCCAGCGTGCTGGTCTGCGGGTCGGGCGCCCGACGCGGCGGCGCGGTCAGCGGTCTCGGCGGTCACAACGCGGCGCAGGCGGTCCTGGAACGGCGCTGAGGTGACGGTGTCGACCCCGGGCGGGCCACGGTCACGCACGTGGGCGTGCGGGCGGGGTGCGGGCGGGGTGCGGACCGTCCGAGGCGTCGCCCCGCCGATTTCATCCGGGCGCCCCGCGCTGGTAATGTTTCATCTCGCGTTCGGCACGGTTCGAAGGCATGCGCCATTAGCTCAATTGGCAGAGCAGCTGACTCTTAATCAGCGGGTTCGGGGTTCGAGTCCCTGATGGCGTACAGAGCAAGACCCCCGGGGTCGCCGAGAGGCGGACCGGGGGTCTTCTGCGTGTGCGGCGCAGTCGCGCTGACCCCTCGCCCGCCTTCGGGTCATTGTCTGGGAGACGACTTTCGGAGCCGCTCCCCAAGCTTGGGTAACTGCCTTCGGTCGCCGCGGGGCGCGGGGGGAAAGTCGCTCAGTCTCGTAGTCAGAGCGGGGGCCAGACGGGCCCTCCCTGGCGCCTGGAGTCCCTGCGCATGTCCGAACGTCGCAAGCTCGTCATCGCGGTCGTGCTTGCCGCTGTGCTCGCGGTCGCGGTGGGCACACAGATCGGACCCCGCGTGGGCAGCGCCGACGGGAGCAGCGTGGAGACGGCCGCCTCCGCCGATGCGGCGCCTGACGTGAACTCAGACGGGGAGTTGTCGACTGCCGCCGAGCCCGGGGACCGCCAATTCGACGCGCCCGCCGAGGACGGAGGCGAGGGTCGCGGCGGTTCGGCCAACTCGGCTGACGGCAACGGTGGCGTCGAGGTGATGCCCGAGGATCCTGCTCAAACGACGGCGGGACTACCCGGCCTGGACAACAGGAGTAGTGGCGAGAGAGGCGGGGACACGCCACTGCCTGACCGCACCGACTTCGCCGACGAGCCGCAGTTCTCCGACGGGAAGCTGGCTGAGGGGTATCCAGAAGGTCTGCTGCCCATCGCGCCAGGCTCGACCGTGGTCAACAGCAGCGTGTCGCCCTCAGAAGGCCGGGTCCAGGTCGCTCTGGTGGGACAGCGTCGCCGCAGCGAGGATGCGCTCCTCCGCTTCTATCGGCAGAAGTTGAGCAGCGCTGGATTCACCGAAGGTGAGTCGTTGTCTGTCGGCAGTGCCGAGTCGGCGGCATTCGAGCGCGATGGCAGCACGGTGGTCGTCACCCTCGACCCGGGAGCGGGGCGGACCTACTCGGTCTACGCCACGCTGCTGGTCGAAGGGGCGTGACCCACTCGTGTACCTGACGCTGAGCGACCGGCCGGGGAGCGAGGTCCGAACCGGACCGACCAAGCGGCGCCACGTGCCCCGGGTGGTCATCATGCTGGGGATCGTCAGCCTGGTCACCGACATCTCCTCGGAGTCGGTCGCCGCGATCCTGCCGCTCTACCTGACCGCCGTCGTGGGCCTGTCATCGATCTCCTACGGCTTCATCGACACCCTCTATCAAGGGGTCAGCGCGCTGGTCCGGATCGGTGGCGGCTGGGCCGCCGATCGAGGTGGGCATCCGAAGTGGGTGGCGCTGCTCGGCTACGGGACATCCACGGTGGCACGTTTCTTCCTCCTGTTCAGCACCGGTCTGGCGGCCATCTCCGCGGTGATCTCTGCGGACCGCATCGGCAAGGGCATCCGGACCGCGCCACGCGACGCGATGATCTCGTCCGCCACGGCGAAGGAGGACCTCGGCTATGCCTTCGGCGTGCACCGCGCCCTGGACACGACCGGCGCCGCACTCGGACCGCTGATCGCCTTCGCCATCCTGTGGTGGATCCCGGACGGCTACCTCACGGTCATGGTCGTGTCCTTCGGCTTCGCCGTGCTGGGTGTCGCTCTCCTCGGTCTGTTCGTGGAGGACCGAGGGACGGCCGAGCCGAAGCCGATACGTTCGTCGGTCAACTGGCGCCAGGTCGCCCGGCCCGGAATGACCCGTCTGCTCGCGGTCGCCGGCGTACTCGGGCTGCTGACGGTGGGCGATGGGTTCATCTACCTTGCGCTCCTCGATCGTGGCGGGTTCGCCGCCCACTGGTTCCCGTTGCTCTATGTCGGAACCAATGTCGCGTTCCTGGCATTGGCCATCCCGATCGGCCGGCTTGCTGATCGGGTGGGCAAAGCCAGGGTTCTCATCGGCGGACACCTCGCCCTGCTGGGCGCCTACGTCATCGTCGCCGCCCCAATCGATCTCGCCGCGTCAACAATGGCTTCCCTCTTCCTGCTGGGCCTCTTCTACGCCGCGACCGATGGGGTCATCGCCGCACTGGCGAGTCGTCTGGTCGCGCCCGAGGTGCGCGCCAGCGGGATCGCGTCCGCCCAGACGGTCGTGGCCGTGGCCAGGATGGGTTCCTCCGCGATCTTCGGCGTGCTCTGGTTCCTGCTCGGGGCACAAGCCGCCCTCCTGGGCGTCGGCGTCGTCCTGGCTCTTGTCCTCCCCATCGCTTCCAGTTCGATCCGGAGCCTCGATCGGGCGGCCGAGGTGACCCCGTGAGCCAGAAATCCAGGATCGTGCTGTTCGCCGGCCTCGTCTTCGTGGTCGTCACCGGCGTCACGGCCTACGCCGTTGCCGCCGCCAACGACTACCGGCGCAACCACGACCGGCCGCCGTCGGTCCCGGTCGCCTCCGCCGACGAGGACCTCACCTATGGGCCGCGGATCGTCTTTCGGCACACCGGCATCGACGAGGAATACGGAGTCGTCGCGGCCGTATCGCTGTCCGACCCGAGCGGTGCCCGCGCCTTCACCGATGTGGTCTGCGATCGCGTCGACGCCACCGACACCACCGGCGCGTGCCTGCGCACGGAGCGGGGTGTCGTCACCAAGTACTCCCTCACCGAATACGACGCGGAGTGGAACGAACTCCAGAAGGTGGCGGTGCCCGGCATCCCGAGTCGAACCCGCCTGTCCGACGACGGCACGCTCGTGTCGACTACGACCTTCGTGAGCGGCCACTCCTACATGCAGGTCGGCTTCTCGACCGCGACCGAGATACGCGCGGTCGGTGGCAAGGGCTTCGGCAACCTCGAGAAGTTCACCCTGGTGATCGACGGCGAGACGGTCTCACCGGTCGATCGGAACATCTGGGGCGTCACCTTCATGCCGGACGACACCACCTTCTACGCCACCGTCGGCACGGGCGGTGACACCTACCTCGTCGAGGGTGACCTCGACGACCGCACGCTGACCTCGATCGCCGACCACGTCGAGTGCCCGTCCCTCTCCCCCGACCACACCAAGGTCGCCTTCAAGGAGGCGACCGAGCGCGACGGACAGACCTGGTGGACGCCGACAGTGCTGGACCTGAGCACCGGTGAGCGCGAGGTGCTCGCGGGCGAACAGCGCAATGTCGATGACCAGATCGCGTGGCTCGACGACGACACGCTCCTCTACGGGCTGGCCCGCGAGGACGAACCGGGGGTCACCGACGTCTGGTCCCTCGACACGGAGGCCGACGCGGAGCCCGAGCTCTTGATCGAACAAGCCTGGTCGCCCGCGGTGGTGCGGCCATGACCGCTACAGAGGAGACTCACGTGACCACCCAGACGACAGCGCGTGTCGAGACCCGCGACGCCACGTCGGTCCGATCCCCCGCACGCGAGTTGTTCCCTGCCGTGTCCCTCGGAGGCTCACGTGTCGAGCTCGCGATCGAGCGCGAGGCCACCGATGCGATCCTCGACGGGGCCCGTCACCCAGGTCCGGTGCCGCTCGGGGTCCTCTCCGCCAACCTGGACCACGTCCATCACTTCGGGAGAGGAAGCCGATGGGACGGCGTTCTGGAGCATGCCGAGAGAACGGGAGCGGTCTCGTGGCTCACGCTCCTAGATGGTGCGCCTCTGGTCCATCGGGCGAATCGGCTCACCGGTGGCCGGTGGCCGCGCCTAGCAGGCAGCGACATCATCGAAGGCATCCTCCGTGGCGCCGCGGCTGATGGACTGTCAATCGGGTTCGTCGGGGGCGCTCCCGAGACCCACGCGATGTTGCGCAGTCAACTCCCCCACACACACCCGCACCTTCGGCTGGCCGGGTGTTGGAGCCCGGAGCGAGAAGATCTCGCCGACCGTGACCGGTCCGGGCACCTCGCCGACGAGATCCGTGAGTCAGGCGTCGACATCCTCGTCGTCTGCCTCGGCAAGCCCCGCCAGGAGTTGTGGATCACCGAGTACGGAGCCAGGAGTGGCGCCCCTGTCCTCCTCGCCTTCGGCGCCGTGGTGGACTTCCTCGCCGGTCGGGTCGAGCGGGCGCCTGCGTGGGCGTCGCGGCACGGGGTCGAGTGGGCATACCGGTTGGCCAAGGAGCCGCGGCGCCTCGCACGGCGCTACCTGGTGGACGGGCCGCCGGCCTACCGTCAGCTCCGTTTGCACTCGGGCAGCCAGATGGGAACTCCCCGTTGGGAGGACGCGGGGTACACGGCACTCACGGGCATCGATAGTCCGCCGGCAGGCCCTGGCTCCGTGGTGATCCCTGCACACAACGAGGCTGCGGTCATTGGCCGGACGTTGCGGGCTCTGCAGCCGGCGATCGAAACCGGCGGAGTCGAAGTGGTGATCGCCTGCAACGGTTGCACCGACGACACCGCTGAGATCGCCGGCAGGTTCCGCGGCGTCCAGGTGATCGAACTCGACCGACCCTCCAAGTCCGCGGCGATCAATGCTGCGGAGCAGATCGCTACCGCGTGGCCACGGCTGTATCTCGATGCCGACATCACGGTGCCGTCGGAGACGCTCGGCGCCCTGTTCCATGCCGTGCGAACGCCCGGTGGCCCGTTGGCCGTCCGCGCCCCATACGTCATCGATCTCGACGGCGCGACCTGGCCGGTGCGCTCCTACTACCGGGCGCGAGCACGTCTCGCAACGGAACGCACACCGCTGTGGGGGGCTGGAGCTTTCGTACTCGGCGTCGACGGGCGCAGCCGGTTCGACGACTTCCCCGACGTCGTTGCCGACGACCTGTACGTCGACTCCTTGTTCGCCGACGAGGAGAAGACTGCGCCCGGCGCTCCGCCCGTCACTGTCTTCGGTCCGCGCGACAGCCGAAGCCTGCTGGCCATCGTGCGCAGGAGCAGCCGTGGTGTCGCTGAGCAGCGAGCGGACGACGACAGCCCCGTCCGCTCGACCGCATCCGGGACGGTCGTCAAGCTGCTGGGAGGCGTCCGAACGCCGAGAGGCGTCGTGGACGCAGGGATCTATGCGGCCTTCGCGGTGGCCGGACGCATCGTCAACCGGTGGGGGTCGGCAACCCGCTGGGAACGCGACGACAGTTCGCGGTGCGTCGCCGCGGAGGGAGGTCGAGCATGAGCACCGATCTGGACCATGTGTTCCTCACCAGGTTCAACCTGCCGAGCGAAGGAGCCGAGAGCCTTATCCGCGCACGCGAAGACTGGCTGACCGAACGGATCGCGCTATTCGAGCGCTACACAGTGCCGTCCCTGATGTCGTTGCAGACGTGCCCGGACTTCCGGTGGATCATCTACCTCGACCCGCAGAGTCCGGCCTGGCTGAAGGCTAAGATGGAGACCCTTGCGAGCGACTCCCGGGTCCACCCGATCTTTCGCGAGCGGGTCGACCACGAGGACCTTGCCGCTGATCTCCTACTGGCGGTGGGACGGCCTGCCGGCCACCTGCTCACCACGAACCTCGACAACGACGACGGCCTGGCGGTCGACTTCGTCGAGCGTCTCCAGCAGGTCCGGACCACCCTCCCGAGGATGGGGATCTACATGCGGCACGGCCTGATCAAGAGCAGCAACGGCGTCTATCTCCGCGACGACCCGGTTAACGCCTTCTGCTCTGTCTGGGAGCGGTGGGACGCCAGCCCGCTGACCTGCTGGTCGGAGTGGCACAACCTGCTTGCGCAGCGGATGCCGACCGAAGCCGTCGACGGCCCGCCGGCCTGGCTCCAGGTGATCCATGACCAGAACGTGAGCAACCGGGTCCGGGGACGACTGGTGTCCCCTATGCGTCACCGAGGACGGTTCGGTGGTCTGATCGACGATGTTCCAGAACCGGACGCGGGTATGGTCTGGCGGGACCGTCTCGTGGCGCAGCCGCAACGGGCCGCGCGGGAGTCGGCGCGCCGTGTCGTCAAGGAGACGGTGCTCAAGGTCGGTGGCAGGGACGCCCTCGATCGCGTCAAACTCCGGCTGGCAAGTCGGACCTGATCACGAGGGCTCAGTCGGCCGAGCGCCGTACCTTCGACTCGATCCACCGGAGTCGCGGCGCGACCGCGCGCCTGGTCCGCTCCAGCCCCGACGCAGTCCTGGCCGGCCACCCGCGGGCGAAGTGGTCGGGCGTGACACCGAGGACGCTTCCCCTGGCCTGACGAGTCCTGAGGGCAGCCACGACCGCCCGCTCCTCCGGTGGTGAGTCGACCACGATCGACATCGGGAAGAACTGGCGTGGTCCGTGGAAGTCGAGCGAGACGGCCGGGACCAGTCCGAACCGCTGCGCCGTCTCCAGAGCCCACGTGTTCGGGGTCAGCCCGTCGTACTTCCGACTCCATACCTCCACCCCGTGCAGGTGCGGCACCCACGCCGGGTCGAAGCGCCGCCAGGCGTCGCGGCGAGCCGGATGCGCGAAAAGCGTGGCTGCCCCCGCCGCGTCCGCCTCTGCCAGCACTGTCAGCGGTCGCGGGCTGCGCCCGAGGAACGGAACATCCCCGAACACCGGAAGGTGCACCACATGGTCCGGATCCTGGTATTCGACCCCGGGCACAATGAGGAAACCGTCGCCGCTGAGCTTGCGACACTCCGCTACCAGCGACCGCCAACGCTCCTCGGTCATCGTCCGGTCGTGGTCGCACACCAGCGCACCGTCGTACCCGAACCGCCGCAGCCAGTCCCGGATCCGTCGAAGGTCCCACGTGCCGTCGTCCGACCAGGTCGAGTGGATGTGCGTTGCCAGACGCATCCGCTATCGACTCCTTCTTCCTCGCCACTGGGCGGCCAGTGTTTCGAGAGTGTCGACCACCAACACCCACGGCTGTCGCAGGTTCCAATTGTAGAGACGGTCACCACGTCGAAACGTGAGCAGCCGCTTGCTCGTCACCAAGGGGCGCGGCCAGCGCTCCGCGAACGCAGCCGACTGTGGACCCCGGACGACGAAGGCGAGGTGCAGCGCTTCCCGTCCGAGATGTCGCGCTCGCACGTACGGCGGATGCGCGGGCGGGGCCGGCATTTGCGGTCGTCCGAGCGCGGCCTCCACGGCCCACGCCGGATACTCAAGCCCGCGTCGACGCGCCAGCGCCAGACTGCCCCAGGCTCGCCCATTCAGCTCCATGAACCAGGGGACGCCGTCGGTCCCGCGGAGCAGCTCGACCATGAACAGTCCTCGCCATCCCACGTGCGCGAGGAACTCGGTGATCATCGGCTGGAGGGCGCGGTCCGGCTCGATCGACTCGCAGGCGGATGAGGCCGAGCCCTGCGGGTTGACCATCCGCACCCGACGATGGGCCGACCACTGCTGAACTCCTGCCTCGTCGCAGTAGCCGAAGATGCCCTCGCCGACACCGGTCACCAATGGCTGCACCAGCACTCGGCCCGGTTGCATCGCCTCCTCGGCGGCGGAGAGCTCCGCTGCGTCGGACACCACACGGCCGTTCGGTCGCTCAAGTCGTCCGTCCTGAACGCGGACCGCATCCACGGGCTTGATGATGCTGGGTGCGGTGATGGACTCGACGCCACCGACACTGTCGTAGGCCTTGGACGGCGGTACGGGGAGACCGACCTCGGCTGCGAGATCGACCTGCGCCGCCTTGTCCAGCGCGAACCGAGCCCCGGCGGCGCCGGGTCCGACCATCGTGGTGTCGCCCCAGGTCACCAGCGTGGAGACCAGAAGCGCCCCGTCGTCCAACGGCACGAAGGCCGCCGGGCGTGCGGAGGCCACGTATGCCTGAATGGCGGAAACGGTGGCTCCGATGTCGGTCTCCGGCGCCGGCACCTCGACGCGCTCCACGCCCCACAGGAATCGACTCGACGACCGGCTGCCAGCACGGTGCAGCAGCACCACCCGGAACCCCGCCCGCTGTAACGACCAGGCCGTCTCGACCGCGGCGAACGCTTCGGCGAAACCGACCAGCACCCGAGGCCTCCGGTCGGTCATCGCCATCTCTTCACCGCGCTCCGCCCCGACCGGGTCAGCTGCTCCCGGAGATCGCCGGCCGGTCGGTCCAGCCAGGCGCGGATCGTGTCGGCGGTGTCGTGCCGGGTGATCGTGTAGCGCGATCGTGCCCACGCAGCCGCCCGGGTTCCTCCTCCGTCGACGGTGTAGACCCGCTCGATGCCGAACCGTCGCAGACTCGCCAGCACGCCTCGGTCGTAGGAGCCCCGGGGACAGGCGGCATACCGCACCCGTTCCCCGGTGATCGCCGTCAGCCGTCCCATCGACTCACGCAGCTCCGCGTCGAGGGCCTCCCGCCCAAGGTCGCGCCACGGGAGATGGGTCGCGCCGTGGGTGCCGATCGTCATCCCGGAGTCGTGGAGCTCCCGGATCTGTGCCGTGCTGAGGGAGCCAGGGGTGTCGATGCGGTCGGTGATGACGAAGAACGTGGCGCTCAGTCCGCGCTCACGGAGCGCCGGGAGTATGTGCTCGAAGTCCGAGGCGTTGGAGTCGTCGACGGTCAGCTCGACCTCGGCAGGGTGCTGCACCACCAGGTCGAGAACCTCCGTCAGCACCTCCGCCTCGATCCAGAACCGCTCCTCGCCCGCCTCAAGCGCGCGCTGCGGTTCCCCGACACCGTGCAGGCACAGCGATGCCACCGGGCCGGACCGCTCCTGTCCGTCGGTGCGCACCGGTGCAGGCGCGGACTCGGGCTCGCTCTTCGTGGGGCCAGGCAGGTCCGACCACCGTCCTGCGTCCAACACCGTCATCAGAGCTGCCCGGTGGTCAGGGTTCCTCGCTCGCAGCAGGTGCCCGACAGCCACCGCTCCCCTGTAGGCCGCGGACGGCAGCGGACCGTGGAACGATCGGAAGTATCTGATGCGGTTGACCGACATCAAGGCGAGTAGCTGCGGCGAGGTGCCAGAACCGCCACCTTCGTGCACCACCTGGGCTCCGCTCACGTACCGGACCCGGAATCCCGCGTTTCGCGCTCGTCGCTGGTAATCGGTCTCTTCGGCGTAGAGGAAGTACCGATCCGCGGACCACTCACCGACCGCCTCGCTGCAGGCCGCAGAGATCAGCAAGGCCGCGCCACCACCCCAAGCTACATCGCGGTCCTGTCGATAGTCTGACTCATGAAGCAACCTGTCCGTCAGCAGTTGCGGCCGACCGGGCCATTTCGCGCCAAAGACCGCGTCTCCCAACGCCCCCCAAAGGGACGGCTCACGCCTGAGGTGCGGATACCACTCACCCTCGCCGTCGGTGAGGCGCGGAATGGCGATCCCGACCTCATCGGAATCGAATGCGGCCACCAGGCGGTCGATCGCTCCCTCGGCCAAGAAAAGGTCTGGGTTCAGCACCAGCAGGTACGAGCCAACCGCACGCGACCGGGCCAGGTTGATCGCGGCGGAATAGCCAAAGTTACCGCCAGCCTCGACGATCTCGAGTCCGAGCGACCGCGCGACCGCAACGGTATCGTCCGACGAAGCGTTGTCGACAACGAGCGGACGCACTCGGAACGGACCACCCCATTCGGGGATCGATGTTGTCAGGCGCTCGAGGTACTCTCCGCTGTTGTAGGTGACGATGGCAGCAACCAGTTCGTCCGAGTGCCTCCGCGACTCCGCTCGCGCTCCGTTGAATGACCCACCCGTCGTATTGTTCATCTGAAAGTCCTCATCGTGTCGCGGACGCGACCCGGCACGGTCAGTCTCAGCTGTCACGGCACCTCCAATATGCTAGATACTCATGTCCTTATCCTTCTCCCAGGACGTACGAACCGGTCAGAATCCAGAGCAGTCGGTGACTCCTAATGGTGTCAATCGGAGTTGGCCACATCTCGGAGCGCGGCGGTCACGCCTTCACTGAATGCCTCGATTCGCTTCTGTCCAAGCACCAGACGCCGGCCCGCTAGACCCATACCGCGGGCGCGTTCGACGTCATTCCACAACGCTAGGACCGCTTCTCGGAGTGCATCAGCATCCCCGGGGGGACCCACACGCCTTCGACTCCAGGAGTGAACGCATTGCGTTGTCCAGCAACCTGCGAACAGACCACTCCACGCTGCATTGACCAGGCTTCATTCATCGACGTGATGCCGTTGTCACTGTCGGTCGATTGCAGAGGCAATACGACGAACCGAGATCTTTCGTACAGTTCACGCAACTCGACCGGGGACATCGGGCGGACCGTCACATTCGACGGGAGCGCATGTGCCCGGTCGCTGTCATCTCGCCACCAGTCACGGCGATTCGGGTCAAGGCTCCCTGCGATGTGACAGGGAATATCAAGACCGTCCATTGCCCGAATCAGAGTAGCGTAATCACGCATTTCACCCCCCGCCGCCGAAATCGTCGTCGTCGCCGCCGAGTCCTCCGAGTGCCAGAACTCGGTGTCAACCGTCCACGGAAGATCTACGAACTTCCCAGGCGGCACTCCAAGCTTGCAAATCGCAAATTCTCGCTGCGACTCGGGCGGGAGAATGATGCGCGCAATTCGGGAGTGACTGAATCGCAAGAGTCGTGCCTTCTTCGCCTCGGAGACCCTCGTCAGCAACGCGACAATCGGCACCTTGCGACCCGTGATTTTGAGCAAGGACGCCAGGACAAGGGTCACGTCAGCAATGCTCCAACAGAGCACTACGTCGAACCGTGGTCCTACACGGTATGCCTCCAGAACCTGAACTAGCCGAAATGGCAGTCGCCGATAGAAGGAGCGCATCAAGCGGGGCGGGCCTGTTAGCAACCGCTGATCGAGGAACGTCAAGTCGGCATCAACACCATGTATCCATGATCTCGGTTCTGCGCCTGCCAGAATATGCGCTGCCCGCTCGTCCACGTAAGGAGGAGTGAACTCGGTGTTCGCGACCACGAGCACGCGCATTCGCGGCTCGGATCTACTGGGACCGGCCTTACCGGGCGCACCACTCACTACGCCTCCCCTTTCCCAATCTCGGGATAGTGTTTCCCACCACGTTGGGAGGCATCGTCGATGTCAACCCGATCAGCGCCCGCGCTGGCTCGCCAGGCTGTGCAGTGAGCGACTTCACATACTGCAGCCGCGATAGACGTTGGAGACAGCCGCTGATACCTATGCTCATGAAAAAGAGGCCGGCCGCCTGAGGAAAGCTGAACGCGTCGAAGAGCGCCAGCGAGACGGCACCGGCCACTATCGCCGCGAGGGCAGCGACGGCCAGTACTCGATCGTGGGCGTCGTCGAAAACCCGTGCGGAACGTCCCGCAGCGGCGCTGGCGACAGCGACAAGTGCCAGCAACCCGACCACGCCGACCAACCCCGCACCCATCAGGAGGTTTAGGTACTGATTGTCGAGAATCCAATACTTCGGCAAGAAGGTCCCGACTCCGCGACCAAACCAGGGGTGGTGTGACCAGAATTCTCCGACAATGACATAGCTGTTCGTTCGCGACTTCACGCTCGGGTCGCCAGATGCCCCCTCAAACAGGCCTCTGATCGTGCCGACGAGTCCAGGCATCGCGACGAACAAGACCGCCATCATGACCACCGAGCCTCCGAGCGCCAGCAGCCTGGTCCGCCCCCGCCAGGCGGCGAGCATCACCAAGAAGGCGACCGCTCCGCACACGATCGCAGTTCGCGACCCGACTAAGAGCAACTGAAGGGGCACCAACACGGCAATCGTTCGATACAACCAGGAATGATGTCGCGCGCGTGCTGCTACAGCGAGCGCAAATGGCATTCCGATGGCGAGAAAGGCCGCGAACTCAATTGGATGAGTTGCGGTGCCGCTGGGGCGGGTGATCGCACCTCTTTGTATGACACTGAGACCTTCGGCGGCAGATAGGCCCGGGACGGAGATACGGTCCACCCACACCTCCCCGGTGGCCATCTGAAACATTGCCAGAGCCGAGACCGCGCCCATCCCGAGCACAATGCGTTCGACGAGCTTCCAAAGCTGATTCATCGAACGGATTCCTTCGCAAAGAAGGCACACGACTCCGACCGCGCCTACCATCTTCAGCAATGCGCCGTCGGCCGGGCTCCTTTCGTCGCCCGGAAGCGGGAGCAATGCCGAGTTCACATAGGACACCAGGATCGCTGCCAGGAAGACCAAAGCAGCATTTCGTACCATGTTCGGCAACGTGGGAGCAGGCTCGCTGCGGTTGATTTGCTCCCATCCCCAGGCCAGGGCGCACGTCAGCGCGATGAGGGTCGATGGACCGCCCACCTGCCCGAGTGCGCCGATGACCATCGGCGCTGGGACAACTAGAAGGGTAATCCAGTACGCGGTCAACAAGCGAGTGCCGTCGAAGCCGCTCTGCGTCACCGTCACCATCGACCAGCATCTCCTGTCAGTGGCGGCTTAGCGGCGGCGATTCAGTCGGTAGGGAACCGCCCGCGGACCAGCGGCGGCGGCGTCCGACTCGAACCGCAGGGCAATCGGCGCCCGCGGCTCGGCGACGACCGCTTCGTCCTCAGTAGCCGGAGCGTCGGCGTTCGACCTGCGGGCAGCGCGAGCCCGAAGGAGACCGTCAATGGCTCCGATGGCCAGCATTAAGAGGAGTGCAAGGCCCGCGCCACCCACCAGCGCCTGGCGGATCTGTCCTTTGTGACTGACTTCGGGAGTGGTGTCCTCAAGCACATCATGCGATGTGATCTGTGCGTCCTCCTCAACACCCAAACCGGCTTGGAGCTGCGCCAGTTCGGTCGGAACCATAGCGGTCAACTGGGCTGCGGCGGCGCTCGCCTCGGCGTCGGACGAGGACGTTGCAGTGATCACCACGACCGGAGTCGACGAAAGAATATCCGGCTCAATGGCGAAAGCCGTGGTCGGATACGCTTTCGCGAGGTCGGACTGGATGTCCCGGGCGCTCAGTCCGTTGATGAGGATGTCCCGCGACTGGGTGAGCGATCCAAGGTAGAAGAGCGGGTTTCCTTTCGTGTAGTCGACGGTGTCCGGCTCTTGAACTCGGGACAACTCCGGCGGTAGCAACAACACAGTTGAGCTGTAGCTGTAACTCGGGCTCGCTCTGAGGCCCAGTGCCACTGCGCCAGCAACGGTCAGAACTATCGCCGCGAGCGCGAACCAGCGCCGGCGCCACAGAACCTCGACGATACCTTGCAAGTCAGTTCCTCCTACTTACGTCGTACGATGACTTCCCTCGTTTTCGCTCTGCACGTCGTTGCGAACTGATACGGCCGCCTTTCACCTGGCGCCCCTCCCTTCACGCAAGCGATGCCACGCTGGCGCAATACGCCGGTCGGCCAGGAGTACCGCTCCCACCAAGATGAGTCCGCCCAGCAGGACGATGCCGCCCAACGCTCTGCTTCTACTCACCGGTACAAGAACGACCGAGGTGTCGTCACCGGATGACTCCTCGATCAGGGTCCGATTCCGGGGCGCGACCTCAAACTGGACCTCACGCTCGGCGACAGCGCTCCGCACGTCCGCAACAGCCCGCTCCAACCTCGCCTCGACAATCTCCACCGAGGGTCCTGCCGCTTCGACATCGATGTACGCGTTGCCAGCTGCCGGTGTCCACTGTCCACCGGTGGCGCGGACTTGAACGAGCACTCCATCGGTGACCCCTAGCCCGACTAGGGTCGCGTCCGAGGACGCCGCGTGTACCGCCAAAGGCGACTGATTGACCTCCATGACGCTTAGGGACGCCACCGCGACTGGTGCCCGGTCTAACAGCACGTTCCAAGTGCCGGTGGTCACTTTGGGGGGCAACACGACCAATGTGAGTCGTCCCCAGTAGGTGTCCGCCGGCTTCAGGAGTACTGGCCCTGCTAGTCCCAACATGAGCACCACGACCAGGCCGACGTACCAACGTCGCCCCAGCGCGGACAAGAAGTCGGCGACGGTCACCGGCCCACCGAGCCGCACATCGGATCTGAACTACCGAGCGGCGAGGTCGCCACACCCACCGCGACGTGAATCCCCATGTGCGCTCACTACTCTCGGAATCGGGACTGACGACCCCATTTGACGGCCTGGAAGGACCTCATCCCACGGCAACGGCACCGCTGTACTTAAGGTTGGGGATGCCCGACTCGCACTCCGGGCGAATGTGATGGAGAAACGTGCCACGATGACGTCATGGCAGACGGACTCTCGGGGCGGCCCTTGGTGGTTTGGCAGGCCGGAGTGACCTGGGACGACGTGGTCGGAACGGATCGACAGCTCGTCAAGAAACTGACATCTACGGTCGATATCCTTTGGATAGATCCGCCACGTTCTGCTGCCCATGTTCGCCCCCTGCGCCCATCCGCTGCACACTCTTTCGTCACCGAGGTCGACCACGGCATTCGCCGGCTGATCGTGACCACGACCCCTTTCCCCCGGCGCCGTGGGGTCAGCGGCCTGACGACACGGCTGCTCCGCCGCGCGATCCGACAAGCCGTGCGTCGTGACGGCCGCCAGCCGCTTGCGACGGTGGGAACGAATCCGTACTTCGACGCCGACGCTGTGCCTGGTGTGCGGGCCGTCTACTACGCCACCGACGACTTCGTTGCTGGCGCGCGACTCATGGGCACGAGTGTCCGGCAGATCGGACGCTGCGAGCGCCGCGCTGTCCGTGGTTCTGACGAAGTCGGCGCCATCACTCACGCGGTTGCGGAGAGATGGGAGGGAGCGACACGTCCACGCTTTGTACTGCCTAACGGTTGTGATGTTGACCACTATGCCGATCTGGAGTCTGGGGACCGCGCCGCCGATGTTGCTTTGTCGCGCCCGGTTGCCGGGGTCGTCGGCCAACTGTCCTCTCGGATCGACCTTTCGCTCCTAGAGGCGGTGGTTGACTCGGGAATCTCCATCCTTCTGGTGGGCCCGATCAGCCCCGGCTGGGAGACGGCGCGCGTCGCCGCGCTGATCGATCGCCCGCAGGTCCAGTGGGTGGGTTCTCGGCCGTACGGGTCACTGCCGTCGTACCTCCGCGCGATGGACGTCGGTCTCACCCCCTACAGGAACACTGCGTTCAATCGAGCCAGCTTTCCGTTAAAGACTCTGGAGTACCTCGCGGCCGGGCTCCCCGTCGTCTCCACTCCCTTACCGGCCGTCACTGCCCTCGACACGTCACTGATCCACACTGCCAAGGGTCCGGCGGAATTCGCCGCCGAGGTGGCCTCCGCACTCGCGACCTCCACCGCTGCGGCCGCGGTTGAAGGTCGGAAATTCGCGCGTCGACACAGTTGGCAACGCCGCGCCGACGCTCTCCTCAGCGTCCTAAACGGAGCTGACCCCGAGGACTGGACGGGCGTTGAAGTCGTCGGCGGTTGATGCTCCGGCGGCGATCGCGCGTCGGCAGCGGACCTTGTAGGCGATGAGCCCCCCGGAAGCGTGGGCTAGTCCGGCGAACTGCGACAGTGTGCCGCGGGGGCGCTCGATTGCGAGATTGTATAACTCCTCCTGCCGGCGGGCAGCGGAATCTAGACTGAAGCGATCCTCGATCACCTGACGCGCGTACTTTCCGATCCGCATCCGCTCACCACCGTCCTTCAGCAGGCGACCGAGGAGTTCGACCAGTCGTCGGACGGCGTCCGACGGAGTGAGATCGCTGACGCCGTACCAGCCTTGCTCAAAAAACTGGTCGACCGTGTTCGGCTCCAGCAGCTCGAAGAATCCGCGCTCGCCCTGAACGACTAGCGGCTTTGCGAAGGCAGCGGCACGAAGAGCGGAGCCTCCCATCCCCAGGCAGACGTCCGCGCTGGCGTAAGCCCATCGCGGATCGGGCCACTCCCCTGCCACCACGACGACCACACGCCCCAGCCGGTTGTTGACTGCTGCCGCGTGCTCTTCGACCTCCTTCCGAGCTGGCCCGTCCCCAACGATGACGAGTTGCAGTGCGTGATCCTCTCCAAGTCGGTCGCACGCTGCGATCGCCGTGAGGATCCCCTCAAGTTTCAACTCGGGAACCAGCCGCGAAACGATCACCACACGAATCGCCTCGGCGCTCAAGCCGGGAATCGCGGGCACCTCCACGGAGACGGTGGGCCGATTGCTGCCGGTGTCCACCGGCGGCTCAATCAGGTGGACCGGGCCCCTACGCGTGGACTCGGCGACCGCCTGGATAGCGGCCGTGCCGACAACTAGTGGCACCGATGACGGCAGGAACGGCGCCACCGCCATCGACATGATAGTGCCCAATGCCTCCGTTCGGGTGCCAGTCGTTGCCGCCTCGGCTTCGAAGATCGTCGGCCACTCGTAGCCGTGGACGATATCGATCCCCCTTGCGCTCGCGATGCGCCGGAGGTCGAGCGCAGTCCCAACCCCCGGACGGAAACGGGAGCGACGCCGTGCGAGGTGCTCGAGCCCCAGGTGGCTCACCCGCTCGACCATCGGCCCGTCGTCGGAGTACACGATGACCTCGTGTCCACGGTCGCGTACGGCGGCGGCAAGCTCGACGGCGTTCGTCTGGCTGCCACCGATCTCCATGCTGTGCGGATAGACCAGGATCCTCATCGAGGGTCTCCGGTCTGGAATACCTTCAGGTCGTCTCGGCAGCGCCACAACTGGGCGGTCGCGGCTGTGCCGGTCAGCGCACCCACGATCACGAGTGAGACCCAGCCTCCGGGGAATGCAGCAAGAGACACGATCAAGAGACCCGCCAACCCGAGGGCGAGCCCGGACGCCATCGCCACGGCCGCCAGAATCCCCTTTAGGTGCTGCCCCGAGCGGGCCAGCTCTCCCACGTACATCGGGAGGCTAAGCGCCACGCCCACGAGAAAGACCGCGAACGCCGCACCTTCCAGCCCACCGGTCCGAATCCCGATCCACAGTGCCGGGGCGAGCGCGACGATCCACACCACCTGCAGGACCAGGATCGAGTGAGACCGTCCGAGTACCACCAGGTAGTCGTATGCCAGCTCGAACAGGATCCGGACGGCGGCGAGCAGCGCCAACCAGCGCAGCACGGGTGCCGCCGGCAGCCACTCCTCGCCGTAGATGAAGCCGACCACCTCCGGTGCGGCCACGCTGAGTGCCACGCAGACGGGAAGCGCGACCCCCGAGAGCGGCCGCAGCACGCGCGGGAATGCTGCCCGCATCGCCCCTGGATCGTCCTGAAGGCGCGCGAACAACGCGGGAGCGACCATCCGTAGGGGTTGGGAGAACATCGTGACCGGCCAGTTGGCCAGGTTCGCGGCCAGCACGTAATAGCCCAGGTACGTCGCGCCGAGGACGCTCCCGACGACCAACTGGTCGACGAACCCGACCAGGAAGACGATGACGCTGGCTCCGGCCAGCGGCACGCCGAACCCCAACAGCGCTCGAACCCTGAGGCGGTCCAGGCCGAAACGGTACGGCAGCGGGGAGTAGCGAAGCAGGAGTAGCGCCGAGAGGACGGCGCCGGACAATCTTCCCACCACCAGCGCCATCGCCCCGAGCCCGAGAAGCGCCAGGCCGACCGAGGTCACCGCTCCGACCCACACATTGACCTGATCGGCAATCGTCCGCTGGTCCTGCCGGAAGTAGCGCTGCAGCAGCGCGGCGGGAGTCGCAACGACTCCGTTCACCAGGATGCAGAGGCTCAGCAGCTGGACTACGATCGCCGCCTCGGGATCTCCCATCGCTCGGGCGAACGCTGGGGCGGCGACGATCGTCAGCACGGTCAACGCCGCACTCATCGCGACGGAGATCGTGGTCACTGTCGGCGCGATGCCGGCAGGATCGTCGCGCCAACGCACGATGGCTAGGCTCACGCCGAGCTCATTGAAGCTAAGGATCGCCATCAGTGCCACCATTGCGACAGCGAACGATCCGAACTCCTCCGGTCCCAGGATCCGGGCGAGGGCGATGCCGATCGCCAACGTGCCGAACTTCGCGAGGGCCGTGTTGGCGAAGCTCCACACGAGCGCCTGGCTGGCGCGGCGACCTCCTGCAGTCCGCTGTGCTTCCGTCGTCGTCATCAGGCGTCCGACGTGCCCACCGCCCGCGCCAACGTCGACGCGACGTGATTCTGCTGCTCCGCGCCAAGGTGTGGGAACATCGGGAGCGAGAGGATCTGGGAAGCCGCCTCCTCAGCCACTCGGAACGCTCCACGGCCAAGCCCGAGGTGGGCGTACGCGGCGGTCAGGTGGACGGGCGTCGGGTAGTGGATGCCGGCGCCGACGCCTGACTCGGCCAGCGTGTCCAGGACCCGGTCCCGGTCGTCGACGCGGACCACGTACAGGTGCCACACGTCCTGATTGCCCGGCGCGCTGCGCGGAGTGCGGACGCCGGGGATGTCGGCGAGGAGCTCGGCATAGCGGTCGGCCGCCTGACGACGCAGGTCGTTCCACTTCTCCAGGCGGCCGAGCTTGGCACGGAGGTAGACGGCTTGGATCGCGTCGAGGCGTGAGTTGCGTCCGACCACGTCGTGGACGTACTTGCTGGGCGAGCCGTGGGCGGCGATCACCCGCACCCGCTCCGCGAGCTCGGGATCGTTGGTCGTGACCGCTCCGGCATCGCCAGCGGCGCCGAGGTTCTTTCCGGGGTAGAAGCTGGTGGCCGCGACCCTGCCCAGGGAGCCGGCCGCACGACCGAGACGCATTGCTCCTTGGGCCTGGGCAGCGTCCTCGAGGATCGGGACACCGGCTGCATCGGCGAGACCCTGGAGCTCGTCGACGAAGGCGGTCTGGCCGAACAAGTGGACCGGTGCGATCGCCTTGGTACGCCCGGTGATCGCGCGCTCCACCTGCGCGGGGTCGATCAGGAGATACTCCTCGTCGACGTCGACGAGGACCGGCGTCGCGCCAGCCAGGGAGACGGCCTCGGCCGTCGCGATGAAGGTGTTGGCCGGCAGGATCACCTCGTCGCCCGGGCCCACGCCGAGCGCGCGCAGCGCGAGCTCGAGCGCATCTGTGCCGTTGGCGACTCCGACGCAGTGGTCGGCGCCCACGAAGGCGGCGTACTCCTCCTCGAGGGCAGCGACCTCAGGGCCCCCGATGAAGCCGGTCGTCGCGAACACCCTGTCCAGGGCCGGACGGATCTCGTCCGCGATCTCGGCGTGCTGGGAGGCCAGGTCGACGAGCGGGATCTTCATGAGAGCTGCCTCGCGGGGTTGTGAATGGGCTGCGCCGGGACTCCGACCCAGGTCTCGCCGGCAGGGAGGTCCGTCAGCAGCGCTGCACCCATGCCGAGGGTGGCGTCGACACCGACTCTCGCGCCCTGCCGCACGGTGGCGTTCATGCCGAGGTACGCGCCCTCCCCCACCGCGGCTCCGCCACCGAGACTCACCCCGGCACACAGGGTCACGAAGTCGGCGAGGACCACGTCGTGGGTGAGAGTCACGTTCGGCATGACGACGACGTGACGCCCCAACGTGACCGCCGAGGTCAGCACGGCGCCGGCGAGGATGATGCTGCCGGCGGCGACGGTGCTGTCGTCGGGCACCTGCACGGAGGGGTCGACGAAGGTGGTGAAGCGATCCTCACCGACGCCGAACCCCGCCAGACGGCCGACGATCGCGCGGCGCGCCCGACCGCTTCCGGCGCAGACCAGCACCTCGTGGTCGTCGTACTCCCGCGCCAGCCCGATGTCACCCACGATCGGGACGCCGTCCAGGTCGCTCCCCCAGCGCCCCTCATCGTCATCGACGACATGGACGTCCGCGTAGACACCAAGGCGCCGCTCGACCGCGAGCACCTCTCGCGCGAGGCCGCTGGCAGCGACCAGGAGCAGGCGTCTCATGCCTTCGCCGCCGCAGAGCGCAGGACGTCGATCACCCGGGTCTGCTCGGAGTCCGACATCTGATGGAAGAGAGGCAGGATGAGGGTGTTGTCCGTCAGACGCTCGGTGGCGCGCAGGCTGGCAGCTCCGTGGTCCCCCGTGCGGTAGGCCGGCTGACGGTGCGCGGCCATGATGCCCCGCCGGGCGGACACCTCCGCCTCGGCGAGCCGGACCATCAGCTCCTCGCGGTCGAACGGGGAGGCTTCCTCCACCTCCACCCAGAACGACTGGTAGTTGCACGTGCCCCAGGACGGATCCGTGACTGCTCGAAGTCCATCGATCTCCGCGATCGCCTTCTGGTAACCGGCCGCGAGCGAGCGCCGACGCTCTACCACCTCGGGCAGACGGGCGAGCTGGACGAGGCCGACAGCAGCCTGGAGGTCGGTCATCCGGAAGTTGAACCCGACCTCGGCGTACTCCTCCGGTGGAGCGAGGACGTTCGCATGCCGCGCCGAAGCCGAAGCACTCATCGCGTGCTCCCTGAGTCGACGCGCACGGGTGGCCCATGCGGCATCGGCGGTGGTGACCATCCCACCTTCTCCGGTGGTCAGGATCTTCCGTGGGTGGAACGACCAGGCGGCGATGTCGGCGCCTGCTCCCACCGGGCTCCCGCGGTACGTCGACCCCGCCGCACACGCAGCGTCCTCGATCACCACGATGCCGCGCGGGTCGCACAAGGCCCGGACCGACTCCAGGTCTGCGGGCACTCCTCCTTGGTCGACGAGGACGACCGCTCTGGTGGCGGGCGTGAGCGCGACCTCCAGGGTCGCGGCGGTGAGGTTGCCCGTCGTGGGGTCCACGTCGGCGAAGACGGGGCGAGCACCGACGTACGTCGGTGCGTTCGCGGTGGCGATGAACGAGAACGACGGCACCACCACGTCATCCCCGTCGCCGACACCCGCCACGAGCAGTGCCAGGTGCAGCGCGGTCGTGCAGCTCGAGGTCGCCACGGCATGCTCCGCGCCCTGCATGGCTGCGAAGGCGGTCTCGAACTCCGCGACCCGCGCCCCCTGCGCCACCCAGCCGGATTCCACGACCGCCGCCAAAGCTGCGATCTCCTCCTGACCCATCCAGGGCTGCATCACGTTGATGCGGGTCATCGCGCGCCGACCTTCGGGCGGCCGGCGGCGATCTCCGCGCGCAGCGGACGCCACCACTCGACCAGCTCACGCAGCCCCTCCTCCAGTCCGACCTCGGTCTTGAAGCCGAGGTCGCGCGCTGCGGCGGTGGTGTCCGCAAGACGACGGACGACGCCGTTGACGGCACGCTCGGGACCATGCTCGACACCGAGGTCGGACCCCATCACCCGCAGCAACGTCTCGGCGAGCTCGAGCAGACTCGTCTCGGTGCCGCTGGCGACGTTGTAGTGACCGTCGTGGACGTCGGCGGCCGCGGCCAGGACGTTGGCACGGGCGATGTCTCGGGTGAAGACGAAGTCCATCGTCTGTTGGCCATCGCCGAAGATCAGCGGCGGCAGTCCGTCGGCGATGCGCTCCATCCACCGCACGAGCACTTCGGTGTAGAGGCCGTGCACGTCCATGCGGGGCCCGTAGACGTTGAAGTAGCGCAGCGCCACGTAGTCCAGGTCGGCCATCGACCGGAAGCTGCGGAGCATGCTCTCGTTGAACGACTTCGCCGCGCCGTAGAACGTGTCGTTGTTGTGATGGTGATGGCGCTCATCGGTCGGGAACGTCTCGGCCAGACCGTAGACCGATGCCGACGATGCCGCGACGATCTTGTCGACGTTCGCTGCGGCTGCGGCTTCGATCACGTTGAACGTGCCGTCGACGAGCACCTCGAGCGCCAGGCGCGGCTCCTCGGCACACTGGGTGATCCGGATCGCGGCCTGGTGGAAGACCAGGTCCTTCCCGGCACACAGATCGTGCACGAGTTCGCGGTCCCGTACGTCGCCCTCGACGAGGTGGACCCGACCACTGCTGATCGCGGGCTCAAGGTTCGCGAGACGCCCTCGGACGAGGTTGTCCAGCACGTCGACCTGCTGGACGTCTGCGTCCAGCAGGTGGTCGACCAGGGTGGAGCCGATGGTGCCGGCCCCTCCGGTCACCAGGACGCGTGCTCCGCTGAGTGCGGTCATCGCACGATCTCCAGTTCGGGCTGGTCGGTGGAGACGACATCGACGAGCGCCCCGCGCGCCCTCAGGCTGGTAGCGGTTGCCTCGAGGACCGACAGCACGCGCAGACCCGCGGCGCCGTCGGTCTGCGGGGGCCGTTCGTCACGGATGCTGGCCGCGAACTCGCGCACCATCTCGCCGAGTGCCTCCCGTTCCTGCAGTGCCGGGGCCCAGGTGTCGCCGAGCCGGTAGGAGATCGAGGCGGTCCGCCGGTCCGCGCTGTCGACACTCTGCTGGACCAGGTCTACGCCACGGTCGAACACGCTGAGCCGCTGCTGGGGGTTGAGGTCGTCCCACACGAGTGTCCGCTTGGTGCCACCGATGACCATCTGGCGGATCTTCGTCGGACTGAGCCAGTTCACGTGCACGTGCGCCATCGCGCCCCCGGCCAGTGGAAGGGTCAGGTACCCGACGCACGACTTCCCGGCGCCGACGGGATCGGCACCCTGAGCGGCCACGCCTTCGGGCGGAGCCCTCCGGGAAGGATGTAGTCGAGGATGGAGAGGTCGTGCGGCGCGAGGTCCCAGAAGACGTCGACGTCAGGTTGCACGAGGCCGAGGTTGATCCGCACCGAGTCGACATAGAGGAGGTCGCCGAGGGACCCGCTCGCGACGAGCTCCGCGATCTTCTGCACCACCGGGGTGTAGCAGAAGGTGTGGTCGGTCATCAGGGTCAATCCGTTGCTGCGGGCCAGCTCGACCATGGTCCGCCCTGCGGCGACGCTGTCGGCCAATGGCTTCTCCACGAGCACGTGCTTGCCGGCGGCCAACGCCTGGCACGCGATCGCCTGATGGGTCCGTGCCGGAGTGGCGATCGCGATCGCATCCACGTCGTGCCGGGCAAGGACCGCGCTCAAGTCATCGGTGACGTCGACCCCGCTTCGTTCGCCGACCACCTTGCGGGCGCGGTCCGGGTCGAGGTCGCAGACGGCGACCAGGTCCCACTCCTCACTGGTGCGGAAGTTGCGGATCAGATTGGGGCCCCAGTACCCCGCTCCGACGACAGCCACGCCGAGACGCTCAGATTCCATCGGTCCCCCATCGAGTCGGACCGCCCCTCGACAACGGCCCCGGTGCGCACCATTTCAGTCGGCACGCCCCGGGGCCGCCGAGAAACGCGTGGGGGTTACCCCAACTTGGGGAGCCCTAGTTCTGGGTCCGGAAGACCACGTCGACGAAGTAGTTCGTGGAGTTCCAGGACCCGGTCGGGAAGCCGCCGCCGGCGCCGTATCGGTAGCGGCCGTTGCTGCCCGCGGGAGCGGTCAACGGCCCCGAGGTCCGAGCGCTGCTGAAGTAGGCAGGCGTGCCGGAGTAGTGCCCGTTGGGTGCGTAGTAGGACACGACGTAGGTCTGGCCCGGGGTGAGCGCCACCGGCGAGGCCAAGGTCGCCGACTGCCAGCCCGATGCCGTCTCGCCGGTGAACGTGACCGTTGCCAGTCGTGTGCCCGCCGATGACCAGAGCGATCCCGTGTGAGTGCCGGTGTTGCCCGCGCCCTTGTAGAACTTGATGGCCGTCACCGTGCCCGCGACCGATGGGACGAACGCCATGCCGAGCTCGACCGCATCGCTGTCGTTGATCGACGGGAGCGACGGGGTCACCCCGGTGAGCAACGAGGTCAATGTGGAGGCGCCCGCCTCCGTGCGGAACGACCACGTCTGGTCGGCCATCGTCGCGCCGTCGGTCGACTCGATGCCGGCGACGGTCACGGTGAGCGGAGCGTCCGCCGGCAACTGCGCCGCCGGCGTGAAGGTGACGGTCTGTCCGTCGGCCGAGAGGGCGGCGGTGCCGGGGATCGTCGTCGTCCCCTGCTTCACTGTCATCGACCAGCCGGTGTCGAGTGGCGCCGAGAACGTGATGCTGGGCTTGGCGGAGCGGGGGACGTCCGTGGCGCCTGAAGCGGGCGCACGATCGAGCACGGAGACGGTCGACGGGGCCCGTTCGAAGACGACGTCGACGAAGTAGTTCGACGCCCCCCAGGAGTAGATCGGGAAGCCGCCGGCCGCGCCGTAGAGATAGCGACCGTTGTTGCCGGCCGGAGCCGTCAGGTCGCCCGAGGTGTAGCCCCCGTTGAAGAATCCGGACGTGTAGGAGTAGCGCCCACGAGGCGCCAGGTACGACACCACGTAGGTGGTTCCCGCCGTCACCTCGACCGGATTGGCCAAAGTGGCCTGCTGCCACCCGGTGGCGCTCTCGCCGGTGAAGGTCACCGTCGCCAGCCGAGTGCCCGAAGACGACCACAGTGACCCGGTGTGCGTGCCGGTGTTCCCGGTTCCCTTGTAAAAGCGGATCGCGGTGATCGTGCCGTTCTTGGTCGGCGAGAACGCGGTGCCGAGCTCGACGGCGGCCCCGTCGCTCGCGGCGGCGACCCCGGGAACCACGTCACCGAAGAGGGTCTGGGCGGTGGTGGAGTTCGCGGCACGTGTGTGGAAGGTCCAGGTCTGGGCGGCCAGCGACACCCCTTCGAGGGAGGTCACCCCGGTGAGCGTGACGGTGATGTAAGCATCGGCTGGCATCGCGACGCTCGGGGTGAAGGTGAGGCTCGTGCCGTCGGAGCTGAGCGCAGCGACTCCCGGCAGGGGTGTCGTTCCCTGCGTGGCGCTGATGGAGTAGCCGGGCCCGATCGCGGCGGAGAAGTCCACCTTGATCGGTGCCTGGCGCGGCACGTCCACCGCACCCGGCGCCGGGTCCTGGCCGGTGATGTTGAGCGTGGGTGTGCCCTTCTCGAAGACCACGTCGACCAGATAGCTGGACGGTGACGTCGATGACGGGAAGCCGCTTCCGTAGGTGTAGGCGCCCGAGGATGACGTCACGTTGAGCGGCCCCCGCGAAAGGTCACTGGTGGCGAAGGCGTTGGGCGTCGCCGAGTACCGGCCGACCTCGGTGCGGTACGACACGATGTAGTCGGTGTCCTTCGTGATCCCCACCGGCTCGTCGAAGGTGAGCGTCTGCCAGCCCGTCGTCGACTCGCCGGTGAAGGTGCCCTGCGCGAGCAGGGCGCCCGATGCGGACCACAGGGAGCCGGTGTGGGTGCCGGTGTTGTTGACGCCCTTGTAGAACCGGACACCGGTCACGGTGCCGCCGACATCCGCACTGAATCGCATGCCCAGCGTGACAGGGACCGTGTCGGGGTCCTGGAGCAGCGCCGGGAGGGTGTCCTCGTCGAAGATCGTGCACGGACAGACGCCCGGAGTCGCCGGCGGCTTCGCAGTGCGGAACGACCAGGTCTTGCCGGTGCTGACCTGGTTGCCCTGCGTGTCGGTGCCGGAGAGGCTCGCCGTGTACTGCACGAAACCGGCTAGGTCGGCCGACGGAGTGAAGCTGACCGTTCGTGTCGCCGCGTCGTAGGCGGTCGTGCCGTTGACGGTCGTGCCGTTGCCGTCCTTGACGACGATCCCTGCCGAACCCTGGACGAGCGGTTTGGAGTACCTCGCGGTGATCGTCGTGGAGCGCGGCACCGACGACGATCCTGCCAGCGGCCAGTGGTTGGTCGCGGTGAGCGGGGACTCATCGGTGGTCGTGTACAGCACGTCCACGTAGTAGTTGGAGTTCTGATAGCTGCTGTTGGGGAACCGCCCGGCGTTGCCGTAGACCCCGGCGGGCGCCGCACCGAATCCACCGTCGACCAACAGCGGGGAGGCGTCGACCCCGGCCGAGGTGAAGGCGTTGGGCTCGATCGCGTATCGCCCGTTGGGCACCGTGTAGGAGACGACGTACGTCTGCCCTGCAGCGACCGCCACCGGCGAGGAGAAGGTCGCCGACTGCCACCCGGTGGCGCTTTCGCCGGTGAACGTGACCGTAGCGAGCTGCTCGCCGCTGCTCGACCACAGCGAGCCCACGTGTGTGCCGGTGTTCCCGGCGCCCTTGTAGAACCGGACACCGGTGACGAACCCGTCGTTGGTCGCCGAGAACCGCAGCCCGAGCTCGGCAGAGTCGTCGTCGGCCGCGGCGGTGATCTTCGGCACCTCTTCACCGAAGACACTGCACGGGCAGGTCACGCTGACCGCCCGGGTGGTCGCGGTGCCGATGTTCGCGCTGTCGTCCACCGCGCGCACGCGGATGTCGTTGGCCCCGCGCCCGTGCTGGATGTAGGTGTAGCTGAATGCGTTCGTTCCCGTCGCCGGGTGCCAGGTGCTGCCCCCGTCGGTGGACACCTCCACCGCGGCGACCACTCCGCCGCCGGAGTCGGTCGCGGTGCCGCTGACGGTCACCGACGTGCCATTCGCCTGGGTCGATCCCGCCGCGGGAGCGTTGAGGGAGACGGTCGGTCCGGTGATGTCCGTCGATGGCGTCGCCGCCGCGAGTGTCGACATCAGCGTGGTCGGTTGGGCGCCCATGTCGGCGAGCAGGTTCACCTGCGCCTGTTGCATGCGGCGATCCGCCGACTCCTGCGCGAAGCCACTGTCGTGCTCCTCGTCGAGTCCCCACGTCCACTGCACGGTCCCCGCGCTGAAGACCAGCGCGCCACTCGGTGCGCGATACATCGTCAGGTGGTGGGTCGTCGTGCCGGGCGCCACGTTGTTCCCGTAGTCCTGCAGGTACTCGGGCACCGCGCCAGTCGTGGTCGAGAGTCGGATCAGGCCCTCCGGCCTCGAGCCGTTGTCCAGGTCCTCGTTGGACTCATACCCGACCGTGTGCGGGGCGAGCGTGGTGCTAGAGCCGGACATGGTCGCCAGACCGCTGTTGCGCCACAGCCGGGTCTTGCCCTGCGCCGCGCTGACCGACAACGCCAGGTCGCTGTAGTTGACCATGTAGGCGGTGCCGGTCAGCCCGTTCTCCGGCATGCCGCCACCCCGGCTCTTGGGAGCGAAGCGGGGATCGCGCCAGGTGCCGGTCCACTCCTCCGACGGGTCGATCTTGGAGTTCGACCACGTCTCCTTGTAGCTGACGAGCGTGCGGTACGGCGTGTTCGACGCATCAGCCGACGCCTCGTAGCGGGTCTTCCAGTAGATCTCGTTGCCGCTGAGGAACTGGAGGTTCACCCCGGCATCGCGGGCTGCCTCGACGTTTGCTCGCTGCGCCTTGCTCCAGTACTCGTCGTGCCCGACCGAGAGGAACACCTCGTGGTTCTGGAGGAGTGACCCGTAGCGGTCGGAGTCGACGCCGGCCAAATAGCTGACGTCGTACCCGTTGCGCTCCAGGAATCGGACCATCGGATACTCGTTGGCGAAGAAGAAGTCGCGCCCCCAAGGGACGTCGCTGCGGGTGGTGACCGGGCGGTTGTAGCTGATCTTGTAGGCACGCCCGTTGTCGGCGCCGCGGTAGAAATTCGAACCGCCGTAGGCGTTGTACGCCTGCCAGGTCGGGTCCGAGGTCTGGAACACGACGTCGGAGTGGCTCGAGTCGTCGCGCACCACGAAGGTGATGTGGCTGGAGTCGTTGCGATCGGCGCGATGCAGACGCGCGATGTACACGCCGGAGACCGCCTCGGACGGCACGTCCACGTTGCCGAGACCGCCCAGTTGCCGCAGTCGTACAGCTCGGTGCTGGCGTCGGTGATGCACTGTGGCTGGGTCTGCGGCAAGGATGCGGATGGATCGACAGTGTCGATCTCGCGGGCTCCGTCGCCGCCGTAGTACCCGATCCGATAGATGGTGATGTCGTAGTCGGATGCGTTCGTGTCGATCTTGAAGTCGATGCTGTCGCCCACATCGACGCTGATGTCGGTGGCGAAACCTTGGATCGATTCGTCCCCAGCGCCGTCCACGTCCCACACCGATGGGTCGGTTCCGGGCTTGCTGTTCTCGCAGGCGATCTCGTTGCCGCCAGGGCCGCAGACGGCTGCCGCCGCGGGCGAGGGGCTGACGGTCACGATCGAAAGACCCGCGAGCGGCACCAGCAGGGCCATCCACCCGGCGGCACGACGCCGACGACGGGTACGGGCGGAGCTTTTCCCGGAGTAGTTCGACATCTCGATCTTCCTCGTCTCAACTCGCGTCGGTCGCGGTGACCCGCGAGCTCTCGTCACGCAACCAAGTGGTGAAGTCACCGGCGCGCACCGCGCGCCGCGACTTCCAACGGGCGATCAGCCCGATCCCGAGGAATACCGGCAGGCGCAGTCCGACCGCCGGCTCTTGTACTGCCAATCTCGCCAGCACGGCCGGGCTCGTCATCGACGACCGATGACGAACACCCAGCTCGGTGGCCTGGACGTTGCCCGTGACCACCCGCACCCGCCTTCGCAGCAGGTCACCTGTCGTCCGAGGCGGACGTACGACGACGTGCGCGTCGTCCACGACCCGCCGCTCGTGGTCGTCGAACGCCTCGGAGACGGTAAGGTCGTCACTCATGACCGACGGCAATCGGTCCACCCGACGCTGGCCCTCTGCGGACAGCGCGATGACGCCGCGGCCGAACAGACCCCGTCGGACTTGGGGCAGGGCCTCCCAGACGCGGTAGTAGCTGCGCACCGACCAGGAGGCGCCCGCCATCGGCATCTCTCTCTTGGGCGCCGCAGCGTGCACGTCTCCACCGAGGGCGTCCACCAGAGTCAAAATGTCGGGACCCGAGATCGAGACGTCGGCGTCCAGGTGGACACGCGGCAGCACCGTCGCGACTCGATTGCCGACATTCACCGCTGCGGCCTTCGACGGCTCCGGCACCTCCACGACACGCACGCCCTCGACGGTGCGTGCGCGGGCAGCCGTGTCGTCGGTGCAGCCGTTGCACACGACGACCACCTCCAGCATTCCATGGGGGCACGCCGTCGACCAGATGCTGGAGATTGGCGCCGATCACGGCGCCCTCGTTGTGAGCAGGGATGACCACACTGACAACGGCACCGCCGTCGTACCGTCTTTGCTGGTCCGGCCGCACGCTCTTCCACCTCCTGAGGCATGGCAGCACGCGAGGCGCTGCACCACGTCGCCACCTTCGGCCACCGGACGCCGAGCGGGCGGCGAAATCGGCCTCGTTCCCTGCTATTGGGTACCTATCCCGGAGGCCAATCTGCGAACAGTGTCCGAAGGCCGCCTTTGGCCCCCGAGCATCACCGTTTTTGAGGACGCGGTGAGCTCGATCTGATGGTCGCGGCCGGTGGCGGCTCGGATGGTCCCATGACCGTCTCCCCGGCCCGCCTCGAACCGTCCGCCGACGTCGACGACCGCGCCTCGATCGGCAGTGGGACACTCGTCTGGCACCTGGCCCAGATCCGAGAGCAGGCTGTCATCGGTGACGACTGCATCATCGGTCGTGGGGCCTATGTGGGACCCGGCGTACGCATCGGCGATCGCTGCAAGGTCCAGAACCACGCGCTGGTCTACGAGCCGGCGGTCCTCGAGGACGGCGCCTTCGTCGGCCCCGCGGTCGTATTCACCAACGACTACTTCCCGCGAGCGGTTACTCCCGAGGGAACTCTCAAGACCGGCGACGACTGGGAGGCGGTCGGTGTCGTCGTGCGCACCGGCGCCTCAATCGGCGCGCGGGCGGTCTGCGTCGCTCCGCTGACGATCGGGCGCTGGGCGATGGTCGCCGCCGGCTCAGTGGTCACGCGGGACGTGCCCGACTTTGCACTGGTCGCCGGAGTGCCGGCACGCCGGATTCGCTGGGTCGGACGCGCCGGCACACCCCTGGAGCCCCTCGGCGACGGCCATCACCGCTGCGCGGAGACCGGCAGAACCTATGTCGAGCACGGCGGGACCCTGACCGAACGGGAGTCCTGAGCCGACGGCTCGCTAGAGTCGCCCGGGCGCCACGGACCCTCGTGACGCCCGGGAGGAGAGCACGTCATGTCCCAGAACTGGTCCTGGAAGCTGCACGGAGACGGGCGCAACGTCGCCACCGATGCGATCGTGGCGCCGACCGAGCGGCTGTCGTGGCCGCGGACGATCGGCTTCGGTGCCCAGCACGTGGTGGCGATGTTCGGCGCCACCTTCCTGGTGCCGCTGCTGACCGGCTTCCCACCGAGCACCACGCTCTTCTTCTCCGGCCTCGGCACGATGCTCTTCCTGGCGCTGAACCGGAACCGGCTCCCCTCCTACCTGGGCAGCTCGTTCGCGTTCATCGCGCCGATCCTGGCCGCGATGGGCGACCACGGCATGGGTGCCGCGCTCTTCGGCATCCTGGTCACCGGTGCGTTGCTCGCCGTGGTGGGCGGGATCGTGGTGGCCACCGGGACCGGGTGGATCGACGTGCTGATGCCGCCGGTCGTGACCGGCGCGATCGTCGCGCTGATCGGCTTCAACCTCGGCGGTGCCGCCACCGCCAACTATGCGGCCAGCCCGTGGATCGCGACGCTGACCCTGGTCACCATCTGCGTCGTCGCGGCCGGCCTCCGGGGCATGGCCGCCCGCCTCTCCATCCTGATCGGCGTCGTCGTCGGCTACGTCGCCACCGCGCTGGCCGGCGACCTCGACTTCGACGCGGTGCGCTCCGCCGACTGGATCGGGCTGCCCGAGTTCTCCTCTCCCACGGTGACCTGGTCGGTGGTCCCGATGTTCCTGCCGGTGGTGCTGGTGCTGATCGCCGAGAACGTCGGCCACGTCCGCTCCGTCGCCCACCTGGTCGGTGACGACTCCATCAACGACCGCACGGGGACGGCCCTGATCGCTGACGGCGTCGCCACCGGCCTGGCCGGCTTGGGCGGGGGCTCGCCGACCACGACCTACGGCGAGAACATCGGCGTGATGACCGCGACCCGGGTCTTCTCCACCGCCGCCTACTGGGTGGCCGGCGCGATCGCGATCCTGCTCAGCCTCTCCCCCAAGTTCGGTGCGCTGCTGAACACCGTGCCGGCCGGCGTGCTGGGCGGCGTCACGGTCGCCCTCTACGGCCTGATCGGCCTGATCGGTGTGAAGATCTGGGTCGACAACCGGGTCGACTTCTCCCGCCCGGCCAACCAGTTCCCCGCCGCGGCCGCGCTGATCATCGGGATCGGCGACCTGACCCTGCACGCCGGGGAGATGACCTTCACCGGGATCACCCTGGGGACCGTGGCCGCGATCGTGCTCTACCACGGCATGGCACTGCTGGAGCGGGCGCGCGGCGAGGAGTGACGCTGCCGCCGATCGGGCTCGACCCGGCTCAGCCCGCGGCGTCGGTCCTCCGGTCGCCGCGGGAGCCGATCCAGCCACCGGCCCACAGGGCCAGCAGCACCAGGACCGGCTGGAAGAAGAGCCGGACGAGCCGCTTGGTGTCGGTGTCCAGACCGAACGCGTCGGTGCCCTCGACGTACTGCGCGATGTTGCCCGGGAAGATCGCGATGAAGAACAGCGCCAGCAGCATGCCGACGGTCCGACGGTGCCTCGGCAGCGCGAGGAACGCCGCGCCGAGTCCGATCTCGGCGACGCCGGAGGCGACGACGACGAAGTCCTTGTCGAGCGGGAACCAGTCCGGGACCTGCGCCTGGAACTCGTCGCGGGCGACGGTGAGGTGGGTGATGCCGGCGAGGGTCATCACGGAGCCGAGGGCGATCCGGGCGAGAGTGGCGGCCATGCCGGGAACGCTAGTCCTTGTGGACAACCCGTGACGAGGGTGAACCTGTCGGGGGCACCCGGCAGACTCGCCCCATGAGCACCGACCCGGACCGCCCAGCCGTCTACACCGCCGAGGACCAGGTCGCCGGCTGGCTGGACACCCTGGGGCCCGGCCACGAGGAGATCACGGTGGACGGCCGCTCCTTCCGCCCCGAGACCGAGCCGCGCTTCACCGACCCGGACGCCGTCGGGCGCTACGTCGACCAGGTGCTCGCCCACCTCACCTCCCACGACAAGCGGTACGACGGACGCGAGCGGGTCCCGGCCCACGTCCGGGCGCGGCGTGGACCGCGCGCGGCCACCTACACCTTCGAGGACGCGACGATCGCGGTGCCGCCGTTCGCTCACGGCGGCCGCTGGGCGCTGCGTGGGCTGGTCGTGCTGCACGAGGTGGCCCACCACCTGCACGGGGAGCCGGGACACGGGCCGGCGTTCCGGGCGACCTTCCTGCGCCTGCTGGAGGACCTCGGTCAGCCGGTGCTGGCCGAGCTGCTGCAGCACGCCTACGCGGAGGAGGGACTGGGCCAGGTGACCCACACGGTCGACGACGGCACCCTGGCGAAGATCGCCAAGCTGCTGCGGCAGGCCGAGGGCACCCGCAACGAGCACGAGCAGGCCGCCTTCCTGGCCAAGGCCCAGGGCCTGGCCACCCGCCACTCGATCGCCCTCGCGCTGGCCCGCGCGCACACCGCCCGCGCGGAGCGGACCGATCGTCCGGTGGCGGAGAACTACCGGATCGGAGAGCCGGGCAAGCGGGGTCTTGCCCGCTATGTGCGGCTGCTGGTCAACATCGCCCACCCCAACGACCTGCGATGCACGATCAGCCACGACTCGACCGCGGTCACCCTCTACGGTTTCGCCGCCGACATCGAGGTCACCAAGGCGCTCTACGAGTCGCTCCTGGTCCAGATGGTGGCGGACTGCGAGCGCTACCTGGCCTCCGGGCACCGCGAGCCGGTCCGCACCTGGGACAAGCAGCGGCGGCGGTGGCGCACCAAGCCGGTGGCCACGATCACCGCACGCCTCGCGTTCTACGAGGCCTACGCGTTGCGGATCGGGCAGCGTCTCGAGTCCGCCCGCCAGGACGCGATCGCCGAGGCGACGGCGAGCCCGACCGCCGAGCCGGTCGCCACCTCCACCGAGACCGCGCTCGCCCTGCGCCAGAAGGAGGTGGCGGTGCACGACTACTTCGCCGAGGCCCTGCGCCGCAACCGGATCCGGAGCACGTGGCGCGGCGACCGGCGCTCCTCGATGGACATCGCCCCCGGCGCGGCCGGGGAGGGTCGGCGCGCGGCCGGCCGGGCACGCCTGGACGGCGGATCCGAGGAGCGCCGGTTGAGCAGCTGACCGCGCCCGATCGGCTCTCGCCCGATCAGCTCCAGCCCGGTCAGCTCCGATCAGCTCCGATCAGCTGGTGTGGTGCAGCAGGAGCTCCTCGGCCAGCACCGCGCCGGCGGAGTCGAGCGCCGCCGGCTCCACCACGAACGCGTCCTCCCCGGCCGCCAGCAGCAGCAGGCCCACCCGGTGCTCCAGCGGCGGCAGCAGGTCGACATCGAGCTCGACCGACTCCTCGTCGTCGCTGACCACGGTGACCTCCTCGGCGTAGAAGTCCGCCGCCCAGCGGCCCGCCTGCGGCAGGCACACCCGCACCCGTTCGGTCCGCCGCATCTGTTCGAGCAGCTCGGCCGCGCCGGCCGGCACCGTGAACCCCCGGTCCAGCACCTCGACCTCGCGGACGTTGGAGAGCAGGTAGGTGCGCAGCGAGCCGTCCTCGGCGGGCGGACCCGCGTCGACCTCCCACCCGCGGCGGGTCTGCACCAGCCGGTAGGGCTCGATCTCCCGCTCGGAGACGCCCTGGCGCCACGCCCGGGAGTAGACGATCCGGGCCGCTCGACGCTGGTCGAGCGCCTCCTGCAGCAACGGCAGCGGCCGGTTCCAGTCGGGCCGGCCGGGGTCGGCCCCGGGGGTGCCGAGCATCGTCTCGGTCAGCACGCCGATGGCGTCGATCAGGTCGGCGTTGTCCGGCTCGATGTCCAGCAACGAGGTGGCCGCCGAGTGGACCAGCGCGAGCTCCGCGGCGTCGACGTACTCGACGCCGAGCTCGCCGTGCTCCTCCACGAACCGGACCACCTCGGCCTCGGTCGGGTCGGCGTCGTCACCGTCGGGCCCGAGGAACTCCAGCACGTCGGGCCGGGTCAGGCCCAGCAGCCACTCGGCGCTCACGTCGGCGGTGTAGAACGCCAGCAGGTCGTCGCGCAGCTCGGCGGCCGGGATCCCCAGGTCCGCGGCCAGGTCGTCGAGGCGCAGCCCGTCCGGGTGCACGGCGAGCCGCTCGAAGACCCGCGGCAGCCGGGCGATGCGGGCGGCGTACTTGGGGACGTTGGCGCTCACCTGCCCACCTCCTCCTCGACCGAGGTGTGACCGGCAGCCCGGGCCAGCGCGGTCACCACCTCACGGCGGACGTCCTCGGGCCCTTCGATCCAGACCCGGCGGCCCAGCTCGTTGAGGCGTGCCCGCAGGGCCTCCCGGTTGGTCACCCGGTAGGTCAGCAGCACCTGGTCACCCTCCGCCGCGGTCGTCGACTCGGGGTCCCGAGCCAGCGTCGCACGTCGGGCTCGTAGGCCCGATCGGCCCGCAGCACCACCTGCACCGGTGGGTCGATCTCCCAGGTCATCGGGTGCAGCCCGGTGTGCCGCACCGAGGGCACCGCTCCGGCCGAACCCGGCTCGCCCGCGTCGACGGCACTCATCCGGGCGACCACGAAGGCCTTGACCGGCCCGCCGGCCTCGACCGCGGCGTCCTCGAGACCCCGCAGGTACCAGGTGCCGTTCTGGCTGCGCAGCGACTCCGGGTGCACCACCCGGGCGGTGCCCTTGTAGCCGAACCGGAGCACGGCCCGGTCGCGGACCGCCCGGATCACCGTCGACAGTGCCGACCCGGCCCCGTCCCGCACCGCGGGCACGGTGGCCGCGACGTCCTTGGGCCGTGCGTCGGCGGGCAGACCGAGCCGGCTGACCAGGTCGTCACGGTCGGCGAGCAGCACGGCGCGGCGCAACTGGGTCTGCTGGGCCGGGCTCAGCCGCAGACGCAGCCGGTTGTCGACCGTGGTCATCGCATAGACGGCGTCGTCGCCGGACTCGGCGATGTTGTCGATTTGCCAGCCCTGGTTGGTCAGGTGCCGCAGCTCGCGGCTGAGCTGGCTGGCAGGGTCGGCGCCCTCGAATCCGGCCAACCGCAGGAGGCGGTCGCGGTGGACACCGGCAGGCCCGGCAGCGGCGAGCACCGCCGCGATCCGCACCAGTCGCTCCATCGGACCCCGCTGGTCGCGGCCCGGCCCCTTCGCCACGTCGCTCCCCCTCCTCGTCGCCGTCAACCTGGCTTGCGGCCCCCGCGGCGAGTCGCGCGGCGCCGGGACCAGTATCGCTGGCCGGGGCACCCTCCCCGCGCAGCCACTCCACAGCCAGCGCGTCGGGGCGGCGGTCCCCCCACCACCGGACCCCACCCTAGTGCGCCGTCCCTGGGACGGCCTGCCTACAGTGTTCGGCGTGCTGGGCCCGTGCCGTGGAAAGTTCCGGCCGTCGACCCACCGGGCTCGTGCGGCTCTGCTGGGCATGCTCGCCCTCGCCCTGCTGCTGAGCTCCTGCTCGCTGATCTCCGACGGCGGCTTCGGCGAGCAGGCGGGCGGAGACGCCGGCACCACGTCGGCCGACCCGGACGCCCTGAACATCGTCGAGATCGTCGCCGACGACATGCGCTTCGACGACCTGCGCTACGCGCCGAACCTGCGGCGGCTGGTCGCCGAGCAGGGCGTGTCGATGCGCAACGGCTTCTCCTCCTACCCGCTGTGCTGCCCGGCGCGGGCCTCGTTCTTCAGTGGACTGGAGACGCACAACCACGGCGTGTACGACATCAAGCGCCCCACCGGCTACCGCGCGTTCGACGACTCCACCAGCATCGCCACCTCGCTGAAGGACCGGGGCTACACCACCGGGCTGGTCGGGAAGTATCTCAACGGCTACGGCAACCACCGGCCGCTGCAGCTGGTCCGCGAGGCGGAGGAGGCGGGCGACGACGGGCCGATCCCGATGTCGCAGTACTTCGTGCCGAACGGCTGGGACGAGTGGCAGGCGGCGGTGACCGGGGTCAACTGCGACCCGGCCTGCGGCGACGCCTACAGCTACTTCAGCTATGCCTACTCCGACAACGGCACGCCCACCGCCGCCGGCTGGCAGACCTACTCGACGACCCTGATCGGCGACCAGTCGGTCGATCTCGCCCACTCCTTCCACGAGCAGCGCGAGGAGACCGGCGCCCCCTTCTTCCTCTCGGTGAACCACATCGCCCCGCACAACGACCTGAGTCGCAAGCGGGTGGACACGGTCTACTTCCGCAACCCGCAGGGCGTCCGCCGCAAGCTCGGTACGCCGACCGCGCCCGACTGGGCGATGAAGCTGCCGATCGTGCGGTCCATCGACCGCCCCCTGGGCGTGCGGCGCAACGGCACCGGAGAGTCCGACCTGAGCGACAAGCCGGGACGCCTCTCCATCGGCCGGCCCACCAACCCCTCGGCGCGTCGCGCGCAGGTGCGGCTGGCCCGCGCCCGGGCGGCCTCGATCGTGGTGATGGACCGTCAGATCAAGCGTCTGGTCGAACAGCTGCAGGCGGACGGCGAGTGGGACCGCACGGTGCTCGCCTTCTGGTCCGACAACGGGTTCTTCCAGGGCGAGCACGGCCGGATGGACGGCAAGGTCGACCCCTACGAACCCGCGCTACGGGTGCCGATGATGTTCACCGGGCCGGGCCTGCGCGACGGCAGCACCCGCGACGACCCGATGACCGTCACCGACCTGACCGCCACCCTGCTCGACATCGCGGACGCCGAGCCTCCGCACGCCCCCGACGGAGCCTCGATGCTGCCGGTGCTGACCGGGAGCGACCGGGGTGGAGCAACGGCGTGCTGACCGAGGCCGGGGTGAACCCGGTCTCCCCGGGCCGGATCGAGGCGTTCCGGGGTGACCCGCGCACCAGTGCCGGCGTCCGCACCGCGCGCTACCTCTACCTGCGCCACCGCAGCGGAGAGCTCGAGATCTACGACAACTGGCGCGACCCGCAGCAGTGGGACAACCTCGCCGTCGACCGGCAGTGGATGCGGAGCAACACCGACGTGGTGAGCGCGCTGCACCAGGCGTGGCTCACCATCAAGGACTGCGCCGGGAGCGGCTGCGAGCAGCCGCTGCCGGAGATCCTGCAGGTTGACGCGGCCGACAACACCGAGCAGACCCAGCGCTTCTACGACTACTTCGAGCGCTACTACTACTGAGACCGGTCCCGGACGGTGCCGGAGCCGGTCAGAGGTAGAGGCCGGCCGCCTCGTCGGCGAGCCGCTGGGCGGCGACGGCGTGGACGTCCCGCTCGCGCATCACCACGTAGGTCTCCCCGGAGACCTCGACCTCCGCCTTCTCCGCCGGGTCGTAGAGGACCTTGTCGCCGGCCTCCACGGCCCGGGCGTGCGGCCCGACGGCGACCACCCGCGACCAGGCGAGGCGTCGTCCGCCCATCGCCGCGGTCGCCGGGATCACGATCCCGCCGGAGGAGCGACGCTCACCGGCCTCGCTGTCGACCTCGCAGAGGATGCGGTCGTGCAGCATCTTGATCGGGGTCTTGTCGGCCCCTGCCACGCTCTGAGCCACGTCCGCGCGTCGCCTCAGCCGGCGATCTTGCGGACGAGCACCACCAGGGCGATCACGCCCACCACGCCACCGACGGTCTTCAAGATGTTGTCGGTGCGCGGCTCCCCCGTCACCGGGTCCACGTAGTGCGCCTTCACCTGGGCGATCTCACGACTCACGATCGTCTTGGGGTGCGAGCGGTAGAGGAGCTGGTCGATGGTCCCGGCGAGTCGCTCGCGGGTCTCTTCGATCTCACGCTCGATGTCGGAAGGCTGGTTGCTCACTCCTGCAGGTTATCAACGCGGGTCGGCACGAAGCCGAACGGGAGTTCCAACCGGTGGGCACGCATCAGCTCGGCGTCGGTGAGCACGTCGTACGTCGTGCCGTCGGCGACCACCCTGCCCTCGCTCAGCACCACCGCGCGCGGGCACAGCTCGAGGGCGTAGGGAAGGTCGTGGGTGACCATCAGCACGGTGACCTCCAGGCTCCGGAGGATGTCGGCCAGCTCCCGCCGCGACGCCGGGTCCAGGTTGGAGGACGGCTCGTCGAGGACCAGCACCTCCGGCTGCATCGCGAGCACCGTGGCCACCGCCACCCGGCGCCGCTGACCGAAGGAGAGGTGGTGCGGCGGACGGTCGGCGAAGTCGGCCATCCCGACCATCTCCAGCGCCTCCATCACCCGCTGCTGGAGCGCCGCCCCCTTCAGCCCGAGGTTGGCCGGGCCGAACGCGACGTCGGCGCGCACCGAGCCGAGGAAGAGCTGGTCGTCGGGGTCCTGGAACACGATGCCGACCCGCCGCCGGATCTCCAGCAGGTGCGGCTTGCGCACCGGCAGCCCGCTCACCGACACCGACCCGGCGCCGCGTCCGGCCTCGGCGGTCAGGATGCCGTTCAGGTGCAGCACCAGGGTGGTCTTGCCGGCTCCGTTCGGGCCGAGCAGCGCGACCCGCTCGCCGGCGTGCACGTGCAGGTCCACGCCGAACAGTGCCTGGTGTCCGTCGGGGTAGGCGAACGCCAGGTCGCGGACGTCGAGGACCGGGGTCATCGCGGCGCCCGGCGCAGCTCGTCGGGCAGGCTGCCGTCGTACCCGCGCGACAGCATCGCGAGGTGGACCCGCTCCCCCCGTTCGTAGGAACGGACGAAGAGGGCGCCCAGGGTGCGGCCCAGCGCCGGCCACTGGCGTGGCGAGCGGGGGTCGACGCCACGCGATCGCATGGCCGTCATCATCCTCCCCAGGTCGGCGCTGACCACATCGAGGTAG
The DNA here is from genome assembly GCF_006494815.1 of Nocardioides sambongensis. NCBI lineage: Bacteria > Bacillati > Actinomycetota > Actinomycetes > Propionibacteriales > Nocardioidaceae > Nocardioides > Nocardioides sambongensis. The sequence continues at coordinate 2,343,167 of NZ_CP041091.1, forward strand.
CGGATCATGAAGCCCATGATCTGCACGATCAGGTGGGGCATCCGGAGGCGCTGCAACCCGATCAGCACCTCGTCGGGCTCGGTGGTGGCGGCGAGGGTGAGCGAGGCGAGGACGCCGAGCGTCCCCTTCGCGGCCAGGCCGAAGGCGGCGACCAGGCCCGGCTGGGAGACCGTCACCGCCTCCCAACCGAAGAGCGGCACCCGCGGCCCCTCGGCCACGAACGGCACGAGTGCCGCGAAGAGCAGGAACGGCACCTCGATCACGGCGCGCTTGAGCAGGTAGCCCAGCGGTATCCGCGCCGCCACCACCACTGCGAGTATCACCAGCAGGTAGCCGGCGTAGGCGGCGTACCAGGTGCGCGGGGTCGCCACCACCACCAGTACGAAGGCGAGCAGCGCCAGGATCTTCAGGTGCGCCGGCGCGCGGTGCAGGAAGGAGTGACCGTGGTAGTAGAGCCGGTGGCCGTGCCCGGCGCCCACGCCCTCAGTCCTCGGTCGGCGGATCGTCCGCCCGCGGACCGGTACGACGCCGCAGCACCCAGAACAGACCGGACCCGAGCAGCAGCACGATGACCACCCCGGCCACCCCGGCGATCCCGCCGCTGAGCCGCTCGTCGTCGACACCGTCGGTCGCGTAGTCCGCGAAGGGGCTGTCGGCGACGTGGGAGTCCTCGGCGGTGTCGAGGAAACCCGTCTTCTCCGCGACGAACTCCAGTCCGTCGGGGTGCGCGCTGGCGTAGAAGCTGCCCACCCCGGCGACCAGCAGCGCGAGCAGGACTCCGATCACCAGGAAGCGACGGTGGCCGCGCTGCCGCTCGGGGCGGACCTCGGTGGAGGCGCTCATCGGGCCACCGCCCCGGTGATCAGGGGGCGGGCGCTGACGATGCCGCGGGCGCCGTAGACCAGGTCCGGGCGCGAGGCCACGACCGCGCTGACCACCAGTCCGGTGATCACCGCCTCGCCCAGTCCGATCACGGTGTGCCAGCCGAGCATCGCGGTCAGTACCTTGGCGGTCGCGATGTCGGCGGTGCCCCCGATCGCGAACAGCAGGGTGAAGACCGTCGCCGCGGCCGGCACCGAGATCAGCGCTCCGATCGCGGCCGCGATCGGCACCGACGGCAGTCGTTGCGGCAGCACGGCGAGGACCAGGCGGAAGACGGCGTATCCGACGAAGACGCCGACGAAGGCCATCAGGGTGATGTTGGTGCCGAGCGCCGTGAGACCGCCGTCGGCCATGAAGAGGGCTTGGACCAGGAGCACCACGCTGACGCAGAGCGCCCCCGTCCACGGTCCGACGAGCACGGCGGCGAGCGCACCGCCGAGCAGGTGACCGCTGGTGCCGGCGCCGACCGGGAAGTTCATCATCTGGCCGGCGAAGATGAAGGCGGCGACCAGGCCCGCCATCGGGGCGGTGCGGTCGTCGAGCTCGTTGCGTGCCTTGCGCAGCGCGATGCCGACGCCGACGACCGCGACCGCACCGGTGGCGATCGAGGTGGGGGCGTCGAGGAAGCCGTCAGGCACGTGCATGGCCACTCCTGTGGTGGGTGCCGGGAGGTGTCGGCGCCTCGGGGCGGGTGTAGTTGGATGGGGTCGACCCCGTCCGCGAGCCTATTGCGAAGCCGTTGCAACAACAACTGCCAGTCGCTCGACGGATGCCCACCCGACCTGACTGGAGATGCCATGAGCGCTCGCCTCGCCGCCGGCGACACCGCCCCCGACTTCACGCTCCCCGACGACCGGGGCAACCAGGTGTCGCTCGCCGACGCCCGGGCCGAGGGCAAGGTGATCGTCTACTTCTACCCCGCCGCGATGACGCCCGGGTGCACCAAGCAGGCCTGTGACTTCACCGACTCGCTCGAGTCGTTGCGGGCCGCGGGCTACACGGTGCTCGGGATCTCCAAGGACACCCCGGCCAAGCTCGCCAAGTTCCGTGAGCGCGACGGGCTGACCATCCCGCTGCTCTCCGACCCCGAGCTGGAGGTGCACCGGGCGTTCGGCGCGTTCGGCGAGAAGAAGCTCTACGGGAAGGTCGTCGAGGGCGTCATCCGCTCCACCTTCGTGGTCGACTCCGACGGCACGGTGGAGCTGGCGCAGTACAACGTGAAGGCCACGGGCCACGTCGCCAAGCTGCGCCGCGACCTGGGGCTGGACGCCGGCTGATCCGGGCCCGGCAGGGCTGGGATGATGTCCCCGGACGGGCGCTGCTCGTCCGATCGCCGGAGTGGTGGAACGGCAGACACGCAGGTTTTAGGTACCTGTGCCTCAGGGCGTGCGGGTTCGACTCCCGCCTTCGGCACCCTCTCCCGACCCCGTCGGTCCCGACCCCGACCCGTCGGTCTCCCGGACTAAGGGTCGGGCCGGTCCCGACCGGTCAGCCGAGCAGCGCCGCGACCTGCGGCGCGATCTCGCGCAACGCCCGGCCGCGGTGCGAGATCGCGTCCTTCTCCTCGCGGGCGAGCTCGGCGGTGGTGACGTCCGGGCGCTCGTCGGCGACGAACAGCACGTCGTAGCCGAAGCCGCCGGCGCCGCGGACCTCGCGGACCACCGCGCCGTCCATCCGCCCCTCGACCACCAGCTCGTGACCGTCGGGGCGGACGAAGGCCACCGCGCAGACGAAGTGCGCGCCTCGGCGCTCGTCGGGGACGTCGGCCAGCTGAGCGAGCAGCAGCTCGTTGTTGCGGGCATCGGACTTCGGCGGGCCGCTCCACCGCGCGGAGAGCACTCCGGGCATTCCGTTCAACGCGTCGACGCAGAGGCCGGAGTCGTCCGCGATCGCCGGCAGGCCGGTGGCCGCGACCGACGCGCGGGCCTTGAGCAGCGCGTTGCCGGCGAAGGTCGGCTCGTCCTCGACCGGCTCGTCGAAGGGGGTCACGTCGTCCAGACCCAGCACCGTCACCGACGGCAGGTGCTGCACCAGGATGCGGTGCATCTCCTCGAGCTTCTTCGCGTTGCGGGTGGCCACCACCACGCGCGGGCTGTCGGTGCTCATCCCGGTCCCGCCTCAGCCGGCGGCGGGCGCGGCCAGCGCCTCGGCCTGCAGCCGGGTGAGGTCGGCACAGCCCCGCTCGGCCAACCCGAGCAGGGCGTCCAGCTCCGAGCGGTCGAACGCCGCCCCCTCGGCGGTGCCCTGCACCTCGACGAACCTGCCGTCGCCGGTCATCACCACGTTCATGTCGGTCTCGGCACGCACGTCCTCGACGTAGGGGAGGTCCAGGCGCGGAACGCCGTCGATGATCCCGACGCTGACCGCGGCCACCGAGCCGGTCAGCGCCTTCGGCACACCCAGGGTGGCGCAGGCGTCGGCCAGCGCGACGTACGCCCCGGTGATCGCGGCGGTGCGGGTCCCGCCATCGGCCTGCAGCACGTCGCAGTCGATCTGGATGGTGTTCTCCCCGAGCGCGGCGTCGTCGATGACCGCCCGCAGCGAGCGACCGATCAGCCGGCTGATCTCGTGGGTGCGGCCGCCGATGCGGCCCTTCACCGACTCCCGCGCCGAGCGGGTGTTCGTCGCGGCCGGCAGCATCGCGTACTCGGCGGTGACCCAGCCCAGGCCGGAGCCCTTCCGCCACCGCGGGACGCCCTCGGACGCCGATGCCGCGCACAGCACCCGGGTGCGACCGAACTCGACCAGCACCGAGCCGGCCGGGTGGTCCAGCCAGTTCCGGGTGATGGTGATGCTGCGCAGCTCGTCGTCGGCGCGGCCGTCCTCGCGGGGAGTTGTCGTCATGACACCGCAAGTTACCGGTCCGCGCCGACGAGCCTCACTTCACCTCGGCGCGCAGGATCCGGTAGAGACCGCCGGCCAGCGGGAGGCCGATCCAGATCACGCCCGAGACCAGCAGCTTGGCCCACTCCTCGCCGGTGTTCAGCTCCCAGTCGACCAGCGGCTGCAGTGCCGCCTGGAAGTTGAACCACTCGAGCAGGTCGCCCAGCCAGTCGCGCAGCGAGCCGACCGCGAACAGCACCGTGGGGACGATGTACCAATAGATGAAGAAGACCACGATCGCCGCCGGGGTGTTCAGCAGCAGCGCCCCGAACGCGAAGCCCAGCGCCATGGTCAGCAGCTGCGAGACCAGGAATGCGATCGCCAGCTTGGCGTCGAAGTCCCACTCGGTCAGCTCGGGCTGGACGAGCTCGCAGATCCCGGTGCCGACCACGCCGATCACCAGCATCGCGACCATGGTGAGCGCCGCGTAGACCGCGGAGACGGCGAGCTTGGCGCCGACCACCCGGGAGCGGCGCGGTTCGAGGGCGAAGCTGACCATCGCGCTGCGCTGGGACCACTCGCTGGTCACCAGCAGGATCGCGAGCACCGGCAGCAGCAGCGAGGTGATCCCACCGGCGGTGTAGGCGAAGTCGCTCCACAGGATCGACGTCTCCTGGACCAGCGTGGCGATCAGGATGAAGCCCTCGACCAGCGCCACCAGGATGCCGATCGTGGCCAGCAGCCAGAATCCGGCGCGGGTGTCGTAGGACTTGCGGAACTCGACCCGGACCTGGCGCCAGAACGGGATCGGCGCGGTGCCCGAGACGTCCAGGTGCAGCGGGGGTGCGGTGGTGCTCATGCCGGGGCTCCGATCTGGTCGCGCTGGTTGGAGGAGGTGAGCTCGAGGAAGAGGTCCTCGAGGTTGGCGCCGCCGTCGCGCAGGTCGGTCAGCACCACCTGCGCGGAGAGCGCCGTCCGGCCGACCTGCTCCGGCGTCGCCGACACCTTCAGCCCGCCGCCCGCGGGGTGACGGGGTGACCCGCCGCCTCCAGGGCGGCGCTCAGCGCCGCGTTGTCGAGCGAGGTCACCAACGTGCTGGCCGTGCCGACCCGCGAGGCCATCAGCGAGGCCCGGTCACCCTGCGCGACGATCCGGCCGTTGCCGATCAGGATCATCTCGTCCGCGATCAGCTCCACCTCGTGCAGCAGGTGACTGGAGAGCAGCACGGTGCCGCCGCGGTCGGCGTACCCCTTCAGCAGGCCGCGCATCCACCGGATGCCCGCCGGGTCCAGGCCGTTGGCCGGCTCGTCGAGGATCAGCACCGACGGGTCGCCCAGCAGGGCGTGGGCGATGCCGAGCCGCTGCTTCATGCCGAGGGAGTAGTTGCGCAGCCGGCGCTTGGCCTCGCTCTTGGTGAGGCCGACCAGCTCCAGCATCTGGTCGACCCGGGACGACGGCAGCCCCATCGTGGTGGCACCGAGCGCCAGGATCTCGCGGCCGGTGCGGCCGGCGTGCTGTGCCGAGGCGTCCAGCAGCACGCCCACGTGACGTCCCGGGTTCGGGATGTGGCGGAAGTCGTGCCCGCCGATCGTGACCTGGCCGCGGGTGGGCAGGGTGAGGCCCACCATCACCCGCATCGTGGTGGTCTTCCCGGCGCCGTTGGGACCCAGGAAGCCGGTGACACGGCCCGGTTGGCAGGTGAAGCTGACATCGTCCACGGCGGTGAACCCGCCGTAGGTCTTGGTGAGGTGATCGACCTGGATCATGCCCCTAGCCTGCCCGACGCCCCTGCGCCACGCACGGGACCCTGGGCGACGCCGCGCCGACGAAAGTAGGGGGTGGTCCCGGACCGCGGGCGCTGTCCGGCCCCTGCCGAGGGTGCCTAGGCTGCTGACTCGTGACCCGCACCGACGCCCCGTGGCAGCCACGGCTGCACTGGTGGAGCCATCTGTGGCGGTACCTGCTGTGCCTGGTGATCGGGATGTCCACCTGGCTGCCGGTGATGGAGGCGCAGGCCGAGCGGCGGCCGGGTCTGTTCTGGCTGGACATCGCGGTGGCGGTACTGGCCGGGGTGCTGGTGTGGTTCCGGCGACGCCGGCCCCTCGCCATCGCCGTGGCGCTGTGCCTGCTCACCCCGTTCACCTCGCTCGGCGCGGGCTTCATCGCGCTGGGCAGCATCTCGCTGGCCACCCGCCGGGTGTGGTGGGAGCTGGTCGTGGTGGCGGTGCTGAACATGGCCGGCACCGTCGGGTACTACGCGGTGCAGCCGGTCACCGAGGCGGAGCCGATCTGGCTGCTCGCCGTGTTCACCGTGCTGATGGTCGCGGCCAGCCTGGCCTTCGGCATGTTCATCGGCTCCCGCCGCGAGCTGGTCTGGACCTTGGAGGAGCGGGCGCGGACCGCGGAGGCCGAGCGGGACCGCCGGGCGGCGCAGGCCCGCTCCGGCGAGCGGACCCGGATCGCCCGCGAGATGCACGACGTGCTCGCGCACCGGATCTCCCAGATCTCGATGCACGCCGGCGCGCTGACCTACCGCGAGGACCTCTCCGCGGCGGAGATGCGCGCGAGCGCCACGGTGATCCAGCAGAAGGCGCACGAGGCGCTGACCGACCTGCGCGAGGTGCTCGGGGTGCTGCGCGACGACAGCGGGGCGCTGTCCGGGCCGCAGCCCACCTACGCCGACGTCGCGGACCTGGTGGAGGCCGCCCGGGCCGCCGGCGCCAGCATCCGGTACGACGCGCGCGTCGCCGATGCCGACCGGATGCCCGAGCAGGTCGGGCGGACCGTCTTCCGCGTGGTCCAGGAGGGCATCACCAACGCGACCAAGCACGCACCGGGAGCGACGCTGCGGATCACCGTCGACGGGGACGAGGTGGACGGCGTCACGGTGCTGCTGCGCAACCCGGTCGGGTTCGGCCCCACCCGCACCCCGGGCAGCGGCCTGGGCCTGGTCGGGCTGACCGAGCGCGCCGAGGTGAGCGGGGGCAGCCTGCGGCACGGCACCACCGACGCGGGCTTCGAGCTGCGCGCCTGGCTACCGTGGTCCGCGTGAGCTCCCCGATCCGAATCCTGATCGTCGACGACGACCCGCTGGTCCGCTCGGCACTGGCGCTGATGCTCGGTGGACAGCCGGACCTCGAGGTGGTCGGCGAGGCCGTCGACGGCCGGGACGGGCTCGACCAGGCCCGGTCGCTGAGCCCGCACGTGGTGCTGATGGACATCCGGATGCCGCGGATGGACGGGCTGAGCGCGGCCTCGGCGCTGCTGGCGGACCCGCAACCGCCCAAGCTGATCGTGCTGACCACCTTCGACGCCGACGAGCACGTCGTCTCCGCGCTCCGCGCCGGCGCCGCCGGCTTCCTGCTCAAGGACACCCCGCCGCCGGAGATCGTGGCCTCGATCCGCAAGGTGGTCGACGGCGAGCCGATGCTCTCCCCCTCGGTGACCCGGCGCCTGATCGAGCGTCTCAACGACCCCTCCCAGGGCCGCACCGCCCGGGCCCGGGCGCGGCTGGCCGGGCTGACCGAGCGTGAGCGCGAGGTGGCCGGCGCGGTGGGACGCGGCCTGAGCAACGCCGAGATCGCGGCCGAGCTGCACCTCTCGGTGCCGACGGTGAAGGCGCACGTCTCCCGCCTCTTCGACAAGCTGGGCGCGACCAACCGGGTGCAGATCGCGATCTGCGTGCACGACGCAGGAGCGTGACCACGAGCGCTGTGGCGGCAGCCGTCGCGTCAGCTCACAGGTCGTAGACGGCGCCGGCCGCGGCCAGCTCGCACGGGCCGTCGAAGGCGGAGACCGCCTCGGCGAAGATGCCCTCCGCCTCGTGCCACGGGGGCACGTGGGTCACCACCAGGCGTCGTACCCCGGCCTTGGTGGCGGCCTCCCCCGCCTCGACGCCGGTCAGGTGCAGGTTCGGCGGGTTGTCGTCGCCGTCGCGGAAGGACGCCTCGCAGAGGAACAGGTCGGCGTCCGCGGCGATGTCGAGCAGCGCCGGCGTGGGGCCGGTGTCGCCGGAGTAGGACACCACCTTGCCGTGGGCGGAGACCCGCATCGCCCAGGCCGGCACCGGGTGGTCCACCTCGGCGGCCTCGACGGTGAACGGGCCGACGGTGAACGGCTCGGCGGAGAACGTGCGGAACTCGAACTCCTCGCGCATGCCCGGCTTGCGGGGCAGGTCGTAGGCGCGGGCCAGCCGGCGCGCGGTGCCCTTCGGACCCCACACCGGGATCCGGGGCTGCTGACCGCTCGGGTGGTACTTCCGCAGTACGTAGTAGCTGGTCATGTCGACGCAGTGGTCGGCGTGCAGGTGGCTGAGCAGCACCGCGTCGATGGCGAGCGGATCGACGTAGCGCTGCAGCGCGCCGAGCGCTCCGTTGCCGAGGTCGAGCACCAGGCTCCACACCCGCGACGGGTCGTCCGGGTCGCGGGTCTGCACCAGATAGCTGCTCGCCGGCGAGCCCGGCCCCGGGTAGGAACCCGAGCAGCCGACCACCGTCACCCGCATCCCGCCGACCGGCACGTTCATGCAAGACCTCCTGCGTACTGCCCCGCCGCGACGAGCTCCGAGCCGAGGAAGCGGCGACCGATGGTGGCGAACTCCGCCGGGGAGCCCGTGGTGGTGAAGGAGTGGGTCGGCTCCCCGCCGGGCCGCATCAGGCCCCGGTCGGCGAGCACGTGGTAGAGCGACTTCGCACTCTCCTCCGCGCTGCTCACCAAGGTGACTCCCTCCCCCATCACGTAGGAGATCACGCCGGTGAGCAGGGGGTAGTGGGTGCAGCCCAGGATCAGCGTGTCGATGTCCAGCTCGATCAGCGGGTCCAGGTACTCGTGCGCGATCGCGAGCAGCTCGTCGCCGCCGGTGACGCCCTCCTCCACGAAGTCGACGAAGCGCGGGCAGGCGCGGGTGGTCAGGTCCAGGTGGGGTGCGGCGGCGAGGGCGTCCTCGTAGGCCATCGACTCGGCGGTCGCCCGGGTGCAGATCACCCCGACCCGGCCGTTGCGGGTGGCGGCGACGGCGCGGCGGGCGGCCGGCAGGATCACCTCGACCACCGGGACGTCGTACCTCTCCCGGGCGTCGCGGAGCATCGCGGCGCTGGCGGAGTTGCAGGCGATGACCAGCGCCTTCACGCCCTGCGCGACGAGGTGGTCGAGACACTCGAGCGCATACTCGCGCACCTCGGCGATCTTCTTCGGGCCGTACGGCTGCCGGGCGGTGTCTCCGAGGTAGGTGATCGACTCGTGCGGCAGCTGGTCGATCACCGACCGGGCCACGGTCAGCCCACCGAATCCCGAGTCGAAGATGCCGATCGGCGCATCGACGATCTCGTCGGCCACGGCGTCGGGGTCCTGCTGCTGCACCGTCCCACCCTAGAACGTCCGGGCGGCGACCGGTCGGATTCAGGACGCAGGTCACGTCCGGCTGGCCAAGCCCTAGGCTGCCGGTGTGACCACATCGGCCGCTCCGGTCCGGGCCGTCGTCGCCGCCCTCGCGGTGGTGCTGCTCACCCCCCTCGCCGCCTGTACGACGTCCGCCAGCGCGCCCCGGACGCGGAGCGTGACCGCGGCCGGCGCGACCGGCGCGGCCCCGAGGGCCGCGTGCTGGCGATCTCTGTCGACGGGCTGAACCCGACCGCGCTGCGGCGGCTGGGCCGGTCGCGCACGCCGGCCCTGCACCGACTGCTGCGCAACGGCGCGGCGACCACCAACGCGCGCACCCAGGTGGAGAGCACCTCGACGCTGCCCAACCACACCAGCATGGTGACCGGTCGCCGGGTCGCCGCCGCCCGCGGTGGGCACGGCGTCACCTGGAACACCGACCGGCCCGGCACCACCGTCGAGAAGGCCAGCGGCGACCCGCGGGTCGGCTCGGTCTTCTCCGTGGTGCACGCGGCCGGGGGCCGCAACGCGGTGTTCGCGGCGAAGTCGAAGTTCAGCCTGTTCTCCCGCTCCTGGCCGGCCGCGGTGGACCGTGAGGTGATCCGGCACGGGAAGGACCGGCAGGTGGCCCGCGCACTGCGCCGCGACCTCGCCCGCCGCACGCGGGCGTTCACCTTCTGGCACCTCGGCATGGTCGACCGGGCCGGCCACGCCCGCGGCTGGATGAGCCGTCCCTACCTGCGCGCGGTCCGGCGGGCCGACACGATGATCGGCTCCGTGCTGCGGGTGCTGCGCAAGCGGCAGATCACCGACCTGCGGATCGTGCTCACCGCGGACCACGGTGGACGGCCGGGCACCCGGCACCACGAGGCGATCCGCAACCGGCACAACTACCGGGTGCCGTTCGTCGTCTGGGGCCCCGGCGTCGACGCGGTACGGCTCTATCGGGCCAACCCGGACCGGCGCCGTGACCCGCGGACGCGGCGTCCCCGGTTCCGCGGACGCCAGCCGGTCCGCAACGGGGAGCTGGCCAACGTCGCTCTCGACCTGCTCGGACTCGGCCCGGTGCCGCGCAGCCGGTGGGACCGGCGGCAGGACCTGCGCTGGGTCGACCGGTGAGGTCAGCGGGCCGGGTCGCCCCGTCGGCGGGTCACGCCCAGAGCTGGCCCTCGAGGCGGTCCTCCGCCTCGTCGATGGTGCCCTCGTAGGCGCCGGTGGAGAGGTACTTCCAGCCACCGTCGGCGACCACGAACGCGATGTCCGCGCTCTCCCCGGCCTTGACCGCCTTGGCGGCCTGGCCGAGCGCGGCGTGCAGGATCGCGCCGGTGGAGATGCCGGCGAAGATGCCCTCGAGCTCGAGCAGCTCGCGCACCCGGCGGACGGCGTCGCGCGGACCGACCGAGAAGCGGCTGTCGATCAGGCTGGCGTCGTACAGCTCGGGGACGAAGCCCTCGTCGAGGTTGCGCAGCCCGTAGACGAGCTCACCGTAGCGGGGCTCGGCGGCCACGATCCTGACGTCGGGCCGGGCGCCGCGGAAGTAGCGGGAGACGCCCATCAGCGTGCCGGTGGTGCCGAGCCCGGCGACGAAGTGGGTGATCGAGGGCAGGTCGGCCAGCAGCTCCGGTCCGGTGCCCTCCTCGTGGGCGAGGGCGTTCGCGGCGTTGCCGTACTGGTAGAGCATCACCCAGTCCGGGTGCTCGGCGGCGACCTGCTTGGCCACCCGGACGGCCTCGTTGGATCCGCCGGCGGCGGGCGAGGAGATGATCTCCGCGCCCCACATCCGCAGCAGCTGACGACGTTCCTCGGAGGTGTTCTCCGGCATCACGCAGACGATCCGGTAGCCCTTGAGCTTGGCCGCCATCGCCAACGAGATGCCGGTGTTGCCCGAGGTCGGCTCGAGGATCGTGCAGCCGGGACGCAGCGTGCCGTCCTTCTCCGCCTCCTCGATCATCTTCAGGGCCGGACGGTCCTTGATCGAGCCGGTCGGGTTGCGGTCCTCGAGCTTCGCCCAGATCCGCACGTCCGGCGTGGGCGACAGCCGGGGCAGACCGACCAGCGGCGTGCCGCCGACGGAGCTGAGCAGGTTGTCGAAGCGCATGCCTCCAGTCTCGCATCCGCCGATCGGATGATGCTCTTCGTGGCTTCCTGCCCGATGTGCGAGACGACCGGGCCCGACACGATGGGCTCATGACACAGACAGCGGTGGTCGTCGACGGACTGCGCAAGTCCTACGGCGACAAGGTGGCCGTCGACGAGGTGAGCTTCACCGTCGAGACCGGCGAGATCTTCGGCATCCTCGGTCCCAACGGCGCCGGCAAGACGACCACGGTCGAGCTGATCGCGGGCCTGCGCACCGGCGACGCCGGGAGCGTCCGGGTGCACGGCCTCGACCCGTGGCGGCAGCGCGGTGCGGTCTCGCGGGTGCTGGGGATCCAGCTCCAGGAGAGCAAGCTGCAGGAGAAGATCACCGTGCGGGAGGCGCTGCAGCTGTGGTCCTCCTTCTACGACGACCCGGCGCCCTGGTCGCCGCTCGCCGAACGACTCGGGCTGACCGACCACCTCGATCGCCGCTTCGGCAAGCTCAGCGGCGGCCAGCAGCAGCGTCTGTCGATCGCGCTGGCCCTCGTCGGGGACCCAAGGGTGGCCATCCTCGACGAGCTGAGCACCGGGTTGGACCCCCGCGCGCGCCGCGACGTCTGGCAGATCGTCCGCGACCTGCGTGATGCAGGCGTGACGGTGCTGCTGGTCACCCACGGGATGGACGAGGCGCAGGAGCTGTGCGACCGGATCGCGATCGTGCAGGACGGCCGGCTGCGGGCACTCGACACGCCCGACGGCCTGATCCGCGCCACCACGGCCGCCACCGTCACCTCCTTCCGCGCCGACCGGCCGGTGGATCTCGCCTCCCTGCGTGAGGTGGACGGCGTGACCCAGGTCCGCAGCGACTCCGGCCGCATCGTCGTGGAAGGCGTGGAGGGAACGGCATGGGGGGCGATCACGACCCTGCGTCGCCTCGACGTCACGCCCCGCGACCTCCGTGTCGTCGACGGCACGCTCGACACCGCCTACCTCAACCTGACCGACCACCTCCAGCCCGCCCCGAGGAGACCCGATGACCTCCGCCACCACCGCGTTGATCCGTTCGGAGACCCGGCTCTTCCTCCGCGAGCCGATCTCGGTCTTCTGGGTGACCGCGTTCCCACCGCTGCTGCTCCTCGGGCTGGGACTGGTGCCCTCCTTCCGCGAGCCCAGCGACGACCTGGGCGGCCAGTCCGTGCTCCAGCTCTACGTCCCCACGATGGTGCTGTTCTCGATGATCGTGGTCGGCGCGCAGGCGATGCCCGAGGTGATGGTCGGCTACCGGCAGCGGCGCATCCTGCGACGCCTGCAGACCACGCCGGTCGGTCCCGCCCGTCTGCTCCTCGCCCACGTCGTCGCCCACGCGGCCGCCGTCGTGGTCGCCACCGTGCTCTGCCTGCTGATCGGCCGGATCGCCTACGACGCCCCGTTGCCGCGGGACCTGGTCGGGTACCTCGTCGCCTATCTGCTGGCCCTCGCCGCGATGATGGCCACCGGTGCCGCGATCACGGCGCTCTCGCCGACGACGTCGGTCGCCAACGTGCTCGGGATGGTCGTGATGTTCACCTCGATGTTCACGGCCGGAGTGTGGATCGCGGTGCAGGCGATGCCGGAGACGCTGCGTGAGATCGTCATCCGCACCCCGATGGGGCGGCCACCGAGGCACTCAACCGGGCCGCCGTCGGCGAGTTCCCCCCGCTGGACCACCTGGCCACGATGCTGGCCTGGACGCTCCTGCTCGGGTTCGTCGCGGTGCGCAGGTTCCGCTGGGAGTGAGAGGCTGCAGCCGATGAGCCCAGCAGCGAACCCAGCACCGAGCCCGGTCACGGGCCCGGTGGAGTCCTTCGAGGAGCGGTGGGGGCAGATGTTCGCCCGCATCCCCTACGTCGTGCTCGCGGTCGCCGCGGTGGTCGCGCTCCTGACCGGGCCCCACACCGGCGCCACCTCGCCCGGGTGGAGGCTCACGGCCCAGCTCGTCGTCCTCGTGGCGACCCTCGCCTGCCTGGCCTGGGGCACGTGGCTCGGTCGCCGCGACGCGAGCCGTCGCGAGGGCATCGCCTTCTACGTCGTCCGCACCGCACTGGCCCTCCTGCTCACACTGCTCAACCCGCTGTTCTGCCTCTTCGGCTGGATCGGGTTCCTCGACGCCGACGAGCACTTCCGGGGCCGGGCCGTCTGGGGTGCGCTCGGGGCGTGCTCGGTGATCCTGGCGCTGGGCCAGTCGGGCGGGCTCCCGTTCGACTCGTTCGGTCACACCGCCCTCTTCGTGATCCTCGTCGGGGTCAACTTCGGCCTCTCCGCATCGATGAGCCGGTGGGCGACCTGGATGACCGCGACCAGCGACCAGCGGGCCGAGATGATCACCGAGCTGGAGCGCCTCAACGCAGAGCTCGAGCAGACCGCGGCCGAGAACGTCGCCCTGCACGCGACCGTCGTCGAGCAGGCCCGCGCGGCCGGCATGCAGGAGGAGCGCCAACGGCTCGCCCGGGAGATCCACGACGGGATCGCGCAGTCCCTGGCCGCGGTGCTCAGCCAACTGCAGGCCGCCCAGGACGATGCCGACCCGCGCGGCCGGATCAGCCGGGCCACCGAACTCGCGCGTGAGGCCCTCACCGAAGCGAGACGGTCGATGCTGGACCTCTCCCCTGCCCCGCTGACCGATCACGACCTGGCCGACGCCATGACCGGGTTGGTCGACTCGTGGGCGGCCGACCAGGCCGCGCGGGCCGACGTCGTGATCACCGGGGAGGTACGACCGCTGCATCCGGAGGTGGAGGCCACCGTCCTCAGGATCACCCAGGAAGCACTGTCGAACGTCGCCAAGCACGCCGGCGCCGGCCGGGTCGGCGTGACGCTCACCTACGACGACACCGAGGTCATCCTCGACGTGCGCGACGACGGGGTCGGTTTCGACCCCGTCGCCGCGGCGCCGCCGACCTCGTTCGGGCTCCGCGGCATGCGGCAGCGCACCGAGCGACTGGCCGGTGCGCTCGAGCTGGAGACCCGTCCGGGCGGGGGCACCGCTGTGTCCGCCCGTCTCCCGGCACTCGGGGCGGGAGCGGCGTGATCAGAATCCTGGTGGTCGACGACCATCCCGTGGTCCGCGACGGGGTGGTCGGCCGACTCGCGGCCGAACCGGACTTCGAGGTTGTCGGCGAGGCCGACAACGGACCGGAGGCTGTGCGCCGAACCGCCGCCCTGGACCCGGACGTCGTGGTGATGGACCTCCGGATGCCGGGTGGGGGCGGCGTCGAGGCGGTGCGAGCGATGAAACGCCGGCGGTTGCGAGCGGCGGTGCTGGTGCTGACGACGTACGACACCGATGCGGACATGGTGGCCGCGATCGAGGCCGGCGCCGCCGGCTACCTGCTCAAGGACGCGCCGGCCCAGACCCTGGTCGAGGCGGTCCGGGCGACCGCGGCCGGGGAGACGGTGCTGTCGCCGGCGGTGGCGACCCGGCTGGCGTCCCACGTTCGGGCGCCACGGCGCAGCGCGCGGCTCAGCGCCCGGGAGCGGGAGGTGCTCGTGCTGGTGGCGCGCGGCCGACCCAACCGGGAGATCGCCGAGGAGCTCTTCGTCAGCGAGGCGACGGTGAAGACCCATCTCGCCCACATCTACGACAAGCTCGGCGCCGCGGACCGGGCGGCCGCGGTGGCCACCGCCTACGAGCTCGGCATCCTGGGCTAACGCAGGAAGCGCTCCGGGTCGAACTCGTCGATCGGGATGATCCGCACCCGCGGCAGCGGCTGGTTGAAGGCGTGGACGTCGTCCTCGAGGTCGAACAGCGGGATGCCGAGTCCGGTGAGCTGGGTGCTGGTGTACTCGCGGAGCGCGAGCACCCCCAGTCGGCGTCCCTCACCGGCCAGCGCGGAGAGCTGCGGCACGAAGTCGGCGTCGTGGCTGGCCAGCATCACGTCGGCGTCCTCGTGCCCCAGCAGCGCCTCCAGGGTGCGCTGGATGCCGAGGTCGACGACCTTCTCGTCCGGTCCGCCGCTGAGCGGCACCGGGCGGTAGCCCATCGCCAGGAGGGCCTGCACGAACGACGTCGGCAGACTGCCGCTGGTCGCGTTCAGGAAGAACAGCCCGGTGACCGGCTGGCCCCAGGTCCGCTCGGCGAAGGAGGTCACCCGCTCCCAGCGGGGTCGCTCCTCCGGGGCCGGTCGCCGGCCGAGCAGGGAGTTGCCGAGGGTGGCGTCGATGTTCTCGCCGTCGACGAGGACGAAGGTACGACGCTCACCCACCACGATGCCTCCCGACGGTCCGGCTCAGCCGCCGGCGACGGCCGGCAGGATGACGACCTGGTCGCCGTCGGAGAGCTCGGCGTCGAGGCTGCCCAGGAAGCGGACGTCCTCGTCGTTGATGTAGATGTTGACGAAGCGGCGCAGGTCCCCGCCCTCGATGAGGCGCTCCTTGATGCCGGGGTGGTTCGCCTCGAGGGAGTCGATCAGCCCACTCAGGCTGTCGCCCTCACCCGACACGGCCTTCTCGCCGCCGGTGTAGGTACGCAGGATGGTCGGGATCCGGACCTCGATGGCCATCAGGACTCGCTCCTCGGGTTGTCGCTCGGGGTGACGGTGTCGACGACCTCCACCGGTTCCTCGGTGACCTCGCCGTCGACGATTCTGTAGGACCTGAACTCCACAGCGCCGTCGTTATTCCCCCCGGCCCCGTCGAAGGAGTCACGTGTGCTGACCAGCACATAGTGCGCCCCGGGCTCGCCGGCGAGCTTGATGTCGGTGACGCTCGGGTAGGCCTCGGTCGCGGTGTGCGAGTGGTAGATCACCACCGGCTCCTCGTCCCGGTCGTCCATCTCCTTGTAGAGCTCCAGCAGATCGGTGGAGTCGTACTCGTAGAAGGTCGGGCTGCCGGCGGCGTTCACCATCTCGACGAGCCGCTCGGGACGGCCGGTGCCGATCGGTCCGACGACCATGCCGCACGCCTCCACCGGGTGGTCCCGCTTGGCGTGCGCGACGATGGCGTCGACGAATGACTGATCGATCCTCAACACGCGTCTCACCCTAGGCCGTCGCCGCGCGGGCGGGGGAATCAGCCCGGGCCACGGACAGCGCCGTCCGCCGCGCCACCGGTGCGGTAGCGGCGCTCGGGCCGGCCGGTGCTCCCGTACTGCAGGCGGACCACGGCGGCACCCGCGTCGACGAAGTGCTCCAGGTAGCGGCGCGCCGTCACCCGGGCCATCCCGACGGTGTCGGCCACCTCGCTCGCCGAGGCCTCCCCCGCGACCCGCAGCTCGGCGAGCACCAGCTCCGCCGTCTCCGGGCTGAGCCCCTTCGGCAACCGGGCCGGTACGACGACGGGCGGGCCGACCCCGCCGAACGCCCGGTCGATGGTGGCCTGGTCGACCTCGGCCTCGTCGGTGTCGGCGCCCGCCTCGGCCAGGCTGGCCAGCACCGTCCCCACCCGCTGCAGCCGGTCGGCGAGGTCGGCGTGGTCGAACGGCTTGACCAGGTATTGCTGGGCGCCGCCGTGCAGCGCCGCACGGACCGCCTCCGCGCCACGCTCGGCGGTGACCATCACCACCGCCGCCCGGCTCCCCGCGCTGCGCAGCCGGGCGAGCACCTCCAGCCCGCTGAGGTCGGGGAGGTGGACGTCGAGCAGCACCACGTCGGGTTCCTCCGCCCCGATCCGGGCGAGCGCGTCGGCACCGGTGTGCGCCGTGCCGGCCACCTCGAACCCGGCGGTCCGCTCCACGAACCGGGCGTGGATCCGGGCGACCATGAAGTCGTCGTCGACGACCAGCACCCGCCACACCCGCCGCTGCGCCCCGGTCATCGCGTCACCTCCGTCCCCGGAGCATCCTGCCGCTCGGCGGCGGCGAGGGGCAGCACCGCCCGGAACTCGGCCCCCGGCAGGTCGCTGTCGGGCCGGGCCGGGGAGAGGGTGACGTCACCGCCCCGGCGGCGGCAGACCATCCGGGCCAGCGCGAGTCCGATGCCCCGGCCCCCGGGCAGGTCGGGCTTGGTGGAGAACCCGCGCACGAAGACCGACCCGGCCAGGTCGGCCGGCACTCCGGGGCCGTTGTCCCGCACCCGGACCTCGACCGCGTCCCGGTCCACCAGCAGCCAGACCTCCACCCGCGCCCCCGTCGGCGGGCCGTCGCCTGCGCCCGCTCGGGGCCGGCCACCTCGACGCAGGCGTCGACGGCGTTGTCGACCAGGTTGCCGAGCACCGCGATCAGGTCCGCGGCCAGGTCGGCGGGCAGGTCCGGGAGACGGGACCCGGGTCCAGGTCGAGGAGCACCTGGCGCTCGGCCGCCACGGCGTGCTTGGCGACCAGCAGCGCGGCGACGGCCGGATCGGAGATCCGATCCGCGACGAACCCGCTCACCTCGGCCCGGGATCGGGCCAGCGTGCCGACCAGCTCGGTGACCTCGTCGTACTCACCGAGCTGGACCAGGCCGGAGATGGTGTGCAGCAGGTTGTCGAACTCGTGGGTCTGCGCGCGCAGGGTGTCGGTGATCGAGAGGTTGGCGCTGAGCCGGCTCTGCAACGACAGCAGCTCGGTCCGGTCGCGGACCGTGGTCACCGACCCGATCCCGCGCCCGCCGGCGGCGGCCTCCCGGCGGTTGAACACCACCACCCGCCCGGCGACCAGGGCGGCGGTGTCCTCGGCCGGGGCCGCCCCACCAGCAGGTCGACCACCTCGCCGGGCAGGCCGAGCTCGCGCACCGGCCGACCGCGCGGGTCGCCGCCCTCGACGCCCAGGGTGGCCCGCGCCGCGTCGTTCATCATCGTCACCCGGCCGTCGGTGCCCACCGCGACGACGCCCTCGCGGATGGCGTGCAGCAGCGCTTGGCGGTGGTCGGCGAGCTCGGCGATCTGGGTCGGCGCCAGCCCCTGGGAGCGTCGCTTGAGCAGCCGGGACACCGCGAAGCTGCCGAGACCGCCGAGGACCGCGCCGACGCCGAGGAAGAGGAGCAGGTCCGGCGCGGCGCCGGAGAACCGCTCGGCCAGCGTGGGGTAGGTCTGCTCGGCGACCACCACCCCGATCAGCTCCCCGCGGTCGTTCAGCACCGGGGCGTGGGCGGCCACCGCCCGCCCGTCGTCGGTCTCCACGTCACCCGACCACTGGCGCCCGTCCAGCACGTCGCTCCCGCCGAGGTCGACCTCCTCCCCCACCTGGCTGCGGTCGGAGGAGGCATAGACCCGGCCGTCGACGCCGACCACGCTGACCTCGGTGGCGCCGGCCAGGTTGATCCCGCGGTCGACGTACGGCGCCAGCTGGCCGGGGGTGAAGTCGGTCGACGCCGGGTCGTCGGGGTCGGCGGCGGCGGCCATCTCCACCCGCAACGGCTCCAGGTTGGCGACGTACTCGGCGACCGAGCGCATCTGCGCGCCGCGCTCCCGCTCGAAGGCGGCGTCGGACTGACGGATGCTCAGCACCGCCACGATCGTCAGCAGGGCGGCGACCACCACCAGCTGGAGCAGCAGGAATTGGCCGGCCAGGCTGAACTCCCGGCGGCTCAACCCGCTCCTGGTGACCACAACGACCACAACCTCCTTTGCGTCCGCAAGCGTGACCGGCGCCACAGGGTGGCGCCATGCTTCCACGGACGGCCGGCGTGACCACGGTCACCCGACGCCCACCCGAGACCCGCACCACGGAGGACCACCCGATGCCCGACCCACGCCGCTCCCGATCATCGCTGATCGCGGCGCTCGGCGCCGCGCTGGCGCTGCTCCTGCTCGTCACCGGCTGCGGGGTCACCCGCGGCGGCGACGACCCGGACAACCGGCGGCTCCGGATGATGATCCCGAACAGCGCCGGCGGCGGGTACGACCTGACCGGGCGGGCGGCTGCCAAGGCGATGGAGGACAACGACCTCACCGGCCGGTTCGAGATCACCAACGTGCTCGGCGCCAGCGGCACCGTCGCCATGCAGCGGCTGCTCAACGAGGAGGGCGCCGACGACCTGGTGATGGTGATGGGACTCGGCGTGGTCGGTGCCGTCTACACCAACGGCTCGGACGCGACCACCCAGGAGATGACGCCGATCGCGCGGCTGGTCGAGGAGCAGGAGGGCATCCTGGTCCCCGCGGACTCGCCGTTCGAGACGGTCGACGACCTGGTCGAGGCGTGGAAGGCCGATCCGTCCGCAGTGGTCGTCGGCGGCGGCTCCAGCAACGGCGGCCCCGACCACCTCTTCCCGATGCAGCTCGCCGACACCATCGGCATCGACCCCAACGACGTCACCTACGTCCCCTACGACGGCGGCGGACCGCTCACCAGCGCGCTGCTCGGCGAGAAGATCGACGTCGGCTTCTCCGGCCTGGGCGAGTTCGAGGGCCAGATCGCCGAGGGCAAGCTCCGGGTGCTCGCCGTCTCCGGCGAGGAGCGCCTCGACGGCATCGACGCACCCACCCTGACCGAGTCCGACATCGACCTGGTCTTCACCAACTGGCGCGGCGTGCTCGCGCCGCCCGGCATCAGCGAGGAGCAGGTCGACTACCTCACCGACCTCTTCACCGAGATGCACGACACCGAGGAGTGGAAGGACGCCATGGAGGCCAACGGCTGGGAGGACAACTTCGCCACCGGCGCGGAGTTCGAGGAGTTCCTCCGCGAGCAGGACACCCGGGTGGCCGACACCCTGACCGAGCTGGGGCTCTCGTGAGCACCGCCGGCCAGGCCGTCGGCACCGGGGGCGGCAAGGGCGCGGGAACCGGGGGCACCGAAGCGGTCGACAAGGCCCAGTACGTGATGGCCGGGTTCCTGGTGCTGGTCGGCGGCTTCGTCGTCTGGGACGCCTCCACCCTGACCGAGGGCTACGCCGACCAGCCGGTGCACGCCTACACCTTCCCCTACGTGATCGGCGCCGTGCTGGTGCTGCTCGGCGTGGCGCTGGCCGTGGCCACCGCGCGCGGCGACCAGCCCCAGGCCGAGGACGGCGAGGACGTCGACCTCACCCAGGGCACCGACCTGCGCACGCTGGGGCTGCTCTGCGCGGTGCTGGTCGGCAACCTACTGCTCATCGACTGGCTCGGCTGGGCGATCACCGGCGCCCTCCTCTTCACCGGCGCCACCTGGGCGCTCGGCTCGCGGACCTGGGTGCGCAACCTGGCCGTGGGCACGGCGCTCTCGATCGGCAGCTGGTACGGCTTCTACGTCGGCCTCGGGGTCCCGATCCCGGCCGGCATCCTGGACGGGATTCTCTGATGGACCTGCTGCTCGACGGATTCGCGACCGCTCTCACCCCGGAGAACCTGCTCTTCGCCACCATCGGCGTGCTGCTCGGCACCGCCGTCGGCGTGCTGCCCGGCATCGGCCCGGCGATGGCGCTCGCGCTGCTGCTGCCGATCACCTACACCGTCGGCCCCGAGAGCGCGATCATCATGTTCGCCGGCATCTACTACGGCGGCATGTACGGCGGGTCGACGACCTCGATCCTGCTCAACACCCCCGGCGAGTCCTCCTCGGTGATCACCGCCATCGAGGGCAACAAGATGGCGAAGGCCGGCCGGGCCGCCCAGGCGCTGGCCACCGCCGCGATCGGCTCCTTCGTGGCCGGCTCGATCGCCACCGTGCTGCTCTGGGTGCTGGTCCCCCGGGTGGCCGACGTCGTGGTCCAGCTCGGCGCCCCCAGCTACTTCGCGATCATGCTGCTCGCCTTCTTCGCCGTGACGATGGTGCTCGGCGCGTCCAAGCTGCGCGGCTTCATCTCGCTCTTCCTCGGCCTGGCCATCGCCCTGGTCGGCACCCAGACCGGCCAGGCCCGGCTGACCCTGGACCAGCCCCTGCTGGCCGACGGCATCGACATCGTGGTGGTCGCGGTCGCCATCTTCGCGATCGGCGAGGCGCTCTGGGTCGCGGCCCACCTGCGGCGCAAGCCGCTGGAGATCATCCCGGTCGGCCAGCCCTGGATGAGCCGCTCGGACTGGCGGCGCTCCTGGGCGCCGTGGCTGCGTGGCACGGCCTACGGCTTCCCGTTCGGCGCGCTGCCCGCCGGTGGCGCCGAGGTCCCCACCTTCCTCTCCTACGCCACGGAGAAGAAGCTGAGCCGGCACCCCGAGGAGTTCGGCCGCGGCGCGATCGAGGGCGTGGCGGGCCCGGAGGCGGCCAACAACGCCTCGGCCGCGG
Source organism: Nocardioides sambongensis (assembly GCF_006494815.1). Taxonomy (NCBI): domain Bacteria; kingdom Bacillati; phylum Actinomycetota; class Actinomycetes; order Propionibacteriales; family Nocardioidaceae; genus Nocardioides; species Nocardioides sambongensis. Next base: position 2,364,422 of record NZ_CP041091.1, read on the forward strand.
GCACCCTACTGCCGCTGCTCACGCTGGGACTCCCGACGACGGCCACCGCCGCGGTGATGCTGTCGGCCCTGCAGGGCTACGGCATCCAGCCGGGTCCGCAGCTGCTGGACGCCGAGCCGGGGCTGGTCTGGGGCCTGCTCGCCAGCCTGATCATCGCCAACGCCCTGCTGCTGGTGATCAACCTGCCGATGGCTCCGCTGTGGGCCAAGCTGCTGCGGGTGCCGCGCCCCCAGCTCTACGCCGGCATCCTGTTCTTCGCCTGCCTGGGCGCCTACACGGTCAACTTCCAGGCCTTCGACCTGGTCCTTCTCCTGCTGCTCGGCCTGCTCGGCGTCGCGATGCGGCGGTTCGCGCTCCCGGTGCTGCCGCTGATCGTCGCGGTGATCCTGGGTCCCGAGCTGGAGTTGCAGCTCACCCAGGCGCTGACCATCAGCCAGGGTGACGTCACCACCCTCTGGAGCGAGCCGGTCGCGGTGGTGGTCTACGCGGTGATGGCGCTGCTGGCCTTCGTCGCCGGCGTGGGCGCGCTGCGCCGCCGGGCGCACCACACGGTCGAGGCCGACCGCACCGACCCGACCGACCCCGACCCGACCAGCACCGACCACCAGGAGTCGCACCGATGAGCACCCGGCCCACCCACCCGGAGGGACCCGTCGTGGTCGCCTACGCCCCCGACCGGTTCGGACGCGCCGCCCTGGACCACGGGGCGCGGACCGCCCGCACGGACGGCGTCGCCCTGATCATCGTCAACGCCACCCGCGGGGACGCCTACGTCGACAAGCGGTTCGCCGCCGACGACGAGCTGGCCGCTTTGGAGCGCGAGCTGAGCGCCGACGGCCTGGCGGTGTCGGTCCGTCACGACCTGGTCGACGACGTCGCCGACGCGGTGGTGGCGGTCGCCGACGCCGAGGAGGCGTCCCTGATCGTGGTCGGTGTGCGGCGTCGTACGGCGGTCGGCAAGGCGCTGCTCGGCAGCGTGGCGCAACGGGTGATCCTCGACGCGCACTGCCCGGTGCTGGCGGTCAAGCCGGACGAGGACGCGCAGTAGCCGAGGACCGGTGGACCCGACCGCCCTCAGCGGCGGCCGGAGACGGCCAGGACCAGGGTCTCCTGGAGGAAGCCGAGCCAGTCGTAGATGTGGTGCGCCTGGGCGCGAGGATCCTCCTCGGGCAGCGAGTCCCAGTAGTCCTCGTCGTCCTCGGCGACGCCCAGCCGGGTGGCCAGGGCGAGCCGGAGGTCGGTCAGCGAGCGCATCCAGACCTGGGCGGTGTCGGGCGCCAGCTCGACGTCGATGGTCAGGTCCTCCCCGTCGGGCTCCGCCGGCAGCCCGGCCTCCTCGAGGGTGTCGATGACGGTGCCCGCCGCGCGGGACTTCGAGTCGCGCAGCGTGCCCTCGGTGAAGCGCCGGAACTCGCCGGCCGCCTCGCCGTCGCCGGTGTAGGCGTTGGGGAAGAGCCTGGCCAGCACCGGGTCCTCGGGCTCCTCCACGGGTCCGGTGAAGTCGAAGAGCGCCGCGAGCGGATCGTCGTCCGGCTTCGGTACGGCGGCCTCGTTGTGCAGCAGCTCCACCAGCTGGGCCGCGAGCGAGCGGATCAGGTCGGCCTCGAAGGCCGAGAAGGTGGCGATGATGTTCTTGCTGCGGCGGTCACGGACGAACCCGGCCATCGAGCTTCGCCTCCTCACTCTGACTTCTGCAGGGTCGCCCACAGTCCGTACTCGTGCATCGCCTGCACGTCGCGCTCCATCTCCTCGCGGGTGCCGCTGCTGACCGCGGACTTGCCCTCCTCGTGCACCTGGAGCATCAGCTTCTCCGCCTTCTTCTTGGAGTAGCCGAAATAGCTGGTGAACACGTAGGCGACGTACGACATCAGGTTGACCGGGTCGTTCCAGACCAGCGTCACCCACGGGGTGTCGGCCACCACGACCGCGTCGGGGGTGAGGTCCTCCTCGACCCCCGGATCCGCCTTGGTGGGGCTCGCGGTCATCACCCGCCCATCGTGGCACACCGGCGATCCACGTCGGATATCAGCCGCACCACCGGGCGGCGACCTCGCGGATCACGGTGAGGTTGCGGTTGGTGGCCACGCCGAGGTGGCGTTCCAGGAAGGCGTTGTCCAGCCGCGACTGGTGGTAGTTCTCGCCGAGCAGCAGGTGGACCGCCCGCCCGGAGACGTGCAGTCGCTCGTCGGTGATCCCCGCGTCGGCGACCGCGGCCTGGAGGGCCGCGACGGCCTGCGCGCTCGGCTCCTCCTTGAGCAGGGAGACGTAGTGGCGCCGGTCGTGGTCGAGTCGGTCCGCCTCGTCCCGGATCGCGGCCACCTCGGCGGCGGTGAAGACGATCGTCGGCACCTCGAACCCGGCGTGCTCGAGGTAGGCGGCCTCCAGGGCGCGCTCGATCCGGGCGCGCGAGCGCATCCGGGTGTCGAAGCGGACGTTGCCGGTGTTGATGTAGGTGGCAACGCCGTCGAAGCCGATGGACTCGGTCGCCGCGATGATCCGGTCCTTGCCGAAGGTCCGTCGCCCGCCGAGGTTGATCGCCCGCAGGAACGCCAATTGGGTCGCCATGGCAGCAGTCTGCACCGAGACTGGACCGATGCTGCGGGTCGCCGGTGCCGGTCTCCGCGGGGCGCTCGCCGTCCCGGCGGCGCTGGCGCTGGCGCTGGCACTGGTGCTGGCGGCCGGCCTCGGCGCCTGCAGCACCGGCACCTCGGACCCCGACCGCGCCGAGCCGGGACCGACCACCGATCACGTGGTGATCACCCCGCCTCCGGCCGAGCCGGGCATCGCGCTCTCGGTGGTGCAGCAGCGCCTCGACGAGGGCACCGACCGCGCCGACCTGCGGATCATCAACATCACCGCCGGCGACCTGCGGGTACGGCGCATCGGCGTGCGGTGGCCGGGCTTCCCCGGCCCCACCCTGCCCCGCGCCGAGGTGGTGGGCGCGGGGGCCACACTCGACCTTCCGATGCGCCTGCCGGCCCCGGACTGCACGGTCGACGTCGAGGACGCCGAGACCGCTCCCCCGGCCACCGGGATCGCGGTCACCGCCACCGCCGACGGGCAGCGCACCGTGCGCCGCCCGATCGACGAGGCCGGGATGCGTTTCCTGACCCGGCTGTGGTCGGAGGCCTGCGCCCGCGAACGGGTCGCCTCCTTGGTGCGGCTGAGCTGGATCGTGCCCGACCGCACCGACGGTCCGGTGCTGACGATGCGGCTCGCGCTGGACCGCTCCGGCGGCCGCACCGGCCCGCAGGTGGCGCTGACCGAGGTCGCCGGGTCGGTGCTGTTCGACCTCTCGCTCCCGGGCCGCGGACCCTCGGCACTGCGGCCGGACCGGGCCCGCGCGCGACTGCCGGTCCGGGTCGACCCCGGGCGCTGCGACGAGCACGCCCGCTCCCAGGCGTCTCAGCCGGTGACCTTCCGAGTCTGGCTCCGGATCGGCCGGGACACGGAGAACACCTCGGCAGTCGTGTTGCCCGACGCGGGCGGACGCGCTCGGCTGCTCCGCTTCCTCGATCGGGCGTGCGGCGACACGACCGCGCACTGAGCGGCCGGTCGTTGTCTGACGCGTCACGGTCCACCTGTCTAGATTTACATAGGTTTCCTATGTATATTGAGGAGATGTGACCACCCAAGACCCCGACGACCCGCACAGCGAGCTCGTCGTCCAGGCGGCCCGCCTGGTGCGGGCGGTCCGCCAACGGGAGCCGGTCGGCGCCCACCTGCGGACGCTCTCGATCCTCGACCAGTACGGCGCGCTCGGCGTGACCACGCTGGCCACCATCGACCGCTGCACCCAGCCGACGATGTCGGCCGCGGTGAGCCGGATGGTGGAGCTCGGCTGGGTGAACAAGCAGCCCAACCCCGAGGACGCGCGGAGCACCCTGGTCCACCTCACCGACGACGGCTCGGCCGAGCTGGCCCGCTACCGCGCGGCCAACGCCCGCTTCGTGGCCGACCGGCTCGCCGCCACCGACCACGACCTCGCCGCGCTGCACACCGCCGTCGAGGTGCTGCGCGACCTGCTGGACGCCACCGACCCCACCGCCACCACACCAACCACCGCAACCGAGGAGTGACCCCCGATGACCACCGCCACCCGTGAACCCGCCCCGCCCGGACCGGAGGGTCGATCCTGCACCAGCCGCGCGCGGTGTGGGCGGTCGCCTTCGCGTGCGTCATCGCCTTCATGGGCATCGGACTCGTCGACCCGATCCTCAAGGAGATCGCCGCCAAGCTCGACGCCACGCCGAGCCAGGTCTCGCTGCTGTTCACCTCCTACATGGCGGTGATGGGCGTCTCGATGCTGATCACCGGCGTGATCTCCACCCGGATCGGCCCGAAGCGCACCCTGCTCATCGGCCTGGCGATCATCGTCGCCTTCTCCGCGCTGGCCGGCATGTCGGACTCGGTCGGCGCCGTGATCGGCTTCCGCGCCGGCTGGGGCCTGGGCAACGCCCTCTTCATCGCCACGGCGCTGTCCACCATCGTCAGCGCCTCACGCGGGTCCCTGGCGCAGGCGATCATCCTCTTCGAGGCCGCCCTCGGCCTCGGCATCGCGTCGGGGCCGCTGGTGGGCGGGCTGCTCGGCGAGCACTCCTGGCGCGGGCCCTTCTTCGGCGTCTCGGTGCTGATGACCGTCGCCCTGCTGGCGACCACCTTCTTCCTGCCCGCGACCCCCGCCACCGGTCGACGGACCAGCCTGGCCGACCCGTTCCGCGCCCTGCGCCACCCGGCGCTGGCCGTGCTCGCCGTCGTCGCGGTCTGCTACAACCTGGGCTTCTTCACCCTGCTCGCGGCCGGCCCGTTCGCGCTGCCCGAGCTCGGGATCATGCAGATCGGCTGGGTCTTCTTCGGCTGGGGCCTGCTGCTGGCGATCACCTCGGTGCTGGCGGCGCCGGCGCTGCAGCGTGCGCTGGGCACGGTCCCTGCGCTGATCGCCGCCCTCGGCCTGTTCAGCCTGGACCTGTTCGTGATCGGCATCGGCACCACCCACCAGGGTCTGGTGATCACCGGCATCGTGGCGGCCGGCGGCTTCCTCGGCGTGATCAACACCCTGGTCACCGAGGCGGTGATGGGCAGCGCCCCGGTGGAGCGCCCGGTCGCCTCCGCGGCCTACTCCTTCGTCCGGTTCACCGGCGGCGCGATCGGGCCCTACGTGGCCCTCAAGCTGGCCGAGAACCAGGGCGTCGACACCCCGTTCTGGTTCGGCGGCATCGCGGTCGCGATCGGCGTGGTGGTGATGGCGGCCGGCGCCCGCACCGTGCACACCGCCCTGCACGGCGACGCCGAGCCCAGCCCGCTGGAGGAGGCCGAGGCGGAGCTGGTCGGCGACGCCGGCTGATCAGCTGAAGATCATGCAGCTCGAGGTCGCGTGCGCGACGAGTCGACCGCGGGCGTCGTACAGCTTCGCTTCGGCGAGGGCGGTACGACGTCCGCGCTGCAGCACCGTCCCGACAGCCCGCAACCGGCCGGAGTCGACGGTCACCGCCCGCAGGAACTTCACGTTCAGGTCGAGCGAGGTGTAGCCCTCCCCCACCGCCAGCGTCGAGTGCACCGCGCATCCGCAGGCGGAGTCGAGGAGGGTGGCGTAGACCCCGCCGTGCACGCTGCCGATCGGGTTGTAGTGGCGCAGCTCGGGGTCCAGCTCGAAGATCGCGGAGCCGCGCTCGGGCACGGACATGCCGGCGAAGCCGAGAGTGGTCGCGATCGGCGCGGCCGGCAGCCGGCCCTCGACGATCGCGGTGAGCTGCTCGAAGCCGTCCAGCGTCGTCGGGTCGACACTCTGGGTCTGGGTGGTGGACTCAGCCATGGCACTCATCGAACCAGCGGAGACCTGGGTCTGTCAATGAGACTCAGATCGTCCTATCCTGACGCGATGAGCACGGACACCGGCGCCGCGACCCGCGACACACCTCCCGCCCTCGCCTGGTCGGTGGAGAACTGCAGCCTGGGCCGGACGATGGCCATCCTGGGTGAGCGTTGGACCGTGGTGGTGCTGCGCGAGGTCTTCCTCGGGGTCCGTCGCTTCGCCGACATCCAGCGGCACACCGCGATCCCCCGGCAGGTGCTGACCGCCCGGCTGGCGACGCTGGTCGAGCAGGGCATCCTGCACCGAGTGCCCTACCGCGACGACGGAGCCCGCACCCGGCACGAGTACCGGCTGACCGAGCGCGGCCTCGAGCTGCAGCCGATCCTGATCGCGATCACCGCCTGGGGCGACCGGCACCTCGCCGATCAGGCGGGCCCCCCGCGCGAGTTCGTGCACCGCGACTGCGGCGCCCCGGTGCACGTCGAGCTGCGCTGCACCGAGGACCACCGGGTCGACGACCGCGCGGTGGCCGGGCGCCCGGGCCCCGGCGCCCGGCGCGCCAGCGGCTGAGGCCGCCGGCCAGCGGCACTCCCCGCGCTCAGGCCCGGGTGCGCGCGAGCAGGTAGACGAAGTAGGGCGCGCCGATCAGCGCGGCGATCAGGCCGGCCGGGATCTGCGCCGGGGAGATCACGGTCCGTCCGATCGCGTCCGCGACGCCGACCAGCACCGCCCCGATCAGCACCGCCACCGGCACCGAGCGGGCGTGCTTCGCCCCGACGAGGGCGCGTGCCATGTGTGGCGCCACGAGACCGACGAAGGCCAGCACGCCGACGGCCGCGACGCTCATCGCCGCGAGCAGCGCCGCCACCGCGAGCACCGCCAGCCGGACCCGCTCCAGGCCGACGCCGACCAGTCGCGGGGTGTCCTCGTCGAGCGCCAGCAGGTCGAGCTCGCGACGTACCAGGTAGGCGACCGGGATCGCGATCACCAGCATCACCGCGACCGGCACCACCTGCTCGAAGGAGCGGCCGTAGGTGGTCCCGGACAGCCAGGTGTAGATGCGCGGGGTGTCCCACGGGTTGGAGCGCACCAGGAGGAACGTGGTCAGCGCGGTCGAGCCGTACCAGGTGCCGATGCCGATCAGCAGCAGGCGGTCGGCGTCGAGTCCGTGCCGCCAGGCCAGGCCGTAGACCAGGGCGAACGCGACCAGCGCGCCGATCGTCGCGCCGATCACGATCGAGGTGTTGTCGGCGGCCTGGGTGACGCCCGCCCCGGTCACCACGATGACCGCGCCGACGCCGGCGCCGCCGGTGATCCCGAGGATGCCGGGCTCGGCGAGCGGGTTGCGACAGGTGGCCTGGACCAGCGATCCGGACAGCGCGAGCGCGGCGCCGCCGAGCACCGCAGCAGCGATCCGGGGGGCCCGCTCGTCCAGCGCGAACTGGATGTTGGGTGCTCCCTCGCCGGAGAGCCAGAGCCCGATGTCGCCGGTGCGCAGCCAGGTGTCGCCGGCGAGCAGTCCGAGCAGCACCACGCCCACCGCGGCGACCACCGCGAGCACGAGCACGACGAGGAATCGGCTGCGACTGCGCACGCCGACCCGGGCGGCGGGCGGCTGGCGGGTCGGGCCGGAGTCGCGGCTGCCGCGGGCGAGCGCGATCATCACCACGGCGCCGACCAGCGTGGTCGCGATGCCGGTGGGGATCGCCAGCGCCTCCTCGGCGCCGAGCAGGGCCCGGACCAGGGCGTCGGCGGCCACCACCGCGAGCGCGCCGGTCAGGCCGGCGGCCGGAATCAGCACCGCGTGCCGGTTGAGCGCGGGCAGGAACCGGCCGAGCAGTCGGACGATGGCCGGCGCGAAGAGCCCGACGAAGCCGATCGGGCCGGCTAGGGTCACCGCGGCCGCGGTCAGCAGCACGGCCAGGATGGTGCCGAGGGCACGGGTGGAGCGGACCGGGACCCCGAGCACCGACGCCGAGTCGTCGCCGAGCCCCAACAGGTCGAGGCGGCGCGAGAGTGCCAGCGCCGCAATCGTGGCCAGTACGACGACAGGCGCAGCCCGCTCGAACGAGCGCAGGTCGAGCTGGGTCAGCGAGCCGCTCCCCCAGGCGAACAGCGCCGTGGTCTCCTCGTCGAAGAGGATCAGCAGGGTCGACGTGGCCGCCTGCAGGGCGAGCGCGACCGCCGAGCCCGCCAGCACCAGCCGGGTCGTCGAGGTGCCCGCGCCACCGGCCAGGCCGAGCACCAGACCGGCCGCCAGGAGACCGCCGACGAAAGCGGTCAGCCCGGACGCCCACACCGGCACCGCGAGGCCGAACGCGGCGACCATGGTGACCGCGAGGTAGGCGCCGCCGGTGACTGCCAGCGTGTCCGGCGAGGCCAGTGCGTTGCGCGCCAGCGACTGGAACAGGGCACCGGCCACGCCGAGGGCGAAGCCGACCGCGATCCCGGCCGCCAGCCGGGGGATCCGGGAGCCGAGCAGGAGGTCCCAGGTGTCGACGTCACCGGCGGAGGCGCCACCGAAGGCCCAACGCACGATGTCGGTCGCACCGACGCCGGAGGTGCCCTGGGTGAGGTGCCACAACGACACCCCGAGCAGGCCGAGCAGGAGCAGCAGCAGCGCGCCGGTGGCGCTCAGCGCCCCGGCCGCACCGACGCGTGCCGGACCGACCCGTGCCGGACCGGCCGGCACGTCCGTCGGCGTGGCGACCCGGGTCGCCTGCTGCTGCTCCACTCGTGGTCCTCCCTGCTCAGTCGGTCAGCAGGTCGACGTACGCGTCGATGACCTGCTCACCCGAGCGCGGGCCGCCGAAGGTCCAGATGCCCGGCGGGAAGGCGTGGTCGCGGCCCTCGGCGACGGCCGGGATGCTCTGCCAGACCTTGTTCTTGGCCAGCTCGGTCATCACGTCGCCCTCGGGGTCGGTGGTGCCGGTGTGGAAGAAGGTGGCATCGCCGACCTTGGTCATCCCCTCGATGTCGGTCTGCCCCAGTCCGTAGGCCTCGTCGACCTTGCCGGTCCAGGCGTTGGTCATGCCCAGCTCCTCGCCGATCTCGCCGAGGAAGGAGCCCTGCCCGAAGGGCCGGATCGCGACGTTGCCGCCCTGGACCCAGCCGTCGAAGTAGATGAACTCGTCGACGTCGGTCGCGGCGACCGCCTCCTTGCCCTCGGCGAGGGCGTCCTCGAAGTCCTCGACCACGTCGGCAGCGCGGTCCTCACGACCGGTGGCCTGGGCGATCAGCTCGAAGGTCGCGATCATGTTGCCGATCGGGTCGGCCGCGTCGGCGCCCTTGGTCGCCAGCACCGGCACGTCGTACTTCTCCAGCTGCTTGATGATGTCGTCGTCGGCCGAGTAGGCCTCGACGATCACCAGGTCGGGGCTGGTGTCGAAGAGCGTGCCGAGGTTCGGCTCCTGACGGGTGCCGACGTCCTGGACGCCCTCGGGCAGCTCCTCGGCCGTGTCCCAGGTCGTGTAGCCAGCGCCGTCGGCAACCGCGACCGGGGTGAGGCAGAGCGAGAGCACGTCCTCGGTCTGCTGCCACTCCAGGACCGCGACCCGCTCGGCCGGCTTGTCGAGCTCGACGCTGCGGCCGAACGAGTCGGTGAGGCTGACCGCGTCGGTCGACGTGGTGGTCTCGTCGTCGGCGCAGTCGGCGGAGTCGTTGGCGACCGGCGCCTCGGAGTCCGCGTCGGTCTCGGTGGTGCCGCAGGCAACCAGCAGCAGCGCGAGCGGCGCGGTCAGCGCAGCAGCGATCGAGCGTGTCTTCATCGGGTCCTCGTGGATGACGGGGCCGGGTTCTCCCCGGCCGGAACGGTCGGCGCTCAGCGGCGCCGCTGGTGGTGCTTGCCCTGCGCCTCGACCCGCACCAGACCCGTCTCCGGGTCGACGACGGTGCGGATGGGCAGGCCGTAGACCTCGCTGAGATGCTCGGAGGTCAGTACGTCGACGGCCGCGCCGGCGGCGCGGATCCGTCCGTGGTGCAGCAGCACGACCTCGTCGGCCACCGAGGCCGCGTGGTTGAGGTCGTGCAGCACGACGCCGAGCGCGGTGCCGTGGTGGTCCGCGAGGTCGCGGACCAGGTCCAGGATCTCCACCTGGTAGCGCAGGTCGAGATGGTTGGTCGGCTCGTCGAGCAGCAGGACGCCGGTGTCCTGGGCCAGACAGGTGGCGAGCCAGACGCGCTGCAGCTCGCCGCCGCTGAGCTGGTCCACCGGCCGGTCGGCCATCACGTCGATGCCGGTGACCTCCATCGCGTGGTCGATCGCGGCGCGGTCGGCCTCGCTGACCGCGGCGAAACGGCCGCGGTGGGGGTGGCGCCCGAACGCGACCACGTCACGAACGACGAGCCCGGACGGATGCGGCCGGGACTGGGAGAGCAGGGTGACGCGGCGAGCGAACTCCCGCGAGGAGAGCGGCGCGGCGTCCGCGCCGTCCACCCGTACCCGGCCATCGGCGATCGGATGCAACCGGGCCAGCGAGCGCAGGACCGTCGACTTGCCGCTGCCGTTGGGGCCGATCAGCGCGGTGACCGCACCGGCCTCCAGGTGGACGGAGACGCCGTGCACGACCACCTCGCGGTGGTAGCCGAGGACGAGATCGTCGCCCTGGAGGGCGGGGACGACAGTGGAGATCACGAAAGGAAAGGCTAACCTAACCCGTTCCAGGCCTGGTGATGAGGGTCGCGGTGTCAGCATCACGGCCCGCCCCGGCTGTTGGCGTGCGAGCGAAGAGAGCCTCGAGACCGCCGCCGTGGATCAGGACGACTGTCGCAGGGCCCAGTCCCGGATCCGGTCGATCCGCTTCTGCAGCTGGTCGGCGTTGGCGACCGCCGCTGCCGGCCCACCGCACTCCTTGCGCAGCGCGGCATGGGTGATCCCGTGCGGCTGGCCGGTGCGGTGGTTCCAGGCGCCGACCAGCCCGTTCAGCTCGCGGCGCAGCACGGCGAGGTGCTCGTGGGTGGCGACCTGGGCGACGCTGTCCGGCTCGGGCGAGGCGCCCAGGGCCTCCCGCGCCTTGCGCTGGGCCTGGCGGCGGTCGTCCTGTCGCTTGCGCAACAGGTCCTTCATCTGGTCCGGCTCGAGCAGACCAGGGATGCCGAGGAAGTCCATCTCCTCCTCCGAGCCGACCTGCACCTCGCCCTCGTGGCCGAACTGGGCTCCGTCGTAGAGCGCATGGTCGAACCGGGCCTGCGAGCCGAGGGCCTCGAAGGACTCCCCGTCCAGCTCGGAGGAGGCGGACTCCGAGGCCTGCGCCCGCGCCATCAGGTCCTCCTCGGCGGCGAAGATGTCGCCCTCGTCGGCGCCCTTCGGACGGCCGAGCACGTGGTCGCGCTGCATCTCCAGCTCGCCGGCGAAACGCAGCAGGCCGGGCACCGAGGGCAGGAAGACCGAGGCGATCTCGCCGCGGGTGCGGGCACGGACGAAGCGGCCGACCGCCTGGGCGAAGAACAGCGGGGTGGAGGTGGTGGTGGCCCAGACGCCCACCGAGAGACGCGGGACGTCGACGCCTTCGGAGACCATCCGCACCGCGACCATCCACCGGCTGTCGCTCTCGCTGAACTCCGAGATCTTCTTCGACGCCGCCTTCTCGTCGGAGAGCACCACCGTGGCCGACTCACCGGTGATCTGCTTGAGCAGCTTGGCGTAGGCACGGGCGGAGTCCTGGTCGGAGGCGATCACCAGGCCCCCGGCGTCCGGCACGTGCCGGCGCACCTCGGAGAGCCGCTTGTCGGCGGCGGCGAGCACCGACGGGATCCAGGACCCGTTCGGGTCGAGCGCGGTGCGCAGCGCCTGTGCGGTGAGGTCCTTGGTCATCGGCCCGCCCAGATCGGCGGCGACCTCGTCGCCGGCCCGGGTGCGCCAGCTCATCGCTCCGGAGTAAGCCAGGAACAGGACCGGACGCACCACGTGGTCGGCGAGCGCCTCGGCGTAGCCGTAGGTGTAGTCGGCGCGGGACGTCGGCACGCCGCCCGCCCCCGGCTCGTAGCCGACGAACGGGATCGGGTTGACGTCCGAGCGGAACGGGGTGCCGGTCAGCGCGAGGCGCCGGGCCGCAGGCTCGAACGCCTCGCGCACGCCCTCACCCCAGGTCAGCGAGTCACCCGCGTGGTGGATCTCGTCGAGGATCACCAGCGTCTTGAACCGCTCGGTGCGGATCCGCAGGGCCAGCGGGTTCACCCCGACCCCGGCGTAGGTGACCGCCACACCGACGAAGTCGCTGGAGATCTTGCCCTTGCCCGCCGAATAGCTCGGGTCGATCGGGATGCCGGCCTTCTCCGCCGCCGCCGCCCACTGGGTCTTCAGGTGCTCGGTGGGTGCCACCACGATCAGCCGGTCGACGATCCGCCGACCGAGCAGCTCGGCGGCCACCGAGAGGGCGAAGGTCGTCTTGCCCGCACCCGGCGTGGCGACCGCCAGGAAGTCGCGCGGGCCGCGCTCGAGGTAGTCGGTCAGCGCCGCCGACTGCCAGGCACGCAGGGACTGGGCGGTCCCCCAGGCGGCGCGCTCCGGCCACGCCGGCCCGAGGCCGGTGCGCGGGAGCGCGACGCCGTCGGCGTCGCCCGTCACTCGCCAGAGCCCTGGTCGCCACCCTGGCCGTCGCCCTGGAGCTCGTCCCAGATCTCCTTGCACTCCGGGCACACCGGGAACTTCTCCGGGGAGCGACTGGGCACCCAGACCTTGCCGCACAGCGCGACCACGGGGGTCCCCATCACCATCGCCTCGGTGAGCTTCTCCTTGGCGACGTAGTGACTCATTCGGTCGTGGTCACCGGAGTCGGTCGGGACGGTACGGCGGTCCTCGCGGACATCCGTTTCTGTCGAGAATCCGATGGTGGTCACGAACGGGAGTCTACGGGAGCCGCCTCGGACTCCGGTGCGTCCTCCCCGTGTCCGCCGCCGACATCCAGATCGGCCGGCAGATCACGCCAGAGGAGCAGCGCGACCACCGCCACCACCGCGCCCGCGAGCAGGCCCACCATCGCGAACGCGTCCCCGTACGACGCCAGCGCCGCCCCCTCGACCGCACTCCCGACCGCCCCGGTGACGGACTCCAGCGCGGAGTCCGGCGCGTCGGCCGGCAGACCGGAGCGGTAGAGCACCCCGGCGATGCTGCCCAGCACGGCCACGCCGAGCACGCCGCCGATCTCGTAGGACATCTCCTCCATCGCGGCCGCCGACCCGGCCTTGTCCGCCGGGGCGCTGCCCATGATCAGCGCCGAGGCGAGGCCGAGCGCCGCCGTACCGAAGCCGACGAGCAGGAGGGCGACCGCGACGCCGGTGTACTCCAACGGACGGGGCAGCAGGCCGAGGGTGAGCAGCCCGGCCGCCAGCAGGGCCATGCCGCCGACGACCACGGGCCGGGCTCCGATCCGCTCCGCGAGGCGCGGCGCGAAGGGCGGGCCGATCAGGCCCCCGATCGCCATCGGGAGCAGGGCGACGCCGGTGCGGATCGGCGACCACCCCTGGACCACCTGCATCCACTGACTGCCGAGGAAGAGCAGTACCATCAGGGCGGTGCTGGTCACCAGCGCGCCGACCACCCCGGACCGGAACACCCGGTCGGCGAAGAGGCGGACCTCGAGCATCGGCTCGTCCTGGGCCAGGCAGCGGCGCACGAACGCGGTGAGCACCACCGCTCCGACCGCGACGAGGCCCACACCGAGCAGGTCCGGGTGCTTGGCCAGGTGCTTGATCCCGTAGACCGCGGCCACCATCCCGCCGACGGAGAGCACGATGCCCGCGGCGTCGATCCGGCCGGGCCGGGCCGAGCGGCTCTCGGGCAGGAAGCACAGGCCCGCCGCCACCCCGAGCGCCATCACCGGCACGTTGACCAGGAACGCGGCATGCCAGCTGAACGCCTCCAGCAGGGCGCCGCCGATGATCGGTCCGATCGCACCGCCGACCGCGGCGGTCGCCGCCCACAGGCCGAGGGCGAAGGCCCGCTCGCGGGCGTCCGGGAAGAGCACCCGGATCAGCGAGAGCGTGGCCGGCATGATCAGCGCGCCGCCGACCCCGAGCACGGCGCGGATCGCGATGACCTCACCGGAGGAGTCGGCGACCAGCGCGGCGGCGGAGGCCGCGGCGAAGAGCCCGAAGCCGATCAGCAGGGTGCGGCGGCGACCCCACCGGTCGCCGATCGCGGCCGCCGGCACGAGCAGCCCGGCGAGGACCAGCGCGTAGACGTCCACGATCCACAGCTGGGCGACGGTGCCGGTGCCGAGGTCGCGGCTCAGGTCGGGCAGGGCCACGTTGAGGATGGTCATGTCCATCACGACCACCAGCAGGCTGGCGGCCAGCACGGCAAGGCCGGCCCAGCGGCGGGTGGCGGGCGCGCTCACCGGTCACCTCCGTCGACGAGGAGTCCGTCGAACAGCGTGCGACGCACCATCGCCGCCCCGTCCCGTCGGGCGAGGTCCCCGTCGCGCAGCCCGTCCTGCACGGCGACCAGGAGGCCGTAGACGGCGTGACCGACCCAGCGTGGCGAGGCATCGGCGCGCAGCACGCCGACCTGCTGCGCCGCAGCATAGAGGCCGACCTCGACCTCGAAGAGCTCGGCGCAGCGCGCCCGGAGGTCCTCGGCCGACATGACGGCGATGTCGGTCAGGGCGACGCCGAAGCCCTCGAGGTCGTCGACGTACCGGGCGATCAGCTCGTCGATGCAGTCCCGGATCCGGTCGGCGTCACCGGAGGCCGCGACCTCGTCGATGCCGGCCGCCGCCATGCTCTGCGACCAACGGTCCAGCGAGCGGCTGCCGATCTCGTGGAGCAGCGCCTCACGGCTGCTGTAGTGGCGGTGCAGGGTGGCGCGACCGATCCCGGCCGCGGCCGCGATCTGGGCCATCGACGCGGTCGGGTCGTCGTTGAGGCAGCGCTGGGCCGCCGCGAGCACGGAGTCATTGGTCGACATCGGAACCTCCTGAGACAGTAGTGTCTCATTTGAGGCGTGAATGTCTCAAACGAGCGCATTCGCCGACGCGAGGATCAGTTCAGCTCGGGATCCGCCGGCCGGGTCAGGTGCAGTGCCAGGTCGCCGGGCTGGCGTCGCATCACCCGGCGCCAGAGATCTCGCGTGTCGCCGCTGAAGACGTCGTCGGAGACCGCCGGTACGACGTACCAGCTCCCCTCCGCGATCTCGCCCTCGAGCTGGCCCGCGCCCCACCCGGCGTACCCGGCGAAGATCCGCAGCCGGTGCACCGTGCCCTCGACGAGCTCGGTCGGGGTGTCCAGGTCGAGCAGACCGACGTTCTCCCACAGCCGTTGGAAGCCGGCCGCACCCTCGCCGTCACCGAGCGCCTCGGCGACCGCGAGTGCACCGTCGGTGGAGACCGGGCCGCCCTGGAAGAGCACCTCCGGGTCCTCGACGACCTCGCCCCACGCACCGAGCACCTCTCCCACCGGGACGACCGAGGGGCGGTTGAGCACCACGCCGAGGGCTCCCTCGGCGTTGACGTCGAGGAGCAGCACGACGGTGTCCGCGAAGTTCGGATCCAGCAGCTCGGGACTCGCCAGGAGCAGCATCCCCGGGGCCGGCGCAGCGGTCGTGCTCACCGCTCCATCATGACCCATCGCAGGACGAGGTCGACCCCGGACCGTGCCGCGGGGAGGGAGGGAGGTGCGGCAGGTCCGGGGCCGAGTCCGGGGCCCGAGGCGAGCCTCGGCGGGGGCGGGGGCGGAGGCGGTCCGGAGATCGGGCGGTGATCAGCCGGTGGTCAGCCGGGATCAGGCGGCGACCACCGCGCGGAGCCGGTCGAGCAGACGCGGGCGGCGGGACGTCTCCGTCACCGTCGCAGCGGCGTCGACGCCCCGGCGGGCGCGCTCCTCGAGGTCCGCACCGACGACACGCGCGGCGTCGTCGGCGAGACTGGAGCGACCGGCCATCACCGCCAGGAACACGTGCTCCTTGTCGGTGGCGACGGACATCGCGGCCGCCATCGCGTCGTCGAGCGGGTGGTCGCGATGGCGGTCGAGCACCCGGCGCACACCGGGCAGCTCCCGGGCGCTCTCGCGCCACGCCTGCACCACGGCGTCCGGCAGGTCCATCGGCTGGTCCGCGAAGACGCGCTCGATGCGGCCCGCGAGCCGGGTGTGCCACTTCAGCTGCAGCGCGGCGAGCAGGTCGAGCTCGCCGTCGAAGGCGCCGGCGACGCCCTCGACATCCATCGGCAGACGACCGTCTCGCCGGGCATCGGCGGCGTCGATCACCGCACGCAGCACCTCGGCACGGCTGTGGAAAGCCTTCCAGGTCATGGTCGGGCTCCTCACTCCTCTGGCGGAGCCGGCCTCCCACGGGGAAGGGCACTGAATGCCGATACCCGGGGAATCCGACATACCGCTGGTACGTACTCCGAGTATGGCTCTGGCCGGCGTCCTCCCCAACCTCTCCGAGCGTGATTCGGCCCACCCCGGCACCTGCCGCCGCCGTGACCGCCGTCACCTCCCGGCGCACCGGCCACGGGTCCGGACTCCTATGCTGACCTGCGTGGCGAAGGCATCGATGTCCCGGCTCGTCCCCAAGGTCCCGAAGGTTCCCGGGGTGGACGCCAAGGCCGGGAAGTCCCGTCGGGCCGCCTACTCGGCCTCGACCAAGCGGGCGCTGGTCGACATCGCCGAGGAGCTCTTCACCGAGCAGGGCTACGCCGCCACCTCGCTGGACGCCGTCGTGGCGGGAGCCCGCGTCACCAAGGGCGCGCTGTACCACCACTTCGCCGGCAAGCAGGCGCTCTTCGAAGCGGTCTTCGAGCGCGTCGAGGAAGACGCCGCCAAGCGGATCCAGCGCGCCCTGCGCGGGCACGGCGACCCCTGGGAGAAGGCGCGGGAGGGACTTCGCGCGTTCCTGAACGTGGTGCAGGAGCCGCGCTACCGACGCATCGTGATCGCCGACGGCCCGTCGGTGCTCGGCTACGAGCGGTTCCGCGAGCAGGAGGAGCGCTCCACGTTCGCCAACGTGCTCGAGATCGTGCGGTCGACGCTGGCGGCGGGCTCCTGGGACCTCGACGAGGAGATGCTGCAGACCTACGCGCGGATCTTCTTCGGCGCGATGTCCTCGGCCGGCGAGTCGGTGGCCACCTCCGGCGATCCGGTGCTCGCCGCGCAGCGGGTCGAGACCGCGATCGGCTTCCTGCTCAGCGGGGTGCAGAGCCTGGTCGAGGCCGGGGTGGAGTTCCCGGACGTGAGCGACCGGGCCGCCGACGGCGACCCGGTCGATGGCTGAGCGACGCCGTCGGCGTCAGTCGCTGCCGATCACTTGGCGTAGCTGACCGATCCGCCCGAGGCGTCGTTCGGGACCAGCTCGATCCACACCTTGCCGGCCGGCACGGTGAGCTCGCCGTCGGCCGTCTCCAGCTGGATCGCCGACTCCAGCGACTTCTTCGACCAGGTGCCCTTCACGACCTTGCCGCCGTGGAACAGCAGCGCGTCGCCGGTGCCCTCGAACTTCGTCTCCGGCACCGGGTTGCCGGCGGGGTCGGTGTAGCCGGCGTCGCCGACCTCCACCCGCAGCACGAGCACGCTCTCGGCCGGGAACTGGCTGTCGGCCTCGGCATAGCTGTTCGCGTTGGTGTAGCCGTCCTTGGCGTAGGTCCACTCCGTCGAGTGCGAGCCGAAGTCCGCGGTGAGCGTCCCCGCCGGCTTGCCGCCGGTCTTGTCGTCCGCGGCGCCCCACGGGAGGTAGTCATCGGGCCGGGCCGTCTCCCCGTCCTCCTGCTCCTTCGCGGCCTCGGAGAGGTTCACCATCAGGTTGTACGGCGCGGTCCGGCTCTCGTCCCGCGCGAACCCGGTCGACCCCTCGGTGACCCAGGTGACGCCCGCGTCCTTCAGGCGGTCCAGGGTGACCTGGGCGGCGCCGCTGGTGGCGACCGTGGCGTCGACCGGGGAGACGATGCCGATGTCGCTGGCCCGCATCGACCGGACCGGCCCGACCAGGTCGGGCACCTCGGAGTAGTAGAAGGCGGCCAGTCGGGTGACGCCCCCCTCGACCAGCTCCTCGACGACGAGGTCGGCGCTGTCCAGACCGACCTGGGGGGCGCTGCCTGCGGTGTTGTCGATCTTCACGACCATCACGGGGCGGTCCTGCTCGGGGTCCTGCTTCCCGGTGGCCTCGAGGCCGGTCAGCGGCCAGGTCTGCGGGGCCTCCTCGGCGGGAGCGGTGGACTCCTCGCTCGAGGCCGGCTCCTCCTCGTCCCCACCGCACGCGGCGAGACTGAGGCTGAGGGCGACCAGGGCCGCGGGCAGCGCGGCGCGGGTGCGGATCTTCACGTCGGTACTCCGATCGGTCTCACGAGATTGTTCGGCTGCGGCGACACATCAGTCTCCGCCGCGACGCGACCACGCCCGCGCAGCCGCGCGGGCGTGTCGCTTTACGTGCAGGGCGCTAGGAACTGAGGCGAACGCCGAGGGAAGGCGACCTGGAGGGCGAAGCGGTCGTCGACCGAGGCGAACGCCGCCGGGCGCCCGTGCGCACGCTCAGACGCCGAGGGAGACGCCGCCGTCGACGTACAGCGTCTGCCCGGTGATGTAGGACGCCTCGTCGCTGGCCAGGAAGGTCACCGCGGCGGCGATGTCGGCGGGCTCGCCGACCCGGCGCACCGGGTTGTGCTCGGCGTTCAGCGCGCGGAACTCCTCCACGTCCATCTTCAGCCGGGCGGCGGTGGCGTCGGTCATCTCGGTGGCGATGAAGCCCGGGGCGACCGCGTTGACGTTGATGCCGAACGGGCCGAGCTCGATGCCCAGGGTCCGGGTGAGGCCCTGCACGCCCATCTTGGCGGCCGAGTAGTTGGCCTGGCCCCGGTTGCCGAGCGCCGAGGTGGAGGAGATGTTCACGACCTTGCCGTACTTCTGCTCCACGAAGTGCTTCTGCGCGGCCCTGGTCATCAGGAACGCGCCCTTGAGGTGCACGCCCATGACCAGGTCCCAGTCCTCGCCGGTCATCTTGAACAGCAGGTTGTCGCGGGTGATGCCGGCGTTGTTGACCAGCACGTGCACGCCGCCGAACTCGGCGACGATCCGCTCGAACGCGGCGTCCACCGAGGCCTCGTCGGAGACGTTGGCGCCCACCCCGATCGCCCTGACGCCGTCGGCCAGCGGCAGCCGGGCGGCGGCGTCACCGGCGGCGGACTCGTCGAGGTCGACGATCGCGACCGAGGCGCCCTCCTCCGCGAATCGGGTGGCGGTGCCGAACCCGATGCCTCGTGCGGCACCGGTGATCACGGCGATGCGTCCGTCGAAACGGCCCATGCTGGTTACTCCTATGGCAGGTGGTCGGTCGGCGGAAGCCTACGCGTCCAGGCAGGCCCGTAGCCGGGCGGCGTACTCCGCGGACTCGCCGGGGGCGTACTTGCGTCGCGGCCAGAAGAAGCCGCGCAGCCCGTCACCCTTCGTGCGAGGCACCACGTGCAGGTGCAGGTGCGGCACCGACTGGCTGACCGTGTTGTTGACCGCGACGAAGCTGCCCTGGGCGCCGAGACCGTCGATCATCGCGGTGCACAGGCGCTGGGCGGTGGACAGGAAGCCGTCCCGCAGGCCCGCGGGCAGGTCCGGCAGGGTCACCACGTGCTGGCGGGGCACGAGCAGCACGTGTCCCTTGAAGACCGGCCGGCGATCCAGGAACCCGACCAGCTCCTCGGTGTCGAGCACGAGATCGGCCGGCGCGTCGCCGGCGACGATGTCGCAGAAGACGCAGCCGGCCGAGGTCTCACTCATGCCAGGAGGGTAGAGGCACGGTCCTGCCGGCGCGGTCTCATCCGGCGCGGCGGTGCCACCGGTGTCCGTCGGCGAAGTCGTCGCGGGCCGCCACCGCGATGTCCGGGTGGTCGGAGAAGACCGCGTCGACCCCCGCCTCCAGGAACGCCGTCACCTCGCCCGTCAGGTCGCCGTGGGCGTTGGGGTCCGTGCTGCTGCGATGGTTGCTGGGCAGGAACTGGTTCTCGGCCCGCATCGTCCAGGTGACCACACTGAGTCCGACGTCGTGGGCGTCCTCCACCACCGAGGTCGGCTCACCGATCGCGCCGGCCGCGTCCCGGGGCAGGATCAGGTCCTTCACCGGCGAGACCCACTCGGCGTACGTCGCGATCTCGGCGAGGCCGGCCGGTGTGGTCATCTCCGCATAGCTGGTGGAGCCGCCGGCCGCCACCACGTCGTAGGGCGCGCCGCTTCCGTTGATCAGCTGGGCGATCGGCGCCCTGGTCATCGCGTCGAGATCGCGGAGGTTGTCGATCTCGAAGGACTGCAGCACCACCTTCGCGTGCCGGTGGTCCAGGCCGTTGCGGCGGAGGGTCGCGACGAGCGGCTCCTCCATGGAGAGACCGATCGAGTCGAAGTACGTCGGGTGCTTGGTCTCCGGAGCGATCCCGATCCGGCGGCCGGTACGACGCGACGCGCTCCGCGCCAGGTCGATCACCTCCTGCAGCGTCGGGACCTGGTACCGACCGTCGTAGGCGGTGTTGTCCGGGCGGACCCCGGGGAGCCGTTCGACGGCCCGGAGGGTGCGCAGCTCGGCCAGGGTGAAGTCCTCGGTGAACCATCCGGTGACCGGGCGGCCGTCGATCGTCTTGGTGGTGCGCCGGCCGGCGAACTCGGGGTGGTCGGCGACGTCGGTGGTGCCGCTGATCTCGTTCTCGTGGCGGGCCACCAGCACCCCGTCGGAGGTGGAGACGAGGTCGGGCTCGATGTAGTCGGCGCCCTGGGCGATGGCGAGGCGGTAGGCGGCCAGGGTGTGCTCGGGGCGATAGCCCGAGGCGCCGCGGTGGGCGATGACCAGGGGGTCTCCGGCGCGGTGGGGCTTGCCATGACCGGGCTTGCCGGGCTTGCCGGGCTTGCCGGGCTTGCCGGGCTTGCCGGGCTTGCCGGGCTTGCCGGGCTTGCCGGGCTTGCCTGGCTTGCCGTGTCCGTCCGGCGCGGAGTGGCCGGGGTGGCCGTGGCGGTCGGGACCGGCCTGGGCCGGGGCCACGCCGAGGGCGAGGCCGGCGGAGAGCGCGACGGTCAGCGAGGTGAGCAGGGCGGCGGGGCGTGCCCCGACCCGAGAGTTCCGAGATGTCATGGCGCTCAGCCGACCAGGGTGAGGTGGCGCCACGGCGAGGCGGAGGTGAACTTCTCGGCCGGGTCGCACGCTCGGGGCCCGGCCCGGTCACTGCGGCATGCTGTCCCGGAGGAAGCGGACGGTCCGGTCCATCGCCGTGACGAACGCGGGCCCGAAGGCGTGCTGGTCGTCGTACCACTCGAGGGTGGCGTCCACGCCGGCGCGGCGCAGGGCCCGATGGGTGGCGCTCGCCCAGCGCGGCGGGCAGGTCTCGTCCAGGCGGCCGTGCACCAGGAGGACCGGTTCGGTGATCCGGTCCAGCAGGGGCCGCGCGGAGATCCCCCGCCAGAACGCCGGGTCGTCGGTCGGGAGCCCGTGGCGGCCGCGGGTCGCCGCCCGCAGCCGGGCGGTGCTGGCATCGGAGGCCTGGAACTGCGCGAAGTTCTCCGCCTCCAGGCTGGAGACCGACGCCCAACCGACGCCGGCCGCGAAGAGACCGGGCTCGGCCCCCAGGGCCTTGAGCATCACTCCCCCGCCCATCGACCGGCCGAAGAGAGCGATCCGGTCGGCGTCGACCCGGACCCGGTCGGTCGCCGCCAGTGCCCGCGCGGCGGCGACCACGTCGGCGCTGTAGCCGAGCCGGACCGCCGTCTCCACCCGCGGGTCGTCGTCGCTCTCCGCGTGGTTGCGGTAGTCGACGTGGAGGGCGACGTAGCCGGCTGTCGCCAGGTGGCCACGCTCCCGGGTCATTCCCTGGCCCCGCTCGTAGTAGGCGGGGTCGATGTAGCCGTGGGCGAGCACCACCGCCGGGAAGGGACCGCGCCCGGTCGGCACGTTGAGCACGCCGCTGATCGTCATCCGGCGGCTTCCGCGCCCCGACCGGGTGGAGCCGAAGGTGACGTCGTAGGAGGTGAAGGAGTCGGTCCGCTCGCGCACCGCGCCCAGACGGAGATCACCGCCGGGGAGGTCGGCGTCGGCGAGCGCCGCCACCGAGATCGGGTCGGGGGCTGGCTGCAGCGGCGACGAGGACCCAGGATTCGCGCTCGGGCTGCTGGTCGGGCTGCCGGTCGGGCTGGTGCTCGGGCGAGAGGTCGGCTCCTCGTCGGTGCCCGTGCAGGCGGTGAGGGCGAGCAGCAGCGAAGTCGCCGCGGCCAGCACCACCAACGTCCTCATCCCGGCTCCACGGACCGGCGCCGCAGCCGGGTCAGGGTGCCCGGATCGGTGCAGGCCAGGCGCTCGACCTCCTCGCCTCCGTCGCAGCGGCAGAGGACCACATCGGCGGCGCCGGGGCCGGTCGGACTCAACCGCCAGGTCCCGCCGGCGACCTCCCAGCGCGCGACGGCCTCCAGCAGCGCGTCCGGCCTCATCGGGCGAGCACCTCGACCGGGCCGGGCAGGGTGTCTGCCGCCGGTGTCGACGTACTCATGCCGGGCTCCTCACTGCGGCTGCACGCTCACGCACGACCAGCGTAGGCGGGTGCTCACCGGTGGGCTCGTAGGTTGGGGGTATGCGTATCGCGATTGTCGGAGGACACGGAAAGATCGCCCTGCAGTTGCAGCCGCTGCTGGTCGCGGGCGGGCACCAGCCGGTGGCGCTGGTCCGCCGCGAGGAGTATCGCGCCGAGCTCGAGGAGATCGGTGCCGAGGTGCGGCTGCTGGACATCGAGAACGACGGCGACGAGGCCTTCGCCGCCGCCTTCGAGGGCTGCGAGGCGGTGGTCTTCGCCGCCGGCGGCGGACCCGACGGCGACATCGAGCGGAAGCGGACGGTGGACCTCGAGGGGTCGCTGAAGTCGATCCGCGGTGCTCAGACCCGCGGCATCCGCCGCTTCGTCCAGGTCTCCGCCATCGATGTGGACCGACCGGTGCCGGACGACGCCGGCGAGGTCTGGAAGGCCTACGTCGCCGCCAAGCGGGACGCGGACGTCGCCCTGCGCGCCAGCGACCTCGACTGGACGATCGTGCGCCCCGGCCTGCTCACCGACGACCCGGCGACCGGTCTGGTCGCGCTCGGACCGGACGTCGAGCGCGGCGAGGTGACCCGGGCCGACGTGGCCGCGACCCTGGCCGCGATCCTGGACGCGCCGGAGAGCGCCGGACACCAGTGGAACCTGGTCGGCGGCGACGTGCCGGTCGCCGAGGCGGTCAGCGCCGCGACGCGCTGACCCCCGCCGCCCCGGCGTGGTCGGCGATCGCGTGCCGCGCCGCGTGGTAGCCGCACATTCCGTGCACCCCGGCGCCGGGCGACGTCGACGACGAGCAGAGGTAGACGTGGTCCGCGATCCGGTAGGGGTCGAGGGCGGCACGCGGTCGTAGCAGCGTCTGCCGCAGGGTCGCGGCGCCGCCGCCGATCTCCCCGCCCGGATGGTTGGGGTTCTCGGCCGCGAGTTCTGCGGGCGTGCGCACCGCGAAGTGTTCGATGGAGTCCCGAAAGCCCGGCGCGAAGCGCTCGATCTGCCCCAGCACCGCGTCGGTGGCCCGAGCGGTGGAGCCGAAGGGCACGTGCCCGTACGCCCAGACCGGGTGCAGGTCCCCGTCGGACCGGCCAGGATCGGCGAGGTACTGCTGCCCGACCAGGACGAACGGCCGCTGCGGCATCCGCCCGGCCCGGACGGCGAGCTCGGCGGCATGGACCTCCTCGAACGTACCGCCGACGTGGACCGTGCCTGCGCGGCGGGCATCGGGAGCCGACCACGGCACGCCACCGCGGACCGCGAGATCGATCTTGTACGCCGCGCCGCCCCGGCGCCACCGTCGGTAGGCCCGCGCGACCCGGTGCGGCACCATCGGCCCGGCGATCCGCAGCGCGTCCTCCGGTGAGGTGTCCAGCAGCACCAGGTCGGCGGAGGGCAGCCTGGTCACCCGTCGCCCGGTCTCCACGGTGCCGCCCGCCTCGGCCAGCGCCGCGATCAACGCCACCGAGATCGCCTGCGATCCTCCGACCGCGACCGGCCACCCGACGGTGTGACCGAGCATGCCGAACAGGAGCGCGATGCCGGAAGTGCCGGCACTGTCCAGGGGCAGGCCGGCGTGGGCGGCCATCCCCGCCACCAGCGCACGGGCCTCCTCGGTCCGCCAGCCGCGCACCAGACCGGTGGCGGGCAGCACCGCCCGCGGCACGAAGCGGGCCAGTGCGCCGGGGTGGCGAGGCACGCGGAGCAGCGGGCCGAGGATCGCGTCGGTGAGGTCGTCGACTCGGTCCACAGGTCCGGCGAACGTCCGGCGCCAGGCCTGGTCGTCGACGCCGAGACCGGTGGCCGTGGCGTCCAGGTCACGGAGCAGGGAAGCGGCGCGCCCGCCGTCGAGCACGTGGGCGGCCTCCACCGGAGCATGGGCGAAGCGCAGACCGTGTCGGTGCAGGTCCAGGGCACGGAACGCCGGAGAGGCGGCGCCGGTCGGGTGGGCCGCCGAGCAGACGTCGTGCAGCAGGCCCGGCACGGTGAGCTCCGCGCTGCGCGTCCCGCCGCCGGGCTGGTCCCGGGCCTCGAGCACCCTCACCTGGTATCCGGCGCGGGCCAGGACGACCCCGGCGGTCAGACCGTTCGGGCCGGACCCGACGACAACGGCGGTGCGGGCCATGTGGCCTCAGCCCGATCCGGTGGACGCGGCGTGCTCCTGCAGGATCTCCGCGGCGATCTCGAGGGTGGCCGCTCCGGCGGCGGTGGCCGGGTCGATCACGGCGAAGTGGTCGCCGTCGACCTCGACCAGGCGGGCCCGGCCACCGGCGGCCGTGGCGGCGGCGACGTAGTCGGCCGACTGGCTGATCGGGACGGTGCCGTCCTCGCGTCCGTGCACGCACCAGACCGGAACCGCGAGCGGGACCCCGCGGATCGGGTCGACCTCGCGGTCGGCCTCCCCGGCTGGGTGTCCCAGGAACGCCTCGACCGCGCCGCCGCCCAGTCCGGCGTCCGCCGCGGCCCGCAGGTCGAGCACCCCGGCCTGGCTGATCACGTGGCTGAGCCGGCCGCCGGCGCCCGCCCAGGTGACCAGGTGGCCACCCGCGGAGTGGCCCACGCCGAGCACCGGCACCGTGGCCACCTCGACCCCCACGTCCAGGCGGTCGAGGTGGGCGATCGCGGCCTGCACGTCGTCCAGTGTGGCGGGCACGCCCCCACCGTCGCCGACCCGCCGGTACTCGATGTTCCACACCGTCCAGCCGTTCGCGAGCAGCGCGTCCGCGACCGGTCGGCCGTACTCGATGCCGTACTGCGCCTTCCAGAAGCCGCCGTGCACCACCACCGCGACACCCTGCGGGGTGCCCTCGGGGACGGCGAGCTCGCCGTACTGGCTCGGGTGGTCGCCGTAGGCGTGTCGGCTGCCGCCGGTCGGGCCGCCGGTCGGGTCTGCTCGCTGCACGGGGACATCCTGCCCGCAGCCCGTCAGGGCTGGCGTCACCCCGACGGCGGCGAGCGTGGCGAGCCCCGCCCGGATCAGGGTGCGGCGTTGCATGGGGGTGGTTCGGGGCCGCCCAGGCCGCGGATGGGTCCGCCCCTCAGTCCGGGACACGGGTGCGCTCGACCAGGTCCGCCACCACCGCCTCCAGGGTGCCGCGACTCTCCCGCACCCGCCGCTGGCGGGTCGCGCCGCCGCCGCGAGCGAGCAGGCGCTCCATCAGGTCGGCGACCGCACCGTCGTCGCCCGCCTCCCCCAGGGCCGGCCGGATCCGGTGGACCAGGTCCTCGACCACCGCCCGTGCGGGTGCGAGCTCCATCCGGATCGGGTGGACCAGCTGACCGGACAGCCCGTAGCGGGAGGCCCGCCAGTTCGCCGCGCGCAGCAGGTCGCTGCGCCAGCGCTCGTCGGTGGTGAGCGCCCCGTCGGCGGCGGTGGCGACCAGGCCGCGGACGAGTGCGGCGACGAGCAGCGCGTCGTCGAGGTCCGTGCACACGTCGGCCACGCGGACCTCGAGCGTCGGGTAGGCGGCCGACAGGCGAGCGTCGAAGTAGACCATTCCCTCGTCGAGCGCCGCGCCCCACTGCACGAGGGCGGCGCGCACGCGGTCGTACTCCGCGGACGAGCCGAACGCCTGACCGGTGCCGTTGGACGGCCAGCTCGACCACACCTGGGTGCGCCAGCTGGCGTACCCGGTGTCCCGTCCGCGCACGTACGGCGAGTTGGCGCTGACCGCGACCAGCGCCGGCAGCCAGGGGGCGATCGCGTCGAGGGCGGCGACACCCTCCTGCGGTGCCACCTCCACGTGGACGTGCATCGCACAGGCGAGCGAGGTCCGGGCGAGCTCGCCGAACTCCTGACGGATGCGCTCGTAACGCGGGGCGCGCGTCACCTCGTCCCCCTCGTCCGCCAGGACCGGGGTCGGCACCGCGACGGCCGCGACACCCACGCTCTCGGCCACCGCGGACGCGGCACGCCGTCGGGCGCGCAGCTGGTCGGCGAGCTCGTCCAGTCCGGTGCACGGGTCGGTGGCGGTCTCGACCTGGTAGCGGAAGAGCTCGGACTCCACCACCTCGGAGGTGTCCGCACGCTGGTCCCGCAGCGCCTCCGCGGCCACCGGCCGGGGGCGCCCACTGTCGGGGTCCACCAGCAGCAGCTCCTCCTCGACGCCGAGTCTCCTCACCACGATCGCGTCGTACCCGGCGCAGCCGTTCCGAGCCCTCGCCGCCGCGCGGTCACGGCCGATCGGCCCCCGGTCGGTCGTCCGGGCCGTCCAGACCCTCGTCGGGTCGCCGCCGCCGTAGGTCGCGTTGGATGCCCTCCGCGCGCTTGCGCTCGAACAGCAGGATCAGCACCACCATCCCGATCGTCACCAGGACGGTGACCACCAGCGAGAAGAGGGTCACTCCGGTCACCTCCACCGGTCACGGCCGAAACATTCGCACCCGTCTCCCACCAAACCACGCGGCGCAAGGGCGCCGGCGGCAGGAAAAAGCCCTGACGGCCTGGGCCGCGCATTCAGCGCAGACCAAGCCGTCAGAGTCCCATCTGTGGAGCTGGCGGGAATGCACTAACTACCGCAAAGATGCAGGTCAACGGCGTTTAATGCATAGCACATGAAATGTTGCGTCATGACGTTGCGTCGAAGCCCATATTTGTAGCTTCACTTTCCTGCTAACGATGACACCCGCCCAGCCAACGTCGCCCGCGCGCAAGTAGCAGCGGTTGGAGCAGGACAGCACCGTGCGTGCGGCAACGTTGTGTCCTTGCGCTCACCACCCGTTAGACCGCAGCGAGGAGCGTCTCGCACACGCCTAGCGGTCGGGTCGTGCGACCTCATTGACACGGGTCGGCAATGCGCGAAGGCAGGCGAAGCACCACGGTAGGTTGGTCTCGTTCAGCTGCAGTTTGGTGATGTGTCGGCGGCTGTCTCTACAGTCACGGTCGCACCCACGGAGGCCAGGCAGGCACAGGAGAGTTGTAGAACCGATGAGCGAGTCTTCCGCGAAAGCACGGCGCGACGACGCCGACCCTCAAGCAGCACGTCCGACACTGTCGGCGGCGTCAGTGGGCCAGCTCGAAGACTGGGAGTCGCAGCTCGCTGAACCGCAACTCACCTTCACTCCAGGCGATGCGCGTGAGACCGGCTTGCCGGACAACTCCGTGGACCTGATCGTGACCTCGCCGCCCTACTGGAACAAGCGTGACTACGGGCATGCGGATCAGATCGGTCAGGAGACCACACCGGAGGCGTATGTCAACGCGATCCTTGATTGCCTGGACGAGTGGCGGCGCGTGTTGAGGCCTCACGGATCAGTGTTTCTCAACGTCGGCGACACGTACCACAAGAAGTCCCTGCTCGGCATTCCTGGGCGCATCGAGTGGGACGCGGTGAACAACCGTCGCTGGTTCGTGCGCAACCGCATCATCTGGGCCAAGGAGTCGGGCATGCCCGATCCCGTGAAGAACCGCCTCGCCAACCGTCATGAGTACGTCATCCACCTGACCGCGAAGCCCAACTACTACTACGACCTCGCGGGCTACTCCGCCGAGATGGGCAACGGCGCTAACCCCGGCGACGTGTGGACGATCAATCCCGAGCGCAACATGGGGCAGCACCTTGCGCCCTACCCCAAGGAACTCGTACGCCGCGCAGTCCTTCTCGCTGCTCCCCTGCAGGTGTGCGGCGAGTGCGGCGCGCCTCGTCAGCGCGTCATCGAGCGCACGGGCGAGCTCGATCCCAAGCGGCCGCAAGCTCGACGCGCGATGGAGCTCGCGAAGGAGCGCGGGCTCACTCCCGCTCACATTCGAGCGATCCAGGCGTTCGGCGTGTCAGACGTCGGTAAGGCCACGAAGTACCAGAACGGCACGGGGCGTAACAGCCTCGATGTGCAGCGCCTCGCTGCCGAAGCGAAGCTCGCACTGGGCGGGTACTTCCGCGAGTTCACCTTCGGTAACAAGCGCACTGTGGGATGGACTGATTGCGGTCACGGGCAGCCCACTCGCGGCGTCGTATTCGATCCGTTCGCTGGTACGGGCACGACGCTCAAGACGGCAGTGGCGGAGCGGCGCGATGCGATCGGCGTTGACCTGGTTCCGCTCATGAACAAGCCGGACGTGGGCGCTTAGACCGCGTCCACACCTGACAGCCGCGCCATGGTGCGGGCCATGTCTTCAAGGGCGGCATCTAGCCCAGTGTCGGTCGACAGATCGAGTCGGTAGTCGTAAACGTCGATGGTGCGCACGCGGCCCACGTACGCGAGGCCCTTGGTGCCCTTGATCCACGGGTGAATGAGCACGGTGAATGACAGGTTGTACCGCAGCGCATACGTGACTGCTTGCTCAACTTCACCGCGTTCCGGCAGTACGTCGTCGGCCTTCGCGCGACTTCCATGCGCGGTGTTCTTCACCTCTGCAACGAGTGGAACCGCACCATCGGGTAGACGAAACACCACGTCAGGCTGCGCGCGCCCTTTGTCCTGCGTCGAGAGGGCGGTGAGCGGCACTCCGAACGGGGCGGGCACAGTGTCGGGCACGTCGTAGAGGTCAACGTAGCCGTCTGTGTTGCCGTCGAGCACGTCGACGGGCCAGCCGGCCTTCTCGCTTGTACGTGCCAGGCTCACGCGCACGAAGTTCTCGAAGAGCTTGTTGGTGTCGATGAGTAGCGAGCCAAGCTGCACATCGCTACCTCCGAGGTCAAGTGCCAGTCCTGTCTCACGCAAGATCGCGACCGACAAGTCGAGGGCGGGCTTGTAGTAGTTGCGGGAGTCTGGAAGGGGCTCGTGCCCAGCGACGCGTCGGTCGTTCAGAAAGCGGTAGTCGCGATCGAAGGTCACCTCTTCGAAGGCTGCGAAATGGCCCGCGAGGCGCGCCAGACGTGCGCGATTGCCCTTTCGGGGTTGCGCCCGCACCTGGTTGAGGTAGTCATACACGACCTCCATTGCCGCGAGTACGCAGCGGTTCAAGGCGGTGTCCACCGTTCGCTCGAACCATGTGAAAGCTGCCTTGTTGGGCACTCCACGAGCAGTGAAACGCTGCATCGTCTGCGTGGCAAGCAATCTTCCGCGAGGGTGGGCACCTTCTCCGGTCCGCTGCGCGTACTCGCGGTGCAGTCCGGCGTCGAGGATCGCGTCGACGTAGGCGAGTAACGCGTCGGCGTACAGGTTCATGGACCACTCGTCTGCGCGTCCACGTGCCGCGTAGTCGCGAATGGCGGTCAGCGGCAACACCGCGTGCCCAGTGTCGATGACCATGCGAGTGAGGTTGGCAATGGGGACTCGCGGCTTCACTCGCACGACTACCTGGTCGTTGAGCGGAATGACTCCGACGAAGGACGTTGCCTGTAGGCGAAGCCGACCCTTGCTGAAGTTGGCTCGCATCACGTCGCGGCCGTCGATCTCGGCGTTCAGAATCGCCTCGTGGCCCTCACCTAGCCACAGGCGCGCGTCTATGTCGAGCTGCTCGTACTCCACGCAGTCGACATAGACGACACCATCCCGCTCACGAACCTTCACTGCGTGTCAGTCTCGCCCGCGGCCGCCGAAGCTTCGTCGCTCTCATCCTCGACGGGCTCGGCAGGCTGACGCCGCGCTGGTCCCTCCAGCACGTGACG
Source organism: Nocardioides sambongensis (assembly GCF_006494815.1). Classification (NCBI taxonomy): domain Bacteria; kingdom Bacillati; phylum Actinomycetota; class Actinomycetes; order Propionibacteriales; family Nocardioidaceae; genus Nocardioides; species Nocardioides sambongensis. The sequence goes on from NZ_CP041091.1 coordinate 2,394,247, forward strand.
CCACGCCGTTTCGAGATCTGCCCTCCTGTTCTCGTCGCGGCGGAAGGCTCGCTCGACCAGGTACTTGAGCTGGTAGTCCCACACATCTTGCAAAGACTCCTCGTCGCTCGCAGCCGAGAAGTAGGCGTGTCCCACCGCGGCGGCGGGGTTGTTCTGCGCGTAACCGTTGATGCGTCCAAACCAGGCGAGCAGCCGGCGGCGCAGCGCTTCGTCCATGTCGTTCTGCAGGAGTATCGCTTCGAGTACGTCTTGCTCAGGGTCCATCGTGACCTTGGCGAAGCGCCGCTGGAAGGCAGCGTCAACCTCATCGACGCCTCGGTCGAAGGGGTTCATCGTGGCGATGATGACGAAGTTAGTCGGCACGAAGATCTCTTGGCCGTTGGCAATGCGGAACGGCAGCTTGCGCTTGGTGCGCTCTACGTAGGTGAGAGCTTCGCCGAAGACCCGGCCGACGTCTGCGCGCGAAAGCTCGTCGATGACGAGGACATGCAGCTCATCGTCAGGACGGTCTTTGCCTCTTTCGACTAGTTCGAGGAACGGACCTGGCTTGAGAGTGAACCCCGTAGTCGTCGGAGCGAAGCCCAGCATGAAGTCCTCGTACTGGTAGCTCGCGTGGAACTGCACGAACCGGTACCGCTCCGTATCGCGGTCAGTCATGTGGTCCGCGGCCGCAGCCGCGTAGAAGGACTTCGACGTGCCAGGCGGGCCGGAGAGGATCACGCCGCCAAAGATCTTCGCGAGGCGCATGATCTCGACCACGCGCGGGTGGTCGGCTGGCACCTCGGGGGCGTCTGGCGCGGATGAAGCATGAGTTGTCTGCGCCTTCGCTTCCACACCGATGCCCAGATCGTCAGCGGACAGAGTGCGCACGCCGGCCACCAACGACTCAAACATCGCTCGGCTCCTCTTCGACGGGCGTGAACTCCGCACTCAGCTCGGGCGTCACTTCTTCGAACCATTCAAAGTCGACGTCGGGCACCTCCGTCGAGAACAGCGGTTCGAACTCGTCGTCGGCGTCGACTGGGTAGTCAAAGCGATCTCGAAAGGCGTCGATCACGTCATCAGCAGTCGGTGCGTCGCTGAGCACAAACCCGTCGTTGCGCAGAAAGTACGCTCCAAGGGCCAGCGCCGATACCTTCGCCCCGTAGAGCATGTCCGTGAGCGCTCGCTGCACGTGGTCATCAGGCATCGCGTATGCGCCTCCACCAGGCACTTCAAGCCAGGACACCTGACGACCGATCGAGCCAGGCGACCAGCTGCCCGCGATGTTGCTTGCCCGCCAGAACGTGGCAAGCGGCCCAGCGTCTCGCTTTCCGCGACTGATCAGTGGGAAGTAGTTCGGCTTCGTCGGATGGCCCGGCATCTCGATGAGCTTGAGCATCTCGCTTGAGCCACTGGATGCCGAGTCGAGTAGTCCCGCGCGGGCCTGCTCACGTAGATACAGGTACGGGACAAAGGTCGGGTGGAGCTTCTGCTCTCCGAGCGTGTCGATGCCCCAGCGCACCGCGGCGATGGTGAGCACATGTGTCGGATCGTCTTGGTCTGGCACGTTGGCCAGGCTACTTGCGATGAGCGCCGCGGCAGTGTCTTTCCGCCTCCTAGTTGCCGGGCGTATCCCATGCGCGACGTGACTTCGGGCAAATGGGCGTGCGACCAAGAAGGTTGGCGGGGAACTCTTCGTGCCAGGCCGTAGTTGGTCACGTCGCCGGTCGTCGGTCCTTGTTGAACTTGAACGGCCGCACGGGGACAGTCGCGCCGTAAGGACTCGCCCACACGAGTCCGACAGCAGCCCTCCCCTGATCGTCAGACAGCCAGCGCTCGCACTCGCGCAGGCCACAGTGAGCGCACTCCGTGACGAAGGTGTCTCCGCTCCGCTCTCCCGGCTGCCACGAGTGATTGCTACGGCCTTTCGTGGTCACGTCTGGATGGTCCCACCGTTGAGCCCCGAAGGACGAGAGTGCCGTCGAGCGCTCGGTGCAGCGTCGACCGCGAGACGCCCAGCTCCCGAGCGACTTGAGCCTTCGACAAGCCGAGAGCCAGTCGAGCCTTCGCTTCATCTACCTGAGCGGCAGCGAGTACGGGCTGTCGTCCTGTGTACTTGCCTTGCTGCTTCGCCTTCGCGATACCCTCAGCCTGTCGCTGCCGGATGACGCTGCGCTCGAACTCCGCAACCGCGCCCATGACGTGCAGCAGGAGCGTGCTCATCGGGTCGTCGTGATGCGGCACGAAGTCGAGTCGTTCCTTCGTGAAGCTGACGGTGACGCCCTTGCCGTTCAGTTCCTTGACGAGCGCCAGCAGGTCGGTGAGCGAGCGCGCCAAACGGTCCATGCTCCACACGCGCACGGTGTCGCCGTCGCGTACGTAGGCGATGAGTTCGGTGAGCACTGGCCGCTGACGTGTCGCAGCGCTCGCGTACTCCTCGAAGACGCGATCGGCGTGCTCGCGAAGCTCGTCCTGGCGGTCGAGTTGCTGGGTGTCGCTGCTGACTCGCAGATAGGTGACTGTCTGGCCGTGGGTGTTGCTCATGGGCCTGGACCTTCCGTGCGGTGGTGTCGCAAATATCGGAGTCGGCCCGTGTGACACGACGTTGTTGCGCGGCACGAGGTGGCGCTTTGGCTGCAGCCCAAAACGACGATGCCGAGCCTCAACGCATTTTCACGTTCCGGCGCCGACGGCTGTAGAAGCATCCCCTAGGCACGGGGTCGACTCTTCGACAGCGGTAATGGAAGTGTGTGACCGAACATGAATCGTTCGTAACCGAGGCGCGCAGCAGATGCTGAGCCGTAGTGCTCAACCAGCTCACCGCGCTGACAACGGTCAACGTTTCTGCAAATTTCTGCGTCGCCCTTGCCGTTGATGTGAAACTTCCTCATAGCCTTGCTCCTTGGTCGTAGTTGATGAAGGCATAAGGAATATCGCTTCGGCGCCGTGTGAGCGCAATCAAGCGAGACGATCTGTAGGCGGTGGCGCATCAGTCAGTCATTGACTCACTTCAAGCAGCGCACGGGCCAACTCAGGGATGTGATCATCGCGAACTGCGTGACGAGGGACGCAGGCGGGGACGACAGCTCGCGGCTCGAACCGAGAAGCGACGGGTCCGAGGGCGTTCACTATGTCGCGGACGCTCCTGACCATCCAAGTGACCAACGACCTGCGAAGCTTTCGGTCCGAACACTGTCGGAGGCAGCAGGTAACTTGCCGAGCGTGATTGACGATGCCTGGCGTCTGCTGAACGCCACCAACGAGTGGGTGCGCTTCGCCGACGCCAAAGCGGGAGGCGCGTTGGCGGGCGCAGGCGTCCTCGCCGGTGCACTTGCCTCTGCTGGCCTCAGCGACAAGTACCAGTCCGCGCCCTGCGGCGCAGTCGTGTTCGGCGTGCTGTCTGGCGTCGCGGCACTCATCGCTGCCGGACTCGCGCTCTACGCACTGATACCCACGCTGCGTGTCGGCGAGCCGGTCTCGTTGCTTTACTTCGAGCACGTGGCCCGTCGATACAAGGGCGATGCCGACAGCCACGCGGATGCCGTCAAGGAGTTGCTGAGCGACGACGAGAGGTACTTTCGCGAGGTGGCGGCTCAGGTGTGGGCCAACAGCGTCGTCGCCCGCGGCAAGTTTCTTGCCAGTGGTTGGGCACTGGCCGTGCTCGCCTTCGGCGTGTTGTTCGCGGGTGCCGCCGCACTCATCACGGTCCTGTAGCTGCGAGGAGGAGACAACACATGGCACTCAAGGACGAGCTCGGGACCTATGTGCAGAAGGTGCTCGATGATCAGTGGACGAGGCGCAAAGGTCAGAAGGTCCCCGACCCCGACGACCTGCCACTGAGCAATGTCGCGGTCGAGCTTGACGCCACCGTGCTCTACGCCGACCTCGCGGCAAGCACGAAGATGACTAAGGGCTATAAGGACTGGTTCGCGGCCGAGGTCTACAAGAATTACCTCTACTGCGCGTCGAAGATCATCCGCGCTCGGGGAGGCAGCATCACCGCCTACGACGGCGACCGCGTGATGGGCGTGTTCATCGGTGATCGCAAGAACTCTGAGGCCGCGAAGTGCGCTCTTCAGATCAACTGGGCCTGTCGGGAGATCGTGCAAGCCAAGCTTGAAAAGAAGTACGACACGGACTTCGAGTTGAAACAGCGCGTCGGCATCGACACGTCGCAGTTGTTCGTCGCCCGCACCGGCATCCGTGGCAGCAACGACCTCGTGTGGGTCGGCAATGCGAGCAACAACGCCGCGAAGATGGCGGCGTTGCCCACGGCATACCCGTCGTACATCACAGTTGACGTCTACGAACGGCTTGCTGATTGGGCCAAGATCGGGAGCGACGGTCGCAACATGTGGACCGACCTCGGCACGCGAGACCTCGGCTACAAGATCTACGGCTCGACGTGGTGGTGCAGTCTCTAGGTGTCGCATCAACACCTGTTGATCTCAGAGCTGTGTGTCGGTGAACAGCTGTGCGAACCAGGCGACGAGGAAGCTCCACGCGTTGCTCATCTTCGCGCTGTGCGCCGGTGATGCGCTCGTGCTGCCGTGGCCCGCTGCGAGCGTGCCCACCCAGCGAAGCACGCCCTTGGTGGCCTCGTGCCGCGCCTTCGCCCTGTCCTTCGCAGACTGTCGGAAAGGAGTCTTGCCGGCGGCGCTCGATGAGCCGCGCACCGGCGCACTGCTCGAAGACTTGCCGGAGCCGTGCGCCGCATCACTGCCGTCGTCGTCGGGCGTGCTGTGGACCGGCGCACTGCCGTCTGACTTGGTCTCCTCTCCCCCACCGCTGTCCTTCGCAGACTGTCGGTCGGTGAGCGCGGGCATGAGCTTGCTGTCATAGAACGCCCGCCGCGCCTTCGCGGGGATCAGCTCGCCCTTCTCCGTGTAGGTGCGAGCAGTGCCGTCAGCGCCGACAACTGCGTACGCGCCCCCAATGACGGGCGTGACAACGAAGCGCTTCTCCTTGCCGCCCTGTGTCGTCCTCAGGATGCCGCCGCTGCGTAGGGCAATCTCGGTGCGGTCGAGGTGGTCGACGGTGGGCGCGCCGAAGGGGCAGTCCCTTCCCCCGTTACTCGCGCCGCGAGCGACGCAGCGAGTCCAGGTGCCGGAATCGGGTGATTGGTGGTACTTCAAGGTCATGGCGTGCTCCTGTGTGAGGCGTTCATGGAGAGCCAATATCGGAGTCCTTCGCAGACTGTCGGCGGTCAAAAAAAACCACCTCCGGCCATTGGCCGAAGGGGCGGGCGTAGCGCCGCGCGGCCCAGCGCTGCTTTGCTGCCCTTATTCTTGCTCCGCTCCACCGCGCTCGGCTTCGCCTCGCGCGCGAGGTGAATCCCTGCCTGTTCCATACCGGACACGGGAGTGGTCCGGAGAGATCTGGTGGCGCTGCTATCCCCGAGACACTGCCAGATGCTTCCGGAAGTGTGTCGGCACACTTTCGACGGCTTCCCGTAGTCGCCAGTCCTCCTCTCGGAGGAGATGGCGCTACCCGTGCAGGCCTCAGGCTGCGCGGTGCTTGTTGGAAGGTGGAGTGAGGCCGAAGGCAGCCCCAAGGGCTGACAGCGGGCTTACGCAAGCTTCCTGCCGCCGTCGGAGGTCAGGCCCACGGGCTGATCGGAGACGGCAAAGGCTGGCTGACGGAAGACGCTTTTACTTCCGGCAGGGCGGGTCGAGCGCCAGCGAGTCCGGGGTGCTTCGCAGCGCTCCGGGGGTGGGTCGACGTACCCGCACGACAAGCGCCACGTCGAGGTCTACGTCATAGGTGGTCCCCAAGTAGGCGTCAAGCACTTCGCCCAGTGGAGCGACGACATTCCGATATTCCACTCCTCGCCGCCAGCAGGACGCGGCTCACCCACGAGGAGGCACCACCACCATGACCGACACCCCACGCTTCAACGGCATTCGCTTGCCGCTGGCAGACGCCGGAGGCACTGCCTTCGCAGTCTGTTCCCAGGGCGACGCGGTAACGCCGCCAGGCGAAGACAGGCTCGACACGACCTATGCCGAGTACTTCTGCAACGACGATGACGAACAAGTTACCCGCGAGCGCAACCCCGACGATCCCCGTCTCGGCAACCTAGCGGGAACGCCTAAGCCGACGAGCTTTAAGAAGAACACCAGCAAGAAGTACCGGCGCCGCACCTTCACCGAGCGGGATGAGCTGCTTCTCGCGTTCCTCGCTCGCTTCAAGTTCAGCAACTCAACACAGCTCGCGCACCTCGCAGGCGTGCAACCGAAGAGCACTCACAAGCGGCTCCTCGGCCTCCGAGAGGCAGGGCTCGTGGCTTCTCACCGCGACGTCTTCGGCGTGAAACTGCCCTGGTTCATCACGCAGCGCGGCCTGAGCCTGCTTGCTACTACTAAAAGCTTTGACCCCGCGGCTATGCGACGCGTCACTGCCCAGGACGTGGAGACAAGTCAATTCGGGCACTTCCTTGCAGTTAACCAGGTGGCCATCCAGTTGCTCATCGGCTGGAATCCTCTGCGCTCAGAAGACGAGAAGGAATGCGCGAGCATCGACCAGCTCGTGAGTGAGTACCAGATCACCTCGTCTTGGTGGAGCTGGCGAGACGGTACGGAATCTGAGCACTCGCAGCTCGATGGCCGAGCCCGGAACTGGAAGCGAGATGACTTCGCCGCCAAGGGGCGAACGCTAGCCCTCAGTGAGCGTGCTGGCCTCCTCACGGTCGTGCCGAAGCTAAGTCAGCCTGGAAGCGTGAGCACCTACCACTTCCCTGATTTGGTGCTATTGCAGAACGATGGCTCGGTCGCTGTCGAAATCGAGACGAGCATAAAGACCATCGGCGACTACGAGCGGATCATCAACACGTTTCTGCGGGACGACCACCGCACGTTCGACAAGCTTGTGTGGGTCTGCAACAGCAAGAGTGCCGCGGCTCGCGTCGACCAGGCCGCAGAGAACTTGGGGTTGCTCGACGACTCCTTCTGCAAAGTCGTACCCCTCATGGGCTGGAACGGCGCGCCATTCTCGGAGAGGGCGTGGCGGCTATGACTGACGGACAGAAGCTCATCGAGGAGCTGGCAAGCGAGATCAACGAGCGAGTCCAACGCCTCATGCGGCTCTCACTCAGCGAACCCGGCGGCGAGGACGTGGCGGAGCTCTGGGCTATTGCCCGCTTTCGTGCGGGCGTGGCCTACGACGAGCACATGCGCTTGCAGCGAGACAACGACGAACTCAGGGCTCTATGCCATGCCACGTCTACTGACTCCGCTGCTGTTATTCCGCCGAGAATCGATGCTCGCACATCGAATCGCGACCGCATTAGCACCTTCACTAGAGCGCACAACGGTGAAGAAGTTAGAGCACTGGCCGCGTCGAACCCCGCGCGGAACAACCGACCTGTGCATCGACAGGACGGCGTTACGCAATGAGCGCGAACACACGAGGTCCGCGCAACCGGAAGACGCTGTCACCTCAATGGCGAGGACTACTCGAGAACAGCAAACGGAACGGTGACGACGGTGGCCGACGCTGCGTAAGAATCGGCAAGCACGGCCGAGCTATCCACGGGCCGTTACGCGCCGACGGCGACTTCTTGGTCTGTGATTCCTGCGGCATGAGGAAGCAGTGGTGACCGGCATGAAGCTTCCCAAGTGGCGCGCCACGCGCCCTGATGAGCCATCCTGCTGGCGTATGAGCCGAAACCGCTGGTGGCGCCACGGACGCATGCTTCGGCGGGGCGAGTCGTTGTTTTGCCCGTTCTGCCGTCGCACCGTGCTGCTGGCACCAGCCTCGCGTTAACGGTCCCCGTTCTGAACCAGAGGCCTCCCCCATGATCTCGGGCGGAGGCCTCTGAGTGCGATGAGGACTGCCCGAGACGACGCGCAAAGAGCAAGGGAAATGCAGCCCTGAGCAGCGCAGCTACACACCTCAGCCCTCGACGGCTCACGCTGAAAGTTTCGGTGCTTCCTCACAAAATTGTCTCCAAGGTGCGTCGCCCGCATGACCTTGCGCTAGCAACGCATAACCGGAGTGTGCGCCGTCTCCGCTAGCGACGGGACAACTCACTCTCACAGCTCAAGCCGCCCGCGCGGGCAGCTTGAGCAGGTGCTCGGCACACTGTCAGAGTCGCTTGGAGTCCTTCACGAGGCGGCGCACGCGTGGTCGGTGTCCTCCTACGTCACGGTCGAACGGTTGGGCGGGTTCGCGGCGCCGTTGCTCGCGCAGGTCGTGGAGTAGGCCGCCGACCCGCACGTTCCGCGCCGTCAGATCTTGACCACCGCGAAGCAGTGATCGCAGGACGACGAGCAGCTTCGCTTCGCTCCAGGCGCCATCGCGCTGCACTGTCTCACCGTGACGAGCGGCCACGGCTTGCATGGTCGGTAGGTCAAGCCCGCCGAGAGCTTCTCGATGGGCGACGGCGCACTGGCCAACTGGAAGAGGTCAGGTCGCCCCTAGCGCATCCGGTGTCCTCTCAGAAGACTTCGTCTGCGAGCGAGTCATCTAGGTCGGCGTAGAGGTCCGCGTCATGGCGCAGGCCGTCCTCGTCCAGGTCATCGTGCGCTGCTGCAGACGCGCCCTTCGCCTTGAACCGCACCCCCTTGACGTGAGTGCAGGACTCACCGGCACGGCGGGGTGAGTCGAACTTTGCGGGGTCCTTCCATTGCGATTGCGTGAGAGCGCCGGTGCGGCCGCGAGCCGACTTCATCTTGTTAGCGCGAAGCGCGTCGTGGCCAGTAAGGCGTTCCATGAACAGGCGGTGACTCCACTGCTGGTAGCCGTGGGCCCGTGCCCATGTGTTGAAGCTGTCACGGAGGTCCTCGGTGAGGCAGAAGGAGTCGATGTCGGCCTCAACCGAGTCCTTGAACCAGCCGATGATGTTGTCGGCCGACTCGCGCCAGGCCAGGCTTGCTTCTGTAACGCTCACGGGCACTTTGACCTCCTCACGCTTGTCGGCGTACCACCGCCTCGCACCCTCGATGCGCCACGCCAAGCATGCTTCGGCGGCATCCGGGTCCGTGCTCGCGAGGACCCGAACAGCGGGGTTCGCTACCCGATCCATCGGGTCGGTGCACCCCTCGGCGCTCTTCTTGTAGGTATAGGGAAACGGCACAACGAGGAGACGCCTCCACGTGCCTGGGTCTGTCTCACTGACGTTGGGCAGGCGGTTGCAGGAGACCCACAGTGTGGCCTCAACGTCGAAAGTCTGGTTCGCTTCGCGCAGCCCGCGGGCGGTCATCTTCTTGGTGCCGACGAGGCGCTTGATGCTGCCGACGTCGAGGTTGCGTTCGTCGGGCAGTTCTTCGACCAACGCCTGGCGAAGCCCCTTGAAGGTGATGAGGTTGAACGTCTCGCCGCCACTGGTGGAGCGCATGAGCGTGGACTGTGGCGGCAGCCCGCCGTAGGTCCCAGCGCTGGCCTCCATCACGTCGAGGAAGCTCGACTTCGCGTTCGCTCCCCCGCCGTGCAGGAACAAGCACACGGTGGAAGCGGGCTGTTCGCCAGTAAGCGTCTGACCGGCCATGAGTTGCAGCCAGGAGTGCACGTCGACAGGCACGGCCTCAAGAATCTTGGACCAGACCCAGTTGGTCTTCCCGGGTGTGAAAGCGGAGGGCACGCGCTTGGTGATGAGGAGGTCAGGGTCGAAGGGGCGCAGCGTGCCGGTGGGCAGGTGCACAACGCCGTTGGCCACGAGCAACAGGTCGCTGTGTGCGTCCAGTTCGGTACTAGCCACGACAACGTGGAGGGCTGCGAGATCGCAGACGTTGGCAACCGTCTGCTTCTTGAGGCAGACGACGGCGGCTTTCGTGATGTTGTGGTCCATCGTTCTCGCGGCCGCCTCCCACTCCTCTCGAAGCCACGCCATGACCTCGGCCTGCATGACGGCAGGGTCGAGCACGTCCCACGCACCCGTCGACTGGTCGTAGCGAATCCAGGTCCGGCGCTCGGCCACGTAGCGGTGAGTGGTGAGCCTGGTGGCGATGAAGCGTTCGGCCATCGTCAGATCCTTGAAGTGCTCGATGCCCACGCTCTTACTGCCGCCTGCGCCAGCGCCGAGCACTGCGGCGCTTGCGTACGACGCCGTAGCAGGCGTGTTCTGCGTGCGAGGCACATAATGGCGAGCGCCTTCCTCCACGGCCCGCGTGACCGTTGCGTCTACCTCGTCCTGGGACAGGCCAAGGCTCAGTGCGGCGCCGGTCATCATGCGGATGACCTCCGCGGCGGGCGCGCCCGCCTTGGCGGCGCCGAAGCATTCCCGGTTCAGCGTGTCGTTGCGCTGTCCTGAAGGTGCGCGCATCACTGCGAGAGTCGCGCTTTCGAGCGCTGCGCGGGCGTACTGGTCAGGAAAGTCGTCGGGGGCGGGTGCGAAGGTCGCGGGTTGCTCCACCGGCTTCATCATGGCTTCGCGCAGCCAGCTCGGCAGCTCGGCGATGGGTTCTACTTCTACGAGCTCGTATGTCCCCATCGTGCCGTCTGCGCGCCGCACCTGAGAGTGCGGGCCGACCACGTAACCGCCAACGGCGCGCACGTCGATGCCGGGTGCGATGCGGCCCGCGCTGTTGCGCAGGGACTCGCCCTCGGGTGCACGGTAGTAGCGGTGCAGGCCGTCGTTGGGAGTAGCCACGACGAGCGTCGGAGGGTTGTCGTCCACGTCCTCGACAAGCTGGCTCCAAGCTTCCACTCCGTCGGCGCCTTCGGCATGGCGGTCGAGGTCGATAACGACCAGGTTGGAGCGGCCACAGTCGACGCCGTACGTAGTTGTGGAGGCGGGTAGTTCGGCGTCGAACTCCTTCCACTTGAGCTTCGGCGTCTTGCTCCCGTGGGGAAGGGGGAAAAAGACGGCGGTTGAGTCGAATAGAGTGTCGACCAGTTGCTGCATGTGCATGAGAATGGGCTCCTTGGTTCGTTTTTCACCGCCTCGGGCAGTCGAGGTGACGAAATAAATATCGCCAGGGGCCCACCTAGCTGTTCTACTCGGCGCTAGCCGTGATTCTTCCTTGCCTTGAGCCGATCCCGTTGCAGCCTGTTGCAGTGGTTTTGGAGTTGCTGTAGAAGCTTTCCCCGGGACTTCTCTAAAACCACTGCAACAGGCTGCAACACCTGGCCTACAAGTTCGGCGGCGGTCGCGAGAAGACGCGACTTGCCGCTGACCCGGTGCCGAGAGCCACGTAAAAACCCGGTGGTGCACGGTGCAAGAACCCCAAGGAGCAGAACTTTGCACCCTTGGTCTGCCAACCTTCGCACCACCGGGCGCGTTCAATATCGGAGTCCACGCACTCCGCACGCGCTGATCTGCATGAACTTCGCCGTGCGTTGTCCGACCGGCGTCCGGGAAGTCGATTTGGGGTTATGCAAGCGCAGAACGCCACATACGGTGCTGCCACCACCCAACTTCGGAGGCAGCATGCTCACTCGACTCATCCCGGCCGCGCTCATCGCAGCCGTGCTCACCCCGTTCGCCCTCGTTGCGCCCGCGCACGCCCAAGACGAGGCACCCGTGATCGGCCAGATCACGACCGAGAACGCTGCGGGGGGCTCACGCCCTACGTCCCGCTCTATACCCACGCAGCGCTGACGTTTACCGACTCCACCCCGAGCAACCACCGGCACTACCGCATCGTCGTCAGTGACATCGGCTCGTTCGAGTCAGCCTACGATTCCGGCACCGAGGGCGAGTTCAAGGCGCTCATTCCCCACGACGGCATGCAGGCTGGCACCAGCTATGACTTCACGGTCGAAGAGACCAACGACGAGGGCGAGGTCATAAGCACCAGCGCGCCGAGATCATGGACATACCAGTTTGTGAAGCACCCCCGCTCATTCTCGACTTCGAGCAAGAGGGTGCGTGGGCAGTACTCCTACCGCGCGGGAAGCACAGCGAAGTTCTCCTTCAGAGGCACGTGGGAGAAGGGCACGCGCTACTCCACCCAAGTGTGGGTCAGCAAGACCAAGCGCTTCACCTCCCACGACTTTGCTACCAATACTCGGCACAATGGTGACCTCGTGTCGAAGTACAACGCCAGCAGGCCCGTGCTTTCGGTCAAGATTCCGCGTCGCCTTCGCGGCAAGTACGTGTGGGTGTCGATCCTCGGTTGGAAGGACGGCAAGGCCGGCTGGCTGTTCGCCGCCGCTGCGGAGAAGGTCATCGCTTCCCGCTGACCCTTCCAGCGACCGACTAGTAGCGCTGCGCCTCCTCGAGGCGCAGCGCTACTGCGGTCCAAGCGCGAGCGAGAAGCGATCCTGAGCGCGTCGGCTCCGTGACGCACCTTTGTGCGGCCGTAGCTGACGGCTCACGGCGTTCGAGCCGTGTTTGCGCAGGCAACGTCGCTACTGCGGGGTTGTGCAGTCTTACCGAAAACTCGGCAGGCTCAGGCTGGTAGTCAGCTGTCAGTGGGCGGCGTCGTAGGCCTCAACAACGGCCTGCGGCACGCGCCCACGGTTCGGCACCTCGTAGCCGTTGTCCTTCGCCCACGAGCGGACCTTTGCAGACTTGCTCTGCCCGTTCGCGGACGGTCGACGTGCGCGCTTGGAGGCAGGCACGCGCTGCGCGTTCTCGATGAACGGTGCGAGCGCCTTCTCAAGCTTGGCGAAGTTCTTGGCTGTGAGGTCGATGGTGTAGCTCGTGCCTTGCAGCGCGAAGCTGACTTCCTGCGCGTCATCGGAGCCGTCCATGTCATCGGAGATGACGACGTGTGTGGTGCGAGCCATGAGGAACCTTTCAACGAGCATCAACGGGGCACCTAACGCTATCCGATGGCGTGTGTAGCGCGAGGTGAGTGATGCCTCGCCTACGCGTAATCTCGCGCCGTGCCCTGAGACCGGAGGCAAATCTTGAGCGCCTCAGCTCGAACCGCGGCACCTACGACGCCAGGGCTGACATCTCAGCGGTCTTGTTACGTTTCGCGGTGGAACCATCGGGACTGTGCGACCGCCCGTCTCACTGCGAGTCCCGGCTGGCTCACGCTGGCCGCTAGACCCGCCAAGACAAACTCCTCGAAGAAGTTTGCGCTAGCCCATTGCGCTCTCTAGTAGACCGGCAATGGTTCCACCCATGACGAACACCACTACCGAAAAGGGTGCCAAGAGCACCGCCGCCGCTACCAAGGACGAGGCCGCGTTCGACCGTGCCGAGTTCTCCCGCCTCTTCTCGCGAGTGCGGTCGGAGTGCTCCTCCGTGGTGCTCGACGCCGAGAAGAAGCGTCCTCTGTTCTCGAAGGACGGCGCGAGCGCTGTCGCCAAGCGTGACGCCGTGCTGAAGGCGCTGGAGTCCTTCATCGAGATGGTCGACAGCGCGAAGCGCGAGGCCTGATCCAACCTGCTCCTGACTCGTCCCCGTGGGGCGGGTCAGAGCCACGAGAGCTAGTTGTTTGCCAGCTGATGTGCCACACGCAGGCGAGCAGCCAACCGGCCGCGCACCGGCACTTTCATCCCCTGCGCTCGGGCCCATTTGCGGATCTCAGCATCGCTCACCGACTTCGACTCCTTGCTCGCCTTGAACAAGCGGATCCACTCGGTGGTGTCACGAATGTCCTGCTCGTCGTACAGCACGTTTCCGTCGTCATCGACTAAGGACTCCACTTCGTCCTTCAACTCTTCGAAGGCCGAACGGTCCGGCTGAACCTCTGTGTCGCGCACAACGATGCCCATCGTCTGCCACTTCGAGAGTCGGGTGGCGTGGATGTAACGAGTATCGCCCGTCATCCAGCGGTCGAGCACCTCCTGCTTCACACCCAGAAATGCCGCGAAGGCATCCAACTCAATGCCGAACCCTAAACGGACTCGCTTCAGAAACTCTGCGAATGACTCCTCGTCGGAGCGGTACGTCAAAGTCAGCTTAGACATTCGCTGCTCCATCGTTATTGTTTATCCTTCGGCGTCCATAGTTCTTCGAGATGCTTTAGCAAGCGCGGCAAAGTCATACAGGTGTCGATGGGGGCTGCACCTACGACGAACTCCACGATGAAGCGATCTCTTCTCGCAGTAAGGGCGTCACGCTTAGTTCCGTCTGTCTCAAGGTCGATCTGGTGGTGCAACAGGAGGGCGTAGCGCTCTGCCTCGTTCTCCGGCACGAAGTCCGGTTCCTTCAGCCACCGTAGGAACTCCCGTAGGCCGCGCTCGTCGGCCGCGCGCCGGGCGCGCCCATCTCGGGTTTCGGCTGCTGCTCCCACTCTTGCCAGCCTGGTGTCATCGCGACGCTTGACTTCGGCAGCGCACAACTGCCGTAGCTCGAAGTGCTGCGTGTCGGCAGCCCATCGCTGAAGCTGCTTTGGGGTTACACCGAGACAGTGCAAGCCATCGTCAACGCTTAAGTCGAATAGGCAAGCGACAGCATCCGCGGAGTAGGCTTCGTGCTCAGATCTTCCTTGTTCAAGAGCCTTGGCAACGAGCCGTTCCGCGAACAGCTGTGCAACTTCAAGCACCTGAAAGCGGGTCGTCTCTTCGTACGACTTGAGCCAGCTCTTGAACTTGCCAAGCAGCTCCAGTTGGGTACGCAATGCCGGAGCTGCGAGCGTCAGCTCTGCCGTCACCCTAAGCCCAGGAATGCGCACTGGAAAGTCGAGCTGACTTGTCGGAAGCTGTAGGAACAGGGCGCGGCGAGTCGCGTGCACCGTCGCTCGCGCCTCATTGGCGAGCAGCTGCGTATAAGCATGGTCGAGGTCCGTCGTTACAAACAGTCGTCCCTGGTCAGTCTTGAACTTCCACAAGACGTCGCTACGCCGCCACCAGATCGGTCGCTCGCCGTCTTCCCACCGGATCAGGTCGAAAGTGGCATCGTCCTGCGCCATCTGCTGGGCGAAGTCGAGCGCGGCGTAGGCGGGCTCATGATCTGGCCCGTCGACACCCAGGCCGCTCGTCAGCTTGACGCTCCAGAGCTTCTACGACCGGGTGCCTTCGCCGATGCCGCCTCTTTGCGTCGCTCGATCTCGCGCGCCACCTGAGACGGCACACGAAGCTCGCCAGTCTTCTTCTGGCCAGGCCCCTTCGCGGGCACCGCGCACCAGTCATAGAGCTTGCCCCAGCTTTCGCCCGTGGCGCGCTGCACCTGCTGCAAGTGCTTGTCCAGGGCCGAGGTGTACCGCTTGTCCTCCGGAAACGCCTCGTCCTCGGGCGTAAGGGGAGCTGGATCGTCGTTCAGCAGCGCGACTACCATGTCGACCTGGGCATTGCGAGTCTCGCGCGCCTTCGGTGACAGGAACTCGTAACGCTTTGTCACCAGGCGCAGGACGTCGATGCTGTGCGCCTGCGCCTCCCCGTTGTCGTGCTCGGCATGAAGCTTGGCGACGGCGTTCTCGTAGGCAGCCTGGTCGAACAGTCGAGCGTATCCGGCCAAGTCATCCAGCTCCTTCGGGTCAGGCTTGCTCTCTTTCGAGCTGAAGTAGTGAGCGGCACCCTCGCCTCGTCGGTACACGGTCTTGGTCTCTTGAACCATCGCTTGGGACTGCCTTTCGTCATGGCGTCGAGCCGGTCGGCCCGCCACCTCTTCTTACGGCCTCCAATGCCGTCTGAGCAGCACGAACGTGAACCCCGTACACCCGTCGAACACCCGCCGATTGACCCCGAACAAACGGATTAGCAAGTAGCATCAGCCACTGCTTCAACAGTCACGCTTGCGCCCGTCGTAGAGGTGCGGCATCTCGGAAGGACGGTCAGCTTGGAGGGACAGGAGGCACCTGCCGAAGACGCAGCAGCGTCGTGGGACCTCTTAGCTGACGAGCTGTCCCGCTTGCGCCTGCGCGTCGGCAATCCGTCGTTCGACAAGGTGGCGCAGCTCGTGACCGACCGTCGCAGCGCGCAGGGAGCCGAGCCACACGTGGCCCGAGTCGCGCGTACGACGGTCTATGACTGTTTTCGTACGGGTCGACGGCGGGTCAACGTTCCGCTTGTACGTGAGATCGCTCTTGCCCTCGGAGCGACCGACGCTCACGTAGACGACTGGCTCCTTCGCTGCCACGGAACGGCGCTAGCGAAGACCACCGAGGGCGACATTGAGTTTCAACCAGCGAGCGTCCAACAGATCGAGCCGCCCCCTCTGCGCAAGGTAGCGCTACTCCTTGCAGCCTGCATCGGGCTCAACCTGGTCGGTCGTTTCCTGGTCGACGTTCTGCACCTGCCTGGCTACATGGACATGGTCGGCACGGCCATTGCTGCCGTTGCCGTTGGACCTTGGCGCGGCGCACTCGTCGGAAGCGCTACCAACGTGCTCGGAGTGATCAGCTCGGGCATCGCCTCGCTGTACTTCATACCGGTGAACATCATCGGCGCACTTGTCTGGGGCTATGGAGTACACCGCTACGACATGGGACGAAGCCTGCAGCGCTATCTGCTGCTTTGCATGGCGACTGGCCTCGCCTGCACCGCGACTGCCGTGCCCATCTTGTATGTGGTCTTCGGCGGCTTCAACGGCAACGGCACCGACTTCATCACGCAGACTGTGCGGGACATGACCGGGTCAAGCCTCGTGGGCATCTTGACCTCCAACACGCTCGTCTCACAGGCCGACAAGCTTGTAAGCGGCTTCGTGGCGCTCGTGATTGTGCTGTCGCTTCCAGCCAATCTGCGTTGGTGCCGCGACCTTGTGCTCACTGCTCCGGAGTCCAACCGAAAGCCATCACTCTCGCGTCAGTAGCCGCAGCCTGATGAGGTGGCAGCATCGGCATGCGGGTTTGTGCGTCAACCCGCTCCTTCTCGCTGGTGCTGCTGACTACCGCCTTTCAGGCCGGCTTCAAGTGCCTGCACTGCTGCCTGCTTCTTCGCCCGCGTCAGATGGGTGTAGTACAGCGTGATGGCTGTGTCGCTGTGGCCGAGAATGTCCTGCACGACTTCGAGCGCTACGCCCTGATCGAAGAGCAGTGATGCGGTGATGTGCCGACTCGCGTGTGGTCGCCAGTAGAAGTCAGGGTTGATCGGCTCGTCGGGCTGCTTCTTATTCACATACGCAGTGAGCACACGGGTCCAAGCGTTCGCGTGCGTGTTGTAGTCGGTACGACGGCCGTGCGGTGTCAGGAACACGAGATCCTTCGCCCACTCCTCTGTCGCCGCCCGCTGCTTCTCCTTCTGAGCGACGAGCGCGAGCCGCCAGCGTTCGGGAAGCGGAACGATGCGATCCTTGCGGTTTTTCGTGGCGGGGTAGATGTACCAGCCGCTCCCGTCCTCGTGACGCTTGAGCTGTTGCTTCACGATGATGTGTGCCTTGCCCTTGCGGTGCAGGTTCGTGATGCAGTTCCACTCCAGGCCGAGGATCTCGCTTCGGCGCAGCCCGAGGAACATCATCAGCGTTCTCGGGAAGTGCTCGTGGTGCGGGTTGGCGGGGTCTTCGAGCCAGTCGAGCATGCGCTTGGTGATGCTGACGCGGCGGTTGATCCACTTCTTGTCGCCCTCGCGGACGGCCGTGGTGCGGTTGGGGATGGAGACGTGGACGAGTGGGCTGCTTCGGATGACGCCGTGCTTGACCGCGTGGTTCAGCATCGTGCGGAGCGTCTTGTATGCGTTCCAGCGAGCCGCAGGAGACGCGAGCGGAGGAAGCGTCAAGTAGAAGAGGCGCTTGAGGTCTGATTCGGAGAGGTCGGCGATCTGCTTGTCGCAGTACGGCAGCACGTGGTGTTCGAGGTCGCGGCGGTACTTGCGGCGAGTCTCGGGCGACAGCTTCTCGGGCGGGTAGTCGTCCAGCCAGGTGTCGAGGTAGGCGGACAGCTTTGGAGAGCGTGAGCGCGTTTCTACGGCACCGCCTTGCGCCCGCTTGAGCAGGTTGGCTTGGCGACGACGAATGGCCTGCTGCGGCGTCGCGCCGAAGCCTCGCACGTACCAGCGTTTGGCCTTGCCGTCGGCATCGAGCACGGTGGAATCAAAGCCCGTGATCTGAGCACACCACATCGTCTTGCCGCGCACCTTCGTCTGGTACACGCTGCCCTCGCCGCGCATGGACGCAACGTAACAGGTTCGGCAGATTGTTGCGTCAAAGTGTTGCGTCCTAAACGCCACTGACCTGCTGTAAATGTGCAGGTCAGTGGCGTTTAGACCACAATAGTGGAGCTGGCGGGAATCGAACCCGCGTCCTCGAGCGTCGAACCAGGTCTTCTCCGGGTGCAGTCCGTGATGTCGTTTTCTCAGCCCCGGTGCTCGCACGAACACGTCACCGACAGGCTCAGTCAGGTTTGAGTCCCGATCAACCGCCCTGACAGCAGCGGATCAGCAAGTCTCCTAGATGACGCCTGGGTCCGGGACGGAGACGGATGCCCGGTCAGACGCTTCGATCACCGCTCAGGCGGCGAGAGCGAAGGAACTGCGCTTAGCGTCGGCAGTTATTGGTTTCCAGCGATCGTTTACGAGATGACGCTGGCTCCTCGACCCGCTTCCCCTGGAACTAACGTCCCAAGTCGAAACCGATCAGCCCCTCTTGAGTTGTCAAACCGAGTGATGGACCCAGTCTGTTGTGGCCCAGTCTAGGGGACACAACGTCATCACCGCCCCGGGATTCCCTCGCGGGCGCCTACGGTGCCCTCTGGTGCGCCCTGGTGTCACCCGGTGACACCAGGGCGCACAACAGAGCGGTCAGGCGGCACCGACGCCGAGAAGCCGCGCCGCGTTGTGCCAGCACACGTCACGCAACCACTCCTCCCCCAGCCCGAGCTCGGCCAACCAGCCGAGCTGATCGGCGTAGCCGAACGGGAGGGTGGGGAAGTCCGAGCCCCACACCACGCGGTCCTGGAGGTCGGCCATCCGGGACACCAGGTCGTGGGGGAAGCCGCCGTGACCGTGGTCGTCGTCGGCGAAGAACGGCGTGAAGGCCATCGACGTGTCCAGCCGCACCTCGTCGTACCGCTCGGCGAGGGCGACGAACTCCGCACACTCCGGGGCGCCCATGTGCGCGACCACCAACCGCAGCCGGGGGTGGCGGGCGAGCACCCGCGCCGTCGACTCCGGACCCGTGTACGACGTGCCGACCGGTCCCGACCCCGCGTGCACCATGATCGGCGTACCGGCCTCCGCCAGCCCACCCCAGGCCGGGTCCAACAGCGGGTCGTCGAGGTGGAACCCGCCGACCTGCAGGTGGGCCTTGAAGATCCGGACGCCGTCGGCGATCAGCCGTGGCACGTAGGTCGCCGCCTCCGGCTCGGGGTAGAGGGTGGCCGAGCGCAGTGCCTCGGGCACCGTCGCGGCGAACTCCGCCGACCACCCGTTGAGGAAGTCGGCCACGCCCGGCTTGTGGGCGTAGGGCAGGGTCGAGAAGTGCCGGACGCCGGCGGCGCGGAGGAACCCGACGCGCTCCTCGGCCGAGCCGCGGTAACGGATCGGCCACGGACGCCCGATCAGCTCCCCGGCACCGTCGAACTCCCGCCAGACCGCCTTCTCGATCGGCGGCGGCAGGAAGTGCACGTGCAGGTCGATCAGGCCGGGCAGGCCGAGGTCACTGATGAACTGCCGTACCGGGGCGGCGTCGGTGCTCGCCGGCGCCGAGAGCGCCGACGCCGTAGCGTCAGTCACGCATTCCCTTGAGCCGTCGCCCCAGCTCGACCTGCTTCTCGCGGTCCGCTTCGCGGGAGGCGATGCTCTGCCGCTTGTCCCAGGTCTTCTTGCCCTTGGCCAAGCCGATCTCGACCTTGGCCCGGCCCTTCACGAAGTAGAGGCTGAGCGGGACGACGGTCAGGCCCTTCTCGTTGACCCGACGCTCGATCTTGTCGATCTCGACCCGGTTGAGCAGCAGCTTGCGCTTGCGGCGGGCGGCGTGGTTGGTCCAGGTGCCCTGGGCGTACTCGGGGATGTGCACGGCGTGCAGCCAGGCCTCGCCGTTGTCGATGTCGACGAAGCCGTCGACCAGGCTCGCGCGGCCCATCCTCAGCGACTTCACCTCGGTGCCCTGCAGCACCAGCCCGGCCTCGAAGGTGTCCTCGATCAGGTAGTCGTGGCGGGCCTTCTTGTTGGAGGCGATGAGCTTGCGCCCCTCGGCCAGATCGTTCTTGGCGGCCTTGGCTCCACCTGACTTCGCGGACATGGATCCCATTCTCCCAGTCGGGGTCAACCGGATTGGTGGCCGGCTCACCCGCACCGATCATGCGGGTGGCCGGCCGTTCGTGGGGACGCCCGGGCGAGGAGCGTCAGAGATAGCCCATCGGGTCGACGGGCTCGCCGTTGCGCAGCACCGTGAAGTGCAGGTGGCAGCCGGTGGACCAGCCGGTGGTGCCGGCGTACCCGACGACCTGGCCGCGGCTCACCCGCGCCCCCTGACCGACCGCATAGCTGCTGAGGTGGTTGTAGACCAGCGTGATCACCGCGCCGTTGACCCGGCCGATGGCCAGATAGAGCCGGTTGCCGTAGACCTCGTCGTAGTAGGTGTTGATCACGGTGCCGGCGGCCCCGGCCCACAGCTGCGACCCGCAGGGCGCGCCGAAGTCGGTGCCGTTGTGCAGGCTGTAGTAGCCGTAGATCGGGTGCGTCCGGTAGCCGTACGGCGAGGTGACCGGGCCGCTGGACGGCAGGTGCAGCAGCCCGCCGGTGTCACCGCTGTAGCTGCCGGACTGGCTGCGGGACGCGTTGAGGATCTGCTGCTTGATCCGCTGCTCGCGGGCCTCCAGCCGCTCCAGCGCCGCCTTGTCGGCGGCCTTGGCGCGGACCGCGGCGGCGCGGGTCTTGCGGGTGCTGACGACGAGGCCCGCGATCCGGTTGCGGGTGTCGGCGGCCTGGGTGGCCAGCACCTTGATGTCGGCGAGGTTCTCGTCGGCGGCCTTTTTCGACGACGCAACGGCGTTGCGCGCCTTCTTGACCTCGTCGCGGTGCTCCTCCAACGCCTCCTCGGCCGCCACCAGGGCGTCCAGGGCCTGCTGCTCGCGACCGACCACGACGCCGTTGCCGGTCTCGTTGATCATGATCTCGGCGACCGAGCCGGACTCGAGGTAGGAGCTCACCATCTGCAGCTCGGGGTTGCCGCCCGTGGCGATGCCGATCACCGTGCCCCGGGTGGCCTCACGCTGCGCGGCGACCTCGAGACGAGCGGCCTTGAGCTCGGCGACCGCCGTGTCGAACCGCTGCTCGGCCCGCTCCAGCTTCCGCTGGAGCTGAGCGCTGACCTTCTTGGCGGCGGTCAGGTCGCCGCGCACCCGCTCGAGTCGGGTGCGGGCGGAGCTGAGGTTGCCGCGCGCGTCGCTGAGCTTCCCGTTCAGACGGGTGAGCCGCTTGCTGGACTCGTCGAGGTGGTCGTGGGCCTTGTCGATCTGACCCTGGACCTTCCTCTGCTGGTCCTCGAGCTTGTCGGTGTCGTCGGCTCGGGCCACCGGCACCATCAGCGCGGCGACGGCGAGGGTGGACAGCGACCAGGCGACCAGCCACCGGGAGCGGTGGCTGCGGGTCGGCGGGGTCGACGGGCACGGACGGCTGGCGGGCAGCCGTCGAGCGCTGGGGAAGAAGCGCACGAATCTGACCTTCAGTGTTCGGGGAAGAGAACCCGTCGACCGTATCCGCCGCGGATCAGACTTTGATGTATTTCCGGGTCAGCAGGAGTGTCGGGATCAGCGTCAGCGCGGGACCCAGCAGGGCGATGCCCGGGGGAACCAGTCCGAAGACCGCCTGCACCCAGTCGGTCCAGTCGATCCAGGGCAGGAAGGTGACCACCTCGGCCATCCCGGTCTGGATCGCGAAGTACTGGAACGCGGCCAGCGCCCCGGCCGCCAGCGCCACGCCGATCACGGCGGTGACCAGGGCCTCGAGCAGGAACGGCAGGGCGATGTAGAGCGTCGAGGCACCCACCAGCCGCATGATGCCGATCTCCCGCCGGCGGGCCATCGCGGCCAGGCGGATGGTGTTCGCGACGAGCAGCAGCGCCGCGAGCAGCAGGAAGCCCGCGCCGATCCACGAGCCGTACTTCAGGGCGGTCATGATGCCGAAGATCTGTCCCAGCGCCTCGCGCTGGTCCTTGATCGAGGCGACACCGTCCAGGCCCTCGACCGCGCTGATCACGCCGTCGGCCTCGGCCGGCTGCTTCAGGGTGACCCAGTACGCCGAGGGCCAGTCCTCGACCGTGACCACGGGGTCGGAGCCTTCGAAGACCTCTTCGGGGAGGATCTCCTTGGCGTCCTCGTAGCCCTCCTCCTTGGTCTGGAAATCGTACGAGGCGACCTCGGGGCTGGCCTCGATCTCCTCCTCGATCCGCTCCCGCTGCTGGTCGGTGACCTCTCCCCCGGCGCACTGCGGCGCACCGGACGGGTCGTCGACGGTGCACAGGTTCACCAGGATCTGGAGCTCGTTGCCGAGGGTCTCCGAGGTCTTGTCCGCCTGGCGCTGCAGCAGGATGCCGCAGCCGGCCAGGGTCAACGAGACGAAGAGGGTGAGGATGACCGCCAGATGCATCGTGAGGTTGCGACGCAGGCCGGTGCGGAGCTCGGAGAAGACGTAGCGCAGCTGCATGGGTGTGGAAACTCTCCTGGGAGGTGGCGAGGAGCGGGCGCGGAGGCCTGGCTCAGTGCGGGAGCCGACTCAGGGCTGGACTCGGTGCTGGACCCGGCTCAGTGCTGGAAGCCGTAGCTGCCGGCCGCCTCGTCGCGCACGACGCGGCCGTGCTCGAGCTCGATGACGCGCTTGCGGAACTGGTCGACGATGCCGTGGTCGTGGGTCGCCATCACCACGGTCGTGCCGGTGGCGTTGATGTCGTCGAGCAGCTTCATGATCCCGACCGAGGTGCTCGGGTCGAGGTTGCCGGTGGGCTCGTCGGCGATCAGGATCATCGGCCTGTTGACGAACGCGCGGGCCACCGCGACCCGCTGCTGCTCACCGCCGGAGAGCTCGTCGGGCATCCGCTCGGACTTGTCCTTGAGGCCGACCAGCTCGAGCGTCTCGGGCACGGTGCGGGTGATCTCCCGCTTCGACCGGCCGATCACCTGGAGCGCGAAGGCGACGTTCTCGGCCACGGTCTTGTTCGGCAGCAGCCGGAAGTCCTGGAACACGGTGCCCACCTGGCGCCGCAGCCGGGGCACCTTCCACCCGGCCATCCGGTTGATCTCCTTGCCCGCGACGTAGACCCGACCGGCGGTCGGGCGCAGCTCGCGCAGCACCAGTCGCAGAGCGGTCGACTTGCCGGAACCGGAGGTCCCGACGAGGTAGACGAACTCGCCCTTGTCGATGTCCAGCGTCACCTGGTCCAGGGCAGGGTTGCCGGGGCCCGGGTACTTCTTGGTGACCTTCTCGAAGCGAATCACCCTCCGGACGGTACGCGACGAGACCAGCGGGACCGGAAATCTGCGGGCGCGGCGGGTGGGCGGGTGGCGCGGATCACCCTGCGCCGGCGGCCCACCCGGACGGGTGTGCCACCCCCACTACAGTGCACGTGTGCCGACCGTCCTGCGCGCGCTGCTGCTCGCCGTGCTGCTGACCGTGGCGCCGGTGACGGTGGGCGTGCTCGTGGCCGGCCCGCCCGAGGAGGCCCCGGTGCCGCCGTACACCGGGACGCCGCTGGCCGACTACGACACCTCCACCGTGGCGCTGGCGCGCTCCGCGTTCTGCGACCGGCTGCCCACGGAGGCCGTCGACGCGGCGCTCGGCATCACCGACGACGGGGACGCCGAGGTGGTCGCCCGCGACTACGGCAACGGCGAGAAGGCCACGGTCGCCGGCGGGCGCGACGTGATGCACGAGTTCGGCTGCTCCTTCCGCGGCGGCCGCGGCAACGCCGCCGCCTGGCTCTTCGCGCCCCCGGTGACCGAGCAGCGCGCCCGCGAGCTGGTCCGCTCCACCCCGGACGAGGGCTGCACCCGGCTGGCCGACACTCCGTCGTACGGCGACCCGTCGGTCGCGCTCTCCTGCACCGGCAAGCGGCCGACGGTGAGTTTCCGCGGCCTCTTCGGCGACGCCTGGCTGACCTGTCAGCTGGGCTCCGGCGAGGGGCTGGACGAGGAGGACCTGGTCGATCGGGCGGGGCGCTGGTGCGTCGCCGTGGCCCGGGCGGCGACGGCCACCGCCCCTGCGCCCTGAGCCGAGCGCGCCAGCACCTGCAGTGAACAGCGCAGGCCCCGGGTGGCAGCGCCCGCCCCCACGCTCAGTGGCAGACGGTCTCGCCGCAGCCCGGGATCGCCACGACCCGCCCGCTCACCCGGGCGTCGAAGTGGTGCAGGTCGCTGGCGCCGTAGGTCCAGGCCATGGCGTTGGCCGTCATGATCCGCACCACCGCGTGGTCCCGGGACCGCCAGGCCACCCGCGGGTGCGAACGGCTCTTCCACCAGCGGTTGGGGTAGACGCCCTGCGGCGAGGTGTAGGGGTTCTCCCAGGGATTGATGTCCAGCGCCCGCCCGTAGGAGTGCGGGGAGCGGACTCCCGGTCGGCCGACCACGTCGCGGCAGTTGAACGCCGAGGTGTTGCCGGTCGCCATCGACCGGTAGTCGTCGGCCCCGTGCAGGCGGGAGGACCATCCGAACCGGTCCACCCGGTACATCGAGCGGATCGGGAGCTTGCGCCGGTACATCGCGGCGATCGCGCCGGCCATCTTCCCGATCGCACCGGAGGCGGCGACGAGCTCGCCCCGGCGCCGGTAGCCGTCGTAGTCCCAGTAGTTGATCCGGAGCAGCCGCAGGCCGCCGCGCCCGACGGGGCAGCCTGCGTGCCAGCTGCGGCCGGTCATCTGACGCCAGACCCGGTCGGGGACGGTCGTGATCCGTGCGTTCGGTCCGGACCCGACGGCGTGGGCCTGGGCCGGTAGGGGGCGCGGCCGCGGTGCAGCCGCGGGGAGGCGGACGGGGGTCCCCGGCGGCAGGTTGTCCAGCGCGTGCACGGGGCTCCGGTCCCCGGTGACCCAGGCGAGCCGCCGGGCCACCACCCGCCACCGGGTGTCGGTGCGCGGAGAGACGGTGAAGGAGACCCGACCACGGGCGTCGGTGCGCCCGCGGCGGGCGGTGACCCACCTGCGACCGTCCTTGCGCTGCAGCTCGACCCGTCCTCGCTGCACCGGGATGCGTCCGCCTCGCCACCGCGCGGTGAGGGGCGTGGTGGTCTCGTCGACGAAGCTCGTCGGGCCGCTCAGCGTCACCCGGCCGGTGCGGCGCAGCAGCCGCACCCGGTGGGTCGCCACGGCGGGGTCGTGGATCTCGTCGCCGGCGTAGCGGGCCCGCACCACGTTGTCGGCCGGGCGCCGGTGCTGGGAGATCTCGACCGCGGCGACGCCGTCCTCGTCGGTGACCCGGTCGGCCAGCGGGCGCCACTCACCGCCCACCCGGCGCTCGATGCCGAGCGTCGCGCCGGCCAACGGTCCGGTGCCGGCGTCGAGGGTGAAGGTCACCTCGACCACCTGCTGCACCCGCGCCGGCGGCGAGTCGGCGGTCAGCCCGGTCCGCTCCGCGGCCTGGACCGGCGGTGGCGCGACGGCG
Organism: Nocardioides sambongensis; assembly: GCF_006494815.1. Lineage (NCBI taxonomy): Bacteria > Bacillati > Actinomycetota > Actinomycetes > Propionibacteriales > Nocardioidaceae > Nocardioides > Nocardioides sambongensis. Next base: position 2,419,533 of record NZ_CP041091.1, read on the forward strand.
GCAGCCGCGGCGACGGCGAGGAGGAGTGTGCAGAGCCCGAGAAGACGCGATCCGACCACCCGGGCACCCTACGTCTGCGCCCGCCACTGCTGCGGCAGCGGCGCGGGAGCGGCCCGTGAGCGTCAGTCGGCGGGCTGCTCGGCGCCGCGGCGCCAGCGGATGCCGGCCTCGAGGAAGTCGTCGATCTCGCCGTCGAAGACGGGCTGCGGGTTGCCGGTCTCGTAGCCGGTGCGCAGGTCCTTGACGATCTGGTAGGGGTTCAGCACGTAGTTGCGCATCTGGTCGCCCCAGCTCGCGGCCACGTCGCCCTTCAGGTCCTTCTTGAGCGCGGCCTCCTCGGCCTTCTTCTTGGCCAGCAGCTTGGCCTTGAGCACGATCATCGCCGCCGCCTTGTTCTGCAGCTGGGACTTCTCGTTCTGGCAGGAGACCACGATGCCGGTCGGGATGTGGGTCAGCCGCACGGCGGAGTCGGTGGTGTTGACCGACTGCCCGCCGGGACCGCCGGAGCGGAACACGTCGGTGCGGATCTCGTTCTCGTCGACCTCGATCTCGTCGGTCTGCTCCAGCTGCGGAACGACCTCGACCGCGGCGAACGAGGTCTGGCGCCGGCCCTGGTTGTCGAACGGGCTGATTCGGACCAGCCGGTGGGTGCCGACCTCGACGGAGAGGGTGCCGTAGGCGTAGGGCGCGTGGATGGCGAACTCGGCCGACTTGATGCCGGCCTCCTCGGCGTAGGAGACGTCGAAGACCTCGACGGGGTACTTGTTGCGCTCGGCCCAGCGGGTGTACATCCGCATCAGCATCTCGGCGAAGTCGGCGGCGTCCACCCCGCCGGCGCCGGAGCGGATGGTGACGATGGCCTCGCGCTCGTCGTACTCCCCGGAGAGCAGGGTGCGGACCTCGAGCGCCTCGACGTCCTTCTTCACCTTGGTCAGCTCGTTCTCGGCCTCGGCGAGGGTGTCGGCGTCGGCCTCCTCGGCCGCCAGCTCGGCGAGCACCTCGAGGTCGTCGATCCGGCCGCGCAGGTTGTTGAACCGCTCCAGCTGCCCCTGCAGGGCGGAGAGACGGCCGGTGACCCTGGTGGCGTTGGCCTGGTCGTCCCAGAGATCGGGCGCGGCGACCTGCTGCTCGAGGTCGGCGATGTCGGACTCCATCTTGGTCAGGTCGAGGACCTGCTCGATGGTGCGCATCGTCGCAGTCAGCTGCTTGATCTCGGCGTCGAAGTCGGGGCCTGCCACAAGGAGCCACCCTACGGGTCGCCGGGGCGGCGTGGCGAAACACGAGCGTGCGGGGTGGGCTCCCCGGCTCGGCGCGGGTCAGGCTCAGCCGCGTCCGAAGACCTGTGCGGCGTACCAGACGCCGTCGTCGGACCGCGCCGCGCCGACACCGATCAGCCGGAAACGGCCGTCCAGGATGTTGCGGCGGTGCCCCGGCGAGTGCATCCAGGCCTTCACCACCGACTTTCCCGTCGGATAGCCGTAGGCGACGTTCTCCCCCACCCGGCTCAGGTCGCAGCGGCGCAGCACCGCGCCCATTTCCTGGTGGAACATCCGCTCCTGGGCAGCCATCCGCCGCGCCTGCTTCCGCGCCATCCGGGTCAGGCACCGGTGCACCCGCACCTGGCGCCGCTCGTGCGCGACCCGGCGGCGGTTGGTGTGGGCCACGGTCCCGGTGACGTACGACGCGGTGGTGGTCCGTTGCACCTCCCCTCGCCCGTCCGGCGTCACCCCGGTGGCCGGGGCGGGCAGTGCCCACCCCAGAGCGAGGGCGACGACGAGTACCAGCAGAGCCCGGTGCAGGTGGTAGACGTCGGTCATCGTTCGACGCTAGTCACGCCCGATCGTCGGGGTCCATGGAAAGCACCGGACCCGGGACGTTCTCGTGCGAACGTCCCGGGTCCGGGATGGGTACGAGGACCCGGTCAGCGCTTCAGCTTGCGGAACCGGAAGACGTCCCGGTCGGAGCGGAAGTCGCGGTCACCGGCGTAGCTGGCGACCACGCGGTAGCTGCCGGCCTTCAGGCGCGGGCCGACGGTGCAGGTGGCGCGCCCCTTGCGGACCGTCGCCACGCACAGCCGCTTGCCGTTGCTGGTGAAGGTGACCTTGCCGCTGGCCTGCCGGTCGACGGTGGCGACCAGGCGGACCGGCTTGCCCGCCCGGACCGTGCCCGGCTGGGCCTTGGCGTTCAGCCGGGCGTCGGCCTTGGCCCTCTCGGTGATGGTCAGCACGACGTTCTTCTGCGCCGCCTCGTGCGCGTCGTCGCCGGAGTAGAGCACCGAGAGGACGTACTGGCCTGGCGCCGGCATCACGCCGACCTGGCAGCTGGCCACGCCGTCCTCGATGGTCGCGGTGCACAGGGCGTCCTCGCCGTTGAGGAACTCCACCGTGCCGGTCGCCGCCGCCGGGTCGACCTCCGCGGTGAGGGTGAGGTCCTCGCCGAAGGCCGCCTTGACGTTGCGCGCGGTGACCGTGGCCGGAGTCAGGTCCGGCTCGACGGCCTCCACCACCCGGACCACCCGGGTGGCCACGGTCTGGTTGCCGTTGGTGTCCTCCACCAGGTAGGTCAGGCCGTAGCTGCCGGTCCGGGCCGTGTCGACCAGGCCGACCACCTCCACCGCGTCGGTCACGTCGCCGTCGGTGTCGTCGGTGGCGCTGACGCCGGCCATCGGGTCGAACGCGACGCCGACCTCGACCTCGCCGTCGGCGGGCAGGGTCAGCTCCGGCGCGGTGACGTCGGTGCCCGCGGCGGTGGCGACGAAGACGCCGCCGAACTGCCGCAGGCCCCGGACGACCTCACCGTCCGCGGTGCGGCTGTCGGCCACCCACGCGTAGGTCTCACCCTCGTCCAGCCCGGTCCACTCGACGGTGGCCGGCCACCCCGACCGCGCCGTGTCCTCGCCGATCACGGTCTCGGTGGGCGTGACCACGGTGAGCGCATCGGTCTCGAACGAGGTGGTGCGGGTCTCCAGATCGACGGGAAGGACGAGGTTGTCCTCGGCTCCGTTGTAGCGTCCCCGGTTGTCGTACTCGGTGGCTCCGAAGTTGTCGAAGAAGGGCGAGTAGGTGTCGATGCTGACCTGCGACTTCGCCACGTCGAACTGCAGCAGCCGCAAGAAGCTGGCACCGAACTGGAGCTGGTCGCCGGCGGCGTGGTCGGCGACCCCGTCGCCGTCCAGGTCGATCTGCCCGTTGACCACCCTGTCGGGCCACAGCTCACCGGCCGCGACCGTGTAGAACTGGTAGTCGGCGAGCAGCTCGACGACACCGTGCTGCACCGTGACGCCCACGTCGGACTTCACGTTGGTGCCGACGCCGTGCTCGTGGCCGGCCAGCACCAGGAACACGTTGGGGTTGTCGGTGACCACCTCGTCGAAGAGCCGGTTGCCGTCCGCGGAGAACGCCGCACCGCGACCGTCGGCCGCCGAGGACGGCGCCAGGTAGGCGTGCGTGAGCAGGATGCCATTGCGGTCGTCGTACCGCTCGAACACGCTGCTCGCCCAGTCGGCCTCCTCCTGGGTGACGCCGTAGGAGAGGCCCACGGCGACGAAGTCCAGGCCACCGGCGGAGAACAGGATGTAGTTGTTCTGGTTGTCCCGGCCCTCGGTGACGACGGCGCCGCTGTCGTCGGTGACCTCGTCGTAGGCGTGGTAGGACGCGCCGTCCGGCCAGGCCTGGGAGGCCTGGTAGTACCGCTGGGGGCCGTACCACTGGTTGAACCGCGACTCCGGTCCGGTCTCGTTGCCGAGCTGGTTGTCGTGGTTGCCGGCGATCACCTGGTTGACCACCCCCGCGTCGTCCAGGGTCTCCTGGGCGGCGGAGGTGAAGTCGAACTCGGCGGTGACCTGCTCGTCCAGCCCGGGCCAGCGCAGGTTGCCGACGCCGTCGACGGCCAGCGGGTCGTTGTAGTCGTTCTCGATCACGTCACCGGTGTGCGCGGTGTAGGCGATCTTGCGGTCCTGGGCGTTGTCCGCGATCCACTGGGTGGATGCCTCGTACGCCGAGGCCCAGACCTCCTGCTCGATCTCGTGCATCACGTCGCTGGACTCCTCGTTGCCGTCGAAGTCGTTGTACGTGCCGCCGGCAGCGCCCTCGGCGAGGTACTGCGTGTCGGTGAAGTGCGCGAGTGAGAAGTCGTAGTCGGAGGGGTCCTCGAAGGAGTCCTTGTCCTGCTGCGCCGACTCGTCGCGCGGCGAGAGGTCGTCGGCGAACGGGTCGATCCCGGTCACCATCAGGTGGACGGTGCCGTCGTCGACCAGGGCCGGACGGATCCGGCCGCTGACCACGGTGTCGCCGGTGTCGGTGCCGCGGGACTCCGCGATCTCGACCCAGCCGGCCGCCGCGGCGTCCCAGGCGTAGAGCTGGACGGCCCGCTCGGGGTCGGCCACGCCGCTCCACACGGCACGCTGGCCGGAGACCGCCCCGCTCACCTCGACGTCGTAGCGCTGGAACGGGATGTGCCGGGTGGAGACGGTCTCGCTGGTCTCGCCGTCGGCCACCTGCTCGCCCGCGACGTCGGCCTGCTCGGAGTAGTCGAACTCCAGGGTGGTCGGCAGTGCGGTGACCACGCCCTGGTACCCGTCGCCGGCCACGGTGGCCTCGGCCTCACGGAAGGTGGTGGTGACCTCCGAGCCGTCCGGGCTGTCGGCGATCGCGGAGAGCGACACCGTGCCGTTGCCCTGGCCGTTGTCGGTGCCGCCGCCGGTCGGGATCGCGGAGGAGGTGAACGGAACGGTCCAGGAGTAGGGCTCGCCGAAGACCCCGGTCGCGGAGATCTCGATGCGGTGGTCGCCGGCGCTCATGCCGGGGCCGATCTCGTCGCCCGGCGCGATCTCCTCGCCGTCGAGGCGATAGGTCCACCCGGTCGCGTGGTCGGGGTTGGTCACCTCGACCTCGAAGGTGGTCGGCTCGGTCAGGTGATCGCCGTCGGCCGGCGTGGTGGAGGTCAGCGCGACCTGGGCGCCGGGCACGTCGCCGAGCTCGGCGGCGTACCGGGCCCCGACCTGAGCGGAGTCCAGCGCCCGGGAGTAGACCCGGGAGGCCGCGATCGTGGCCGGCGCGAAGAACTGCGCGTTGGCGTTGTTGGCCGCGTCGGCGCCGAGGACCCACTGGGTGGCGGTGCTGCTCGGCTTGCCCAGCGGGCCGGGCGCCGTCGTCGTCTTCTGCAGCAGGCCGTTCAGGTAGAGGTGCGCGTTCGCGCCGTCCCAGACGCCGATCGCGTGGTACCAGCGACCCGCCTGCATCGTGGCCCCCGTGCCGCGGTAGGAGCCGCCGGTGTGGGGGTTGAAGGTGAGCTGGTCGCCGTAGATGGCGATGGTGGTGCCGCCGGCCTCCTTGGAGGAGCAGAGGTCCTCCTCCTGACCGGCCGGGAGCTCACCGTCGAACTTGAAGGTGCACTCGATCGTGTACCCGTCCGCGAGGGCGTCCCACTGCTCGTAGAACGCGTAGCCGTAGGCGTCGTCCACGCCGTCGAAGACGCCGACCTGACGTCCCAGGGCGGTGTCCTCCTCGATCACCGGCGTCCCCCAGGTCTTCATGGTCAGACCCTGGGCGTGGTCGGTCGCGGTGCCGTCGGCGAAGTCGACGTCGAGGATGTCGGCGTCCGGCACGGTGACCGCGAAGCCGTACTCGGCGGCGGCGTCGGAGACCTCCGCCGCGCTGAGCGGCGACGACCAGACGCGGGCACCGGCGAAGGACGCCGGCGGCGCCCACTGCCCGACCCCGCTCGGGGAGGCGTCGCCGCCGACCACGAACCGGTGGGCGGCCGCGTTGGGCGGGCCAGGAAGGCCCCACTCGCGGCCGTGGTGCCGACCGGGGCTCCGTTCACGTAGAGGGTCAGGCTCGCGCCGTCCCAGACGGAGACCGCGTGGTACCAGGTGTTGCCCTCGACCGGGCTGAGCACGGACTTGTAGCCCCCACCGATGTGCGCCATCGTGCCGAGGTTGCCGCCGCTGACGTAGATCGAGAGGCCGCCGCCCTCCTTGGAGGAGCACAGGTCCTTCTCGGAGCCGATCGGCATGGTGGTGTCGACCCGGAAGACGCACTCGACCGCGAAGCCGTCGGTGATCCCGCCCACTGGCCGGCCCAGTCGAAGGAGACCGCGTCATCGGCCAGCTGCGGGTCGGCGCCGTCCGCGGTGACCCGGAGGGTCTCACCGTGGTCGGGGTCGGAGGCGTAGGTCGGCGTCCCCCACTCGGTCGGTGCCAGGCCCTGGGCACGGTCGGTCGCCGTACCGCCCTGGAAGTCGGCGTCGAGCAGGTCGGCCGCCGGGACGGCGGCGGCCGCGGGCGCGGCCACCGGAGCGGCGGGTGCCGCCGTGCTGGGGGCCGCGAGCAGGCCACCGGCACTGAGTGCGGCCGCCAGGCTCGCGCTCAGACCGGCGAACGCCGTACGGCGCCACGCGCTGCGGCTTGGGGCGTGGTCGGAACGGACGTGTCGTGAGGTCACGACTGGTTCTCCTTCAGTGGTGGGAGGGTGCGGTGTGGTGCCGCCGGAGCCAGAGGGCGCCGGCGAGGAGCAGGACGAGGAGGACGCCGAGGACGGCGCCGATCTGGAGTACGGCGCTGCGGCCGAGCCCGGGCCCGTCCGTGGCGCTCGAGCCGGAGTCGGAGTCGGCGGCGCCGGCGCCGTCCGGGGCGGTGGCGTCCGGGGCGGTGGCCGCGGCGAGCACCGCGCTGCCCTCCGGCAGCTGCCAGGAGTGGCTGGTCGCGTCGGACCCGTAGACGGCGCGCTGGCCGGCCGGGCCGCTGGCAAGGGTGCGGTAGGCCTCGTGCAGGTCGAGCAGGGTGGTGACCTCGACATCGGCCTCGGTCGGCGCGGGCGCACAGCTGAACTGCAGGGTGGCACCGTCGGTGATCAGGTCGCCGACCGCGACCACCTCGCCGGGGCAGGCGACCCCGTCCGCGACGACACGGATCCGGTCCACCAGGTAGCCGTGCAGCTCGTCGGAGTCCGCGACGGCCGCCGCGTCGCCGTCCTCGTAGGTGATCGCCCCGTCGAGCATCACCCGGTCCTCGGGCAGCACGCCGAGGGAGATGCCGAGCAGGGTGAGGTCGTCGGCCATGCCCACCCGCCACACCACCTGGACCGTCCCACCGCTGCGTCCGACCTCGACGGTCTGCGGGTTGCCGAACGGGTGGGCGGCGACGCCGGTCCCCGCGGTGGCGATCGGCGCAGCGACGCCGAGCAGCGCGGTCAGCACCATCACTGCGCCGAGCAGGGTGAGCGCCCGGCGCACGAGTCGGGCGCTCATCCGGCGACCAGGCCGGACGCGGCGCCGACGGTGATCGTGACGCCGATCAGGGTGATCGTCACCGCGGCCAGCGCGGGACCGACGCGGGTCGCGATCATCAGCGCACGTCGGGACTCCGCGGCGCGGGCGACCACGTTGCGACCGCCGAGGGCGAGCATCCCCACGCCGAAGAGCACCGTCGCCAGGCCGAGACCGAAGGTGATCACCAGGGCCAGCGCGAAGCCCGAGCGGCCGCTGAACAGCCCGGTGACCAGCACCAGGAACGCGGTCGGCGACGGGACGAGTCCACCGGAGATCCCGAGCAGCACCACACCGGGACGGGTACGACGTGGCGCCGGGTCTGTCTCGGCCACCGGCGCGACCTCGGTGCGCTCCAGGGTCGCCACGGTGCCGCTGCCTCCGTGGCCGTGTCCGTGCCCGTGGCCGTGTCCGTGGCCGTGGCCGTGCCCGTGGCCGTGCCCGTGCCCATGGCCGTGGCCGTGCCCATGGCCGTGGCCGTGGCCTCCGCGGGCTGCGCGTCGCAGCAGCACGGCGCCGACCGCGACCACGATGAGTCCGCCGACGAGCTGGAGGGTGCCGGTGAGCTGCTCCAGGCGGACCAGCTCGGAGAGGGAGAAGAAGGTCCACGCCACCGCCACCACCAGCACCGACGTGGTGTGCATCAGTGCGACGCTGCCGCCCATCCAGGCCGCGTCGCGGACACGCCCCTCGGAGCCGATCAGGTAGGCGGCGGCGAGGCTCTTGCCGTGGCCGGGGCCGATCGCGTGAGCGGCGCCGGCGGCGAAGGCGATCAGGAAGGCGACCGGGACGAACCCCGGGGCGGTGACCAGTCCGACGAGCCGGTCGCCCAGCGCCGTCGCGAACGAGAACTCGAACGAGGTCGGGATGAACGCGGGAATGGTCGGGGGCGCGAGGGCAGGCAACAGCACGGACTTTCGGGTCGACGGTCGGAGCGGCTCCTCACCCCGGGGCGACGACCGCGGACCTCACCCTGCTGAGCACGGCCCACCGGCGCCCGACCCGCACGTGGACCGTCGGGGACCCGCAGGTGAACAGTTGCCGCGCGCGGGGGTCGATCGGTGGTACAACGCCCCCGGAGGATTGCAGCGCCGCTGCAACGGGGCGCCGACGACGGCGCAGGAGCCCGGATGCCCGGGCGAGGGAGGAAGCACTGTGAGCACGACCCCCACGAGGAAGCCCGGACGCACCCGCCGCCTGGCCGGCGCGATCGCGGCACTGGCCGCTGCGGTCGCCGTACTGTCGCCGATCGGAGCGGCGCAGGCCCGGGAGCGGCCGGAGCCGCCCCGCGCGACCCACGCGACGGCGACGTTCCCGACGCGCACGGTGACCGACCGTGCCGGCAACACCCTGCTCGCCGACCGGTCCGGGCGGTCGCTGGACCTGCGCGGCACCAACCTCGGCAAGTTCGACGACATCACCGAGGCCGACGTCGCCCGGATGGGCGCGGCCGGCTTCACGCTGCTGCGCCTGCCGATCCAGTGGCGCAAGCTCGAGCCCGTCCAGGGCGAGTACGACGCCACGTACCTGCAGCACATCCGCGACGTGCTGGGCTGGGCCGACGAGCACGGGCTGCTGGTGATGGTCGACTGGCACCAGGACGTCTTCGGTCCGGCGTTCGGCTTCGACGGCATCCCCGCGTGGGCCACCCGCGACGACGACCTGCCCTACGAGCGGTGGCCCGGCAACTGGTTCGACAACTACTTCCAGCCCGCCGTCCAGGCCGCCTTCGACCACCTGTGGAACGACGAGGACCTCCGGCAGGCCCAGGTGAACACCTGGACCTACCTGGCCGAGCACCTGGCCGGCGAGCCCGCACTGCTGGGCTACGACCTGTTCAACGAGCCGATGGCCGGGACCATCGAGCCCGAGGACCTCGCGGATCCGTCGCTCACCCAGGTCGCGGTGAAGGCGCTGGCCTTCGAGCGCGGCGAGCTGGCCGCGATGTACCGCCGGGTGATCGCCGGCATCCGCACCGTCGACTCGACGTCGTGGCTGTGGGTGGAGCCCACCGTGCTGGTCGGCGAGGGCCTGCCGACGCAGCTGCCGGCGTTCGACGACCCACGACCGGGCGCCGACCGGATCGGGTACGCCCCGCACGCCTACTCGACCGCGGTCGAGGACGGTGACGACTGGGACACCGACAGCGGCTTCGTGGAGACCTACGAGCGCGCCATCACCGCCTACCCGCGCAAGAACGACATGCCGGTGATCGTCGGCGAGTGGGGCCCGATCGCCGCCCGCGACGGCTACCCGGGCAACGTCGAGCTGGTGAAGCAGCAGGCGGCCAGCTTCTCGCGCTTCGCCTCGGGCTGGACGATCTGGTACGGCTGCATCTCCGAGAACGGCGGCGGCTACTGCATCTTCTCCGACGAGGAGGGCAACCTCGACCCCGGACGCTCCGCGGCCTGGCGCCCCTACCCGCTGGCGCTGGCCGGCACCCGGGTCTCCGAGCACCTCGGGGCGGCCGGCTACCGGCTGCGGGTCGACCCGCGGCGCTCGCCACGGGTCTCCTCGGTCGTGGTCCCGGGCGGCTTCGCCGACCGGGTCGCGGTCCGGATCACCAACCGCGGCAGGACGGCGAAGAACTTCCGCATCTGGGTGTCCGGGCCGAGCAGCACGGGCACCCGGACCGTCACCTGGCAGACCGGGCCGAAGCGGAGGTCGACGTACGTCGTCACCATCAGCCGGCGTTGATGGCGGTCGGGGTCCCGGGCCGCTCGGGACCCCGACCCCCATTCAGCTCTCCGTTCAGCTCTCCGGTCGCACGACGGCCGCCGCACTCGCCCGCACCACCGGCCGCACCGGCGCTCCGGGCATCGTCAGGGGCAGGTCGACCGGCGCGCTGAGATCGACGACGACCTCGTCGTCGGCGACCCGCACCTGCACCGACAGTCCGGGGTGGTCGCGCAACGCGCCCACCTCCGTCAGGTAGTCCCGCACCGCGCGGCGGGCCGCCGCGACCGACAGGTCGAGGTCCTCGCCACCGATCCCGTGCCGATAGGCGTCGGCCCCCTGCGCGGCGAGGTCGGCGCCCCGCAGCGCGGCACCGTCGGCGAGCGCGTCCAGCTCCTGCCGGCGCAGGTACGCCGTCCCGGCGTCGACCACGACCACCACCAGGAGCAGCACGATCGCGGCGAAGAAGATCAGCAGGGGCATCGTCGACCCCCGCTGCCCACGCCGCGCACCTTGGTCAGCCCGCACCGGTGATCTCCCGGAACTGACCGATCGGCACCGTGTGGGAGGCGTCGAGCGCGAAGCTCGGCGCGCCGCCACCGAAGAAGTCGGGGAAGAGCGGGAGCGCGACCTCGGTCGCGACCCGCACCGTGATCACCGAGGTGCCGCTGTGGCAGTCGCTCGGGTACGGCGTGCACGTCACCCGCACGACCGGCCGCGACTCGACCCCCTGGTCGGCCAGCACCTGCCGCGCCGCCGCCACCGCCCGCTGCTCACCCACCAGGTCGTTGGGCGCGAGGGCGTAGGCGCGGGCGGCCGCTCGTGCGGCGCCGCTGGTGCCGAACGCCCCGCTCTGCACCTCGAACACCGACACCACGATCCACAGCAGCGGCATCAGCAGCAGGATGCCGACCCAGGTGATCTCGACCAGCGCACTGCCCCGATCGCCGCGGCGGCCGTGCCGGCGCTGGTGCACGCTCACGGCTGCTCCTCGACGGCGCGGGCGCTCACGTCGAAGGAGACCGCGGGGCCGCCCAGGCCCAGCGCCGGCACCTCCGCGTGCACCACGATCTCGACCGCGGCGGCGCCGTCGAGGGTGGTGCGCCGCGGCGTGACCGCGGTGACGTAGCCGCCGCCGGCCGCGGCGGCGATCTGCTCGCGGGTGCGGGCCACCCCGTCGGCGGGACCGCGGTCCGCTGTGGCCGCGAGCCGTGCGCCCTCCGAGGCGGCGGAGGCGAGGGTGGAGCGCACGTGCAGCACCAGCGCGACCTGGACCAGGCCGAGGAAGACCGGCACCAGGATCACCATCGCCAGGGTGAAGTCGACCAGCGCGCTCCCCCGCTGGGAGCGCCGCGGCCCTCTGGTGCCCGGGCGGGCGGTCACTGCACCGAGTTGAGGGCGGAGCGCAGCATCTGGTTGAGCTCCGGACCCGCCATCCGGAACAGGCCGTAGCCGATGGTGATCGTCATGACGGTGACCAGCACCCAGCCGGGGACGTCCCCGCGTTGGTCCCTCGACGCGAGCCGCTCCTGGACGGCCAGGTGCAGCCGCGTGCCGAGCATCAGCAGCGTGGTCAACGGTTCCATGGTGGTTCCTTTCCCGAGAGTGAGACGCAGCAGAGGTTCAGGGCCGGCGGTCAGGCTGAGACCGACGAAGCCGGGCCAGAAGGCGAAGAGGATGGTCACCGGGAGGATCAGGAAGACGACCGGGACCATCATCGCGATCTCCTTCCGGGAGGCGTGCTCGATCAGCTCGCGACGCCCGGCCTCCCGCACGTCGGCCGCCTGGGCGTGCAGCACGTCGGCCAGCGGGGTGCCGCGCTCCACGGCGACGGCGACACCGTGGGCGAACCGGGCGACCACCGGGACGCCGGTGGTGGCACCGAGGCGGTCGAAGGCATCGCTGACCGGCTCCCCGGTGCGGATCCCGGCGAGCACGCCGGCGAGCTCCCGTCCGAGCTCGCCGCTGCTGCGACGCACCACCCGGTCCAGGGCTGCCACCGGCCCCTCGCCGGCCGCCACCGAGAGCGCCAGCAGTTCGGCGATCGTGGGGAACTCCGCGACGATCGCCCGCTCCCGCCGGCGCACCTGGGCGCTCAGCCGGTTCTCCCGGAGCATCACCCCCAGGACGAACGAGCCGGCCGCCAGCAGGATCGCGGCGAGCGGGTCGACCGGCTGGCTCCACGAGCGGAGCAGCAACAGGCCGGCCGCGGACGCGAATCCGATCAGTCCCCACACGACCTGCTCCACGCGGAAGTCGGGCACGCTCGTCTCGAGGCCGGCGCGCTGCAGCCTCCTGCGGATCGACGGGGCGCCCCCGAGGACCCGCTCGACGGCGTCCGCGGTCCAGCGCAACGCGGGGCCGTAGACGGCGGCCACCGCGGAGCGGGGCACCTGCGCCGGGCGCCGTGGGTCGCCGGGGCCGGGCACGACATCGCGCAGGTAGGGAAGAACGCGGCCCTCGAGGTCCGGGCGACGCAGCGCGAGAGCACGTCCCACGACCAGGGCGATGCCGGTGGCGGCCAGTGCGCCGAGCAGGCCGCCGGCGAGTGCCGGGCTCACGAGAGGATCCGTCGCTCGGCGGGCAGGCGCCCGACCCGGATCATCACCCGGTAGGCGACCACGCAGGCGGCCGCGCCGAACGCCAGGACCAGGGCGCCGGCGGGGGTGCGGTAGCGCTCCACCACGTCCGGTTCGGAGGCCATCAGCAACACGACGACCCACGGTGCTGCGACGGCGAGGCGAGCGCTGTTCACCGCCCAGGACTGCCGCGCCTCCAGTTCGGAACGGGTCCGCAGGTCGTCCCGCAGGTAGCCGGACAGGTTGCGCAGGAGCCGTCCCAGCTCACCGCCGCCCACCTCCCGCGCGATCCGGAGACCCTCGACCACCCGATCGCCGATCGGGTCGGCGAGGCGATCCTTGAGCCGGTCCAGACACTCCCCGAAGCGACCGGTGACCTGGTAGTCCAGGGCGAACGCCTCGAAGGCTCCCCGCAGCGACTCCGGGCCGCGCACGCCGAGCGCGGCGACGGCGTCGGGCAACGACATGCCGGCCCGGACCGCCGAGGCGAGGTCGTCGACCGCGTCCGGCCAGACCTGGCCCAGCTCGGCACGTCGTCTCCGCGCCCGCCCCGAGACGATCGCCACCGGCAGTGTGGCCAGCAGGGCCCGAGCACCACCGCGAGCGGCGGGGTGGCCGTGAGCAGCAGCACCACGAACGCGCCACCGGCTCCGCTGGCCATGCACAACGCCCACAGCGAGGACTCGCGCACGTCCTGCATCCCCGCCTCGGCGAGCAGGGCGGCGAACCGGCCCGGACGCGGGGTCCGGGGCTGCCGGGGCCAGGCGAACGCAGCCCACACGAGCAGGGCACCCAAGCCCGCCCCGAGTCCGACCAGCGCTCCCACCCGTGCCTCCTCAGCCGCCGGCGTTGAGGAGTCGGAGCGGGTCGATGCCGACCCGCTGGAAGTTCTCCAGCCGGGGCGGCACACCGATCCCCCGCCGCAGCCGTCCGTCGACGCTCTCGAAGACCGGCTCGGTCTCGATCAGGTCGTTCTCGATCCGTCCCGGGACGGCGACGATCTCGTTGACCCGGCGCGCGCCGCGCGCGTCGATCCCCAGGTGCACGACCAGGTCGATCGAGGCGGCGACGGTCGGCACGACGAACCGCGCGGAGATGTTCTCCCCCGCCAGAAGCGGCAGCGTGCACACCTTGGTCAGCGCCTCACGCGCGCTGTTGGCGTGGATGGTGCACATGCCCGGAAGCCCGGAGTTCAGCGCCAGCAGCAGATCCAGGCACTCCTCGGCGCGGACCTCGCCGACGATGATCCGGGAGGGGCGCATCCGGAGCGACTCCTTGACCAGGTCCCGCAACCGGATCTCACCGGTCCCCTCGAGCCCCTCCTGCCGCGTCTGCATCGCCACCCAGTCCGGATGGGGGAACCGGATCTCGAAGACCTCCTCGGCCGAGATCACCCGCTCCGAACCGGGTATCGCCGCAGCCAGGCAGTTCAGCAGCGTGGTCTTCCCGCTCTGCGTGCCTCCCGCGACGAGGATGTTCAGGCCCGCGCGCACCGAGGCCTCCAGGAACGCCGCCGCCTCCGGCGGCATGCTGCCCAGGTCGACCAGCTCGCCCAGTCGGGCAGCACGGACCACGAACTTGCGGATGTTGACGGCCGAGAACCCTCTGCTGATCCCCTCCAGTACGACGTGCAGCCGGTGACCCGCCGGCAGCATGGCGTCGACGAAGGGCTGGGCGAGGTCGATCCGGCGTCCGGTCGTCTTCAGCATCCGCTCGACGAGCTCGGCGACCTCGGCGTCGGTGAGCACGATGTTGGTCAGCTCGTGTCGCCCGTTGCGTGCGCAGAAGACCCGGTCGCTGCTGTTGATCCATATCTCCTCGACGCTCGGGTCGTCGAGCAGCGGCTGCAGCGGTCCGAATCCGGCGACCCTGGCGACCAGCTCGGCGACGAGAGCGTCGGGGTCACCGATCGGGGCGACCATGCCGGTCAGGCTCCGCTCGTCGTGCTCGCGGACCAGGGCGCCGGCCAGGCGTCGTACGGCAGCGACCTCGTGCTGCGGGTCGAGCCCCTCGCTGCGCACGGCGGCACGCAGCATGGCGTCGAGGTGGAGGACCACCTCGTCCGGCGCTTGGGCGTCGGCCAGTACCGCCATGACAACTCCCCGAGATGAGATCGGCAGTGGCCGGACCACCGTAAAGGGTGATCCGCGCCGGTGACAGACGTTGTCCACAGGGTGCGCGGCCGGCCGACCCTGTGACCTGCATCCGATGTCGGCCGAACCGAGGACACCGTCGGACCCTCGTGTGACACTTCTGAGGACGTCAGCACGAGGGTGGAAAGCCGCTTCGGCGCAAAGCTCCCCGACAGCCATGTGCACGCCCCGTTCCACGAGCCGCTCGTGAGGCACCGGGCGATCATGCGGGCTGGGCCTCGGTGATGACGTCGATCCTGCATGCCCGGCCGAACCCGCGCCGGGCGAGTCTCCCTGGAGGAAGTCCGTGAAGAAGCTCATCGCCGCCGCCCTGACGGTGGCCGCCGTCTCGGCACCGATCGCAGTCACCGACGCTGCGCACGCTGCCGGCAAGAACCCTGCCTGCATCACGAAGGCGGAGTTCAAGAAGGTCAAGAACGGCCAGTCCCCCAAGAAGGTCGCCACGATCATCGGCTCGAAGGGAAAGGTGGTCTCCACCACGCGCTCCGGCGGGTGGGTGTACGTGATGCGCGAGTACAAGGCGTGCAGCCCGTTCAACCGCTACTCCGCGGTGATGGTCACGTTCGACAACATGACCAAGCAGTTCACCAAGGGGCCGCTCACGGTCGACGGCAAGACGGCGATCTGGCTGCACAACTGAGGCACCTTCCGCCGCAGATGCTGCACGGGCCCGACGACACTCGATGTCGTCGGGCCCTCGCCGTTTCGCGGGTGGCGCGAACCCGCCGACCCCGCACGTCGCTCGCGCGGGTGGGCCTGAACGGAGCGGCCCCACGCAGGAACCACAGGATCGACACCCAAGACAGAACTAGAACTTGTCTCAGTTTTGTGGTGGGGTGCGGGTGACGGACGTCACGGGAGGGTGGACGGACGTCTCATCGAACCACCAACGGGAGGGATCCTTCATGAGCCTGCGCAAGCGCAGTGTCCGCACCATCGCCGCCAGCAGCATCCTCGGCCTGACCGCCGGCACCGCAGCGGTCGTCGGCCTGGCCGCTCCGGCCTCCGCCGACGCCGGCAGCTTCATCTGCGGCACGCCGATCGGCGACCAGACCTTCGCCGCCGAGATCAGCATCGGCGCCACCACGATCGCCGGTGGCAACACGCCGATGAACGCGACCTTCACCATCCCGTCCGGCCTGGCCGACCTGATGCGGGGCGTGCTGGGGACCACCGAGGTCGGCGGCAAGGCGACCGGCGCCAACACCGCCGGCAGCAAGGCCAGCCCCTCGAGCCTGAACATCAAGCGGGAAGAGATCCCCACCAGCGGGGACGTGCCGCTGGCCGGCAAGGGCACCGCCAAGGTGCCGGGCACGGTCGGCAGCACCGTCGAAGTCGCGGCCGGCCCCCACGAGCTGGCGATGAACTTCTACGACGCCGCCGGCGCCGCCACGCCGTTCTCGGTCTCCTGCACCCCCGACGGGGACTTCGCCATCGGCTCCACCAAGATCGTCAAGGCCACCTCGAAGGCAGCCGTCGGCGTGAAGTACACCGCGAAGTCGAAGAACGCCGCGGTCACCGCGAAGTTCTCGAGCAACGGCGCTCCGGCGACCGGCAAGGTCCAGATCCTCATCAAGAAGGGCAAGAAGACGGTCGGCAAGCGCATGGTGGCGCTGAAGAAGCAGACCGCGCGGGCCAGCTTCAAGATCAAGCAGAAGGGCAAGTACACCGCGATCGCGACCTACAAGGGCAGCGCGAACGTGAAGGGCAGCTCGGCGAAGAAGGCGTTCACCGCCCGCTGATCGGGCCTCGACCCGCATCACCACGGACCGGCGGGGTCGGTGTCTCCGGGAGGGAGAGACCGGCCCCGTCGCCCGTTGTCCGGGACCGTTCGGGCCAGCGTCAGGCGGGCGGACCGGGCGGTGCCGTCGGCGGCACTGCGCCACCACCTGCGCCCGACCCACCGGTCACGTCGTACCGCGGTGCGTAGGGAGCCTGCTGCGCCCCGTACTGGGCCTGGTACCGGTCCCGGGCCTGTGCTTCGTACTGGTAGGTCGCGTACTCGTGGTCCAGCCGCTGGATGCGGACCGCCAGCCAGTCCAGCAGCGCGCGGGCGGCGAAGCCGACGATCGCGTAGACCAGCATCGCGAACAGCACCGAGGTGTCCAGGACGGAGTCCACCTCGTTGCCGCCGGCCAGGCCGAGGTCCATCGGCGCGAAGATGTCGGCGAACGGCTGCATCGCGCGGTCCAGCGCCCGGTAGACCCACTCCACGAACCCGGCGCTCGGGTTGGCGCCGAGGAGCAGCAGCACGAATCCCAGGCCCAGGATGATCACCGCCACGATCACGTAGGCGTAGACCGCGTAGCCGAGCACGCGGCCGACGACGAGCGTCACCTTGCGCTCGGAGTGCAGCGACGGCTCCTCGGGGGCCGGACCGGCCGGTGCGGGGACGGCTCCCCCGGCGGGATAGCCGGAGGAGTGGCCGCCTGGCGGCGGGCCGGCGGGCGGGACGACGGGGTCGGACATCGTGCTTCCTCCTGGTGTCGAGCAGGTGCGGACGAGGATGCGGCCACTGCCACGCTAGCGGGGAGGCGCCGCCGTCGGACAGCCACTCGCGGGCCGCGGACCCACGTCACTCACCCGCGGCGACGTACGGCGTCGCGCAGTGCCTGCTCGGGATCGACCCCCTGCGCACGGGCTCGGGCCACCAGCGCCAGCAGCTGCTCCCCGACGTCGTCGGAGCCGGTGTCCACCTCGATCGGCTCGCCGCCGCGCTCACGGCGGTCCAGCGTCTTGTCCGCGAGCAGCAGCGCGGGCAGGCCGGGCGGGAGGTCCCGCGGAGCCGACCGCGCTCCCCTCTCCTGCTCCTTCTCCTGCGCCTTGGCCTGCTGCCAGAGGTCGTTGACCGCGTCCGGGTCGAGGTCCGCGTGGCTGCCGTCGGCCGCGGGCGCGAAGACGTGCGGGTTGCGGCGGACCATCTTGGCGGTGATCCCCGCGGCGACGTCCTCGAGATCGAACTCGCCGGCCTGCTCGGCGATCACCGCGTGGAACACCACCTGGAGCAGCAGGTCGCCCAGCTCCTCACGCAGGTGCGACCAGTCACCGGAGGCCGCACCGCCGTCGATGGCCTCCAGCGTCTCCGCCGTCTCCTCCACCAGGAACCGCTGCAATGAGCGGTGGGTCTGCTCGGCCTTCCAGGGGCACTCCGTGCGCAGCCGCCGCATCACCGCCACGAACTCGGTCAACGCCTCGAGCGGCTCCCCCGGCTCCGGATCGTCCACCGCACTAGCCACCCAACCCGGCTGCGGTGCTCGGGTCGGGTCGGGTGCCGCACAGCTGGCTGTCGGGCAGCGCCGCCAGCTGCTCGTCGGTGAGCTGGGTCTGCTCGCCGGCGGCGACGGCCTCGTCGCTGACCGCGACCGAGAGCTGTTCGTCGGCGAGCGCGAAGCTGCCCTCGCTGATGGTGAGCTCGAACGTCGGGTTGATCTCCACGTCGAACCCCGCCGGATCCGGTACGTCGTCCCCGGCCGCCTGGAGCGCCCGCTCCGCACGCTGCTGGCGGGCCAGGTAGTCGGCGAGCACCTCCTGCTGGTGCTCGTCCATCTCCTCCCACCCGGCGATCTGGCTCTCGTCCAGCGCGGGGGCCACCGTCTCCAGCCCCTCGTCGTCGGCGTAGGACAGCAGCACCGAGGAGCCGATCCACTGTTGCAGCAGGCTCAGCTGGGTGGTGTCACGGCTGCTCGCGCCGGCGTCCTCGGTGGCCGAGGCGTTGATGCAGGCAGCGTCGAGCAGCGCCTCCAGGTCGACCAGCGAGAGCGTGGTGCCCTCCACCTCGGCGGCGAGGCCGGGACGGGGCGCGGAGTCGCCGAGGCCGCAGCCGGTGAGGGACGCCGCGGCGACCAGGGCGGCGGTGGCGGACACGAGTCGGCGGGCGTGGGGCACGTTCTCTCCTCGACGGCGATCAACGACGGATGCTGGTGCAAGCACACCACGGCCGAGGTGACCCAGGTCACCCGGCCCCGGCCCATTCAAGCAGGCCAGGCTCAGCCTGGAGTCACCGATGGTCGGCGTAGCGAGCGTCCCCAGACGGGTGCGCTGGCAAGGAATCCGGCGCGAAGGCGGGCTGGATGCCCGTCGAGCGTCGGTGACGCGGCCAGGGCGCCCGGATGGGGGCGCGCAGTAGCCGAGAATCGGTGACTCCAGGCTCAGTCCTTGGGGTCGATGATCGCGTCGATCACCCCGCGCGCCCACTCCAGCACCGCGATGCCCTCGATCGGGGTCCCGGTCCTGCCCGGGATGCCGGGACGGGGGACCAGGATCGCCTCGACCTGCTCCTTGACGATCGACTTGGGGTAGAGCCGGTTGAGCCGCACCTTGCGGGACTCGGGCAGCACCACCGAGGCGAAGCGGATGTTCTTGCCGACCGTGGTGATCTCCTTGACGCCGGCCTGCCGCGCCCGGGCCCGGAACCGCGCCACCAGCTGCAGCGCGACCACCGGCTCGGGCGGCTCGCCGTACCGGTCAGTGAGCTCCTCGGTGATGGCGTCGACGTCCTCGTCGCTGCGCACCTCGGCGAGGCGCTTGTACATCTCCAGCCGCAGCCGCTCGCTGGGGATGTAGTCGTGCGGCAGGTGCGCCTCGACCGGCAGCTCGATCCGCACCTCCTCCAGGTGCTCGACCGTGTCGTCGCGGAAGTCGCGCACCGCCTCGCCGACCAGCCGGACGTAGAGGTCGAACCCGACGTCGGCGATGTGCCCGGACTGCTCGCCGCCGAGCAGGTTGCCGGCGCCGCGGATCTCCAGGTCCTTCATCGCGATCGCCATGCCGCCGCCGAGGTCGGAGTGCTGGGCCAGGGTGGCCAGCCGCTCGTGGGCGGTCTCGGTCAGCGGCTTCTCGGTCGGGTAGAGGAAGTAGGCGTAGGCCCGTTCGCGGGACCGGCCGACCCGACCGCGCAGCTGGTGCAGCTGGGAGAGGCCGAGGGTGTCGGAGCGCTCGATGATCATGGTGTTGGCGTTGGACACGTCCAGGCCGGACTCGACCAGGGTGGTGCAGACCAGCACGTCGAAGCGCTTCTCCCAGAAGTCGAGCATCACCTGCTCGAGCTGCTTCTCCCCCATCTGGCCGTGAGCGGTGGCCACCCGCGCCTCCGGCACCAGCTCGCGCAGCTTGGCCGCCGCCTTCTCGATCGACTGCACCCGGTTGTGGATGTAGAAGACCTGGCCGTCGCGGAGCAGCTCGCGGCGGACCGCGGCCACCACCTGGCGGTCCTCGTAGCCGCCGACGTAGGTCAGCACCGGGTGCCGTTCCTCGGGCGGGGTGGTGATCGTGGACATCTCCCGGATCCCGGTGATGGCCATCTCCAGGGTCCGCGGGATCGGGGTCGCCGACATCGACAGCACGTCCACCGAGGTCCGCAGACGCTTCATCTGCTCCTTGTGCTCCACGCCGAAGCGCTGCTCCTCGTCGACGATGATCAGGCCGAGGTCCTTGAACCGGACGTCGGGGTTCAGCAGGCGATGGGTGCCCACCACGAGGTCGATCGACCCGTCGGCCATCCCCTCCATCACCTCACGGGCCTCGGCGTCGGACTGGAACCGCGAGAGTGCCTTGAGCACCACCGGGAATCCGCTCATCCGCTCCGCGAAGGTGGCCAGGTGCTGGGTGACCAGCAGCGTGGTCGGCACCAGCACCGCCACCTGCTTGCCGTCCTGGATCGCCTTGAACGCCGCCCGCACGGCGATCTCGGTCTTGCCGTAGCCGACGTCGCCGCAGATCAGCCGGTCCATCGGCACCACCCGCTGCATGTCGGCCTTGACCTCGTCGACGGTGCTCAGCTGGTCCGGTGTCTCGTGGAACGGGAACGCGTCCTCGAGCTCGCGCTGCCAGGGCGTGTCCGGCCCGAAAGCGTGGCCCTTGGTGGCCTGCCGGGCGGCGTAGAGCTTGATCAGCTCGGCGGCGATCTCGCGGACCGCCTTGCGTGCCCGGTTCTTCCGCTTGGTCCAGTCCGCGCCCCCCAACCGGTCCAGGCTGGGCTGCTCGCCGCCGACGTAGCGCGTCACCTGGTCCAGCGCGTCGGCCGGCACGTAGAGCCGGTCCGGCGGGGCGCCGCGCTTGGAGGCGCCGTACTCGAGCACCAGGTAGTCGCGGGTGGCGCCGTGCACGACGCGCTGCCTCATCTCCACGAACCGGCCCACGCCGTGCTGCTCGTGGACCACGTAGTCGCCGGTCTTCAGCTCCAGCGGGTCGATCTGCCGCTTGCGGCGGGTCGGCATCGCGCCCTTGTCGCGGGTGGAGGCCTTCTGCCCGACGATGTCCTCGCCGGTCAGCACCGCCAGTCCCACGGTGCCCTCCCCCGGCTCCAGCACCAGACCGTGGGCGAGCCCTCCGCAGGAGACCGTCACCACGGTCGGGTCGAGGGCGGCACCGGGTGCGATCTCCTCGGCGAACCTGGCGGGTACGTCGCGCTCCCCGAGCGCCTCGACCATCCGCTGGGCGGGTCCGTGGCCGGGGTGCAGCACGACCACCGGCCGACCCTCCGCACGCCAGGCGGCGATGTCGGTGAGCGCCCGCTCCACCTCGCCGCGATACACCGGCGCCGCGGTCACCCTGGCCTGCTGCTCGGCAGCGGCCGCGGCGTCCCCGTCCAGGTCCAGCCCGAACGGGCTGAAGCTCCACCAGGACAGACCGCCCTCCAGCGCGTGGCTGCGCACGTCCCCCAGCTCGTGGTACGACGCCGCCTGCAGGTCGACCGGCGCCGACCCGCCCCGGCGGCCGCCGCCCAGGAGGCCCGAGGAACTCCTCGGAGGTGGCGACCAGGTCGTGGGCGCGGGCGCGGGCGCGCTCCGGGTCGAGCACCAGCACCTGGGAGCCGTCCGGCATCAGGTCGACCAGCAGCTCGAGCTCGTCGACGAGCGCCGGGATCAGGGCCTCCATGCCCTCCACCGCGATGCCCTCGGCGAGCTTGTCGGTGATCTCCAGCAGCTCGGGGTGCTCGCGGCCCAGCTCGGCGGCCCGGCCGCGCACCTGCTCGGTCAGCAGCAGCTCGCGGCAGGGCGGCGCCCAGAGCCGGTCCAGCGTCTCGATGGTGCGCTGGTCGGCGACGGCGAAGGAGCGGATCTCGTCGACCTCGTCGCCGAAGAACTCCACCCGGACCGGGTGCTCCTCGGTCGGTGGGAAGACGTCGACGATGCCGCCGCGCACCGCGAACTCGCCGCGCTTCTCGACCAGGTCGACGCGGGTGTAGGCGGCGTCGACCAGCCCGGTGACGATCTCCTCGAGGACGGCGGTCGCGCCGACCCGCAGCTCGACCGGCGCCAGGTCGCCCAGACCCTTGACCTGCGGCTGGAGGATCGAACGCACCGGCGCCACCACCACCTGGACCGGTCCCGTCGTGGCGTCGTCGCCGGGGTGGCACAGGCGGCGCAGCACGGCCAGACGACGGCCGACCGTGTCGCTGCGCGGGCTGAGCCGCTCGTGCGGGAGCGTCTCCCAGCTCGGGTAGTAGGCGATGCCGGTCGGGTCGAGCAGATCACCGAGCTCGGCGACCAGTTGCTCGGCCTCCCGGGTGGTGGCGGTGACCGCGAGCACCGGGCGCCCAGCGCGGGCCAGGCCGGCGACCAGGAACGGCCGCAGCGGCTCGGGCCCGGTCAGCTCGTGAGAGGTGAGCCGACCCTCGACGGCGTCGGCCATCGGGGTGGCGAGCAGCGGGTCGGCGAGGACGGCGTCGGCGAGGCCGGCGAGGCTCATCGGGAAACTCCTGGGGCAGGGCTGGACAGCACCACGACCCCCGGTCGTGATCGGACCGGGGGTGGTGTGCCCAGGCTACTCCGGGTCGCCGACAGAGCCCACGCTCACTCCTCCAGCCGCCACGCCTGCCGGATGGTGAGCTTGCCGCCGGTCTGCATCAGCGCCCGGCGGTAGACCCGCTCGGCGAGCAGGATCAGCACCGCGGCCAGGGCGGCCAGCAGACCGAGCGAGATCAGCGCCTCCCACCACTGCGCGTCCCCGTTGACCAGCCGCACCGGCATCGCCACGGCCGAGAGCGGCGGGATGTAGGAGCCGATCACCTCCGCGGTGCCGTCGAGGAACGCCGAGCCCAGGAAGATCGCCAGCACCAGCATGGTCACCGGCGTCGCGGTGGACTGCAGGTCCTCGTTCCGGCTGGCCAGGGCCCCGGCCACGGCCCACAGGCAGGAGAGGGCGAGGAAGCCGACCAGGAAGAAGGCGAGGAACCACAGCACGTCCCCGGTCAGACCGGGGATGAAGGCGCCGTAGTCGGTGAGGCTGAGTCCGACCATGCCGACGGCGACGTACACCGCCATCTGCCCGACCGCGAGGACCGTGTTGCCGAGCACCTTGCCGGCCAGCAGGTCGCGCAGCGGCACCGCCGCCGCGATCATCTCCACGATCCGGGACTGCTTCTCCTCGGTGACGCTCTGGGCCAGGGTCATCCCGAAGATGATCGAGGCCAGGTAGAAGAGGAAGGCGAGTCCGAAGCCGAGGATGTCCTGGAGCGTGGAGAGCGCCGCGTCGCCCTCGAGCTGCTCGACCGTCACCGAAGTGCCGTCGGTGAGCTCCTCGACGCTGGTGCCCGCGCTCGCCGCGTTGGCGGCCAGCATCTCGCTGCGGACCACCGACTCGACGACGGTCTGCAGGGAGCTGTCGGCACCGTCCCGGGTGACCAGTATCCACCCGCCGGAGCCGTCCGGATCCTCGGTGAGCCAGGCGTCGACTTCCTCGTCGCGCACCGCTGTCCGGGCGGTGTCGTCGTCGGACTCGGCGACCGCGGTGACCTCGACGTTCTCGTCGATCTCGCCGGCCTGCTGCTCGGCCGCCTCCACCAGCACCTCGGCGCCCGCGCTGCTGGAGGCCACCTGGTAGGAGTCGGTGCGACCGTCCAGCCAGACCTGGAGGCCGACCAGTCCCAGGATCACCACCAGGGTGGACAGGGAGCCGAGGACGAAGGTGCGGTCGCGCAGCTTCACCGACACCTCCCGCGCGGCGACCACCGCCCACACCGCCGGGCCACGCGCGCCCGCCCGGTCCCGTCCGACCCGGTCGTGGCCGGTCGGGTACTGCTCGGCGCGGTCCTGCTCCGTCGTACTCATGCGGTCACCTCGCGGTAGATCTCACTGAGCCGGGGCACCACCCGGCTGAAGTCATGGACCGGGCCGCGGGCGACGGCGCGGCTGAGGAGCTCCTGCTCGGCGCCTTCGGTGGTCACGTCGACCAGCGCATCGGCGCCGGCGACGTCGTCGACCTGCAGGCCCGGCAGCTCCCGGACCCAGCCGGCGTCGCCGCCGAGCCGGATCCGGTAGCGCACCGGCGCACCGGCGCGGAGCTCGTCGGCGGTCCCCTCGGCGACGACGCGTCCCCGCGCCATCACCACCAGCCGGTCGCACAGCCGGTCGACCAGGTCGAGCTGGTGGGAGGAGAAGACGACCGGGACCCCGGAGCCGGCCTGCTCGCGGAGCAGGTCGGTCATCGCGTCGATGGCGGTCGGGTCGAGGCCCGAGAACGGTTCGTCGAGGATCAGCAGGTCGGGCTGGGGCACCAGCGCGGCCACGATCTGCACCCGCTGCTGGTTGCCCAGCGACAGCTTCTCCAGCGGCTCCTTGACCCGGTCCCCCAGGCCGAACCGGTCGAGGAGGTCGACGATCCGGGACCGGGCGGCAGCCGCATCCATCCCGCGCAGACGGGCCAGGTAGACCAGCTGGTCGGCGATCGGCTGCTTCGGGTAGAGGCCGCGCTCCTCGGGCATGTAGCCGAAGCCGCGACGGTCGACCGCGGTCACCGGCCGTCCCTGCCAGCGCACCGCCCCGGCGTGCATCGCCAGCACCCCCATCACCATCCGCATCGTGGTGGTCTTGCCGGCGCCGTTGCCTCCGACGAACCCGGTCAGGCCACCGGCCGGAACGGTGAAGGAGACATCGTCGACGGCGACCAGCTCGCCGAAGCGGCGGGTCAGTCCGTTGATCTCGAGCATGTCCGGGACGCTACGCGCGGCCGGGCCGCCACGGATCAGTCCGTCGGTGGATCCTGACCGGTCCGCTCCTCCCCCGCGGGGAGGAGGCCGTGCTGGTGCACCCAGACCACGGCGCGCACCCGGTCGCGCAGGTGCAGCTTGGCGAGGCAGTTGGAGACGTGGGTCTTCACCGTGGCCTCGCCCAGCACCAGGTGTTCGGCGATCTCGCCGTTGCTGAGTCCCTCGGCCACCAGCAGCAGCACCTCGCGCTCCCGCTCGGTGAGCCGCTCCCAGCCCGGTGGCGCAGGTCGGCCGGGCGGGTCGACCCGGACGCTGCCGGTCATCCGCTCGATCACCCGCAGCGTCACCTCGGGGGCGAGCAGTGCGTGGCCGGAGGCCGCCGCGCGCACCGCGTCGACCAGCGCATCGGGATCCGCGTTCTTCAGCAGGAAGCCGGTGGCTCCCGCGCCGAGCGCCTCGAAGAGGTAGTCGTCCCGGTCGAAGGTGGTCAGCATGATGACGGGGCCGAGGTCTTCGGCGACGAGCGACCGGGTGGCCTCGATGCCGTCGATGCCCGGCATCTGGACGTCCATCAGCACCACGTCGGGACGCAACGCCCGGGCCTGGACGAGCGCGGCGGCGCCGTCCTCGGCCTCACCGACCACCTCCAGGTCGTCCTCCACCGAGAGGATGAGCCGGAAGCCGGAGCGCACCAGGTGCTGGTCGTCGACGACGAGCACCCGGATCGGACCGGTCATTCGGCTCCCGCCTCGGCGGGTGCGGGAGCCGGTGCGGCGGCCGGTGACCCGTCCGCCAGCGGGAACCGCACCCGCACCCGGAAGCCGCCGACGCTGCGCGGCCCGATGTCGACGACCGCCCGCCGCGCGGCCGCTCGCTCCCGTACGCCGAGCAGGCCGAGCCCGCTGCCGGAAGTGCCGTTGCGGGGACGGCCGTCGTCGGTCACCTCCACCTCCGCGTAGGGCGGGGTGGCCACCCGGTCCACCCGCAGCACGATCTGCGCACGGGTGGCGGTGGAGTGGCGTCGTACGTTGGTGACGGCCTCCTGGACGATCCGGTAGAGGGAGGTGCCGAGCGCAGCGGGCAGAGTGCCGGCGGCCCCGGGCGGGCTCTCGACGAGGTCGTAGCCGACGCGGAGCCGGTCACCGAGGCTCGGCTCGGCCAGCGCACCGATCTCGGACCAGGACGGCTCGGGTGCCCGCGGGGCCCCGGCCGACGGGGCGTCACCGGCCGGTGCGCGCAGGGTGCCGACCAGCCGACGCATCTCGTCGACGGCGTCACGGGACGATTCCTCCACCTGTGCCAACGCGGTGGCGACCGACTGCTCGTCCCGGCCGAGCATCCGCCGACCGGCGGCCGCCTGCACACCGATCACCGACACGTGGTGGGCGACCACGTCGTGAAGCTCGCGTGCGATCCGCAGCCGCTCCTCCAGCACGGCGCGCTCCTGCAGTGCTGCGGTCTGGCGGGCGATCGTGGCGGCCTGCGCGGCGAGCCGGGTGGTCTGCCGGGCGCTGCGCCACGCGACCTGGCCGCCGAGCACCGCCCCGCCGAAGTAGAGGACGTTGATCAGCGCGGTCAGCAGCACCGCGGCGGTGGCGGGCCCGAGCAGGCCGGGCCGGTCGTCGACGAGGCCCAGCTCGTCGGCCAGGGTCTCCAGGGAGCGTCCCAGCGAGAACTGCCAGGCCAGCCAGAGCGCCATGAAGGCCATCACCACGCCCACCACGGCGAGCATCTGGCGCCGGCTCCGGGCCCAGGCCACACCGGAGAAGATGGCGAAGAAGTAGGCCATCTGCAGCGGCACCTGCCCCATCAGGGTGGGGATCAGCACACCGGTGAGGAACATGTGGGCCCCGGCGAGCGCGAGCACGGTCAGCGGCCAGCGACGACGCACCACCAGCAGCGCGCTGGCGGTGGCGATCACCAGCCAGTGCACCCACCAGGTGCCGCGGACGCCTTCGAAGGTGCCGACCGAGCGCAACAGCTCGACCGAGACCACCCCGAAGGCGAAGGTCGCCGCGCCGACGACGAGGTCCTGCGGCCCGATCCCACCGGGGCGGACCCACTGGTCGTCGACCGCGAAGAACTCCGCGGCGCGCTCGCTGAGCCTTCCTCGCGCCACCACGGCCCCACCCTAGAGGGAGCTGGGCGGCTCAGGAGGTCGGCGGACCCACCAGAAGCGCGGCACCGGTCAGCACCGCGACGGCGCAGACGCCCACGGCGGCGCCCCGCGCCGGCTTGCGCAGCACCCAGGCGGCGATCCAGTCGAGCGGTCCCGACGGCGCCTCGGCGCGCAGCCGCCAGGTCGGCGCCAGCCACCGGTGGCGCACCGCCCACCACTCCAGCAGGAGAGTGGCGAAGGGCGGTATCGCGGCGACCAGCGCGACCAGGGTGCGGCCGACGCCCCACCGGCGGTCGACCGCAACCAGCGCCGTCACCACCACGTAGGCGACGAAGACGGCACCGTGCACTATCCCGAAGACCCGCACCCCCAGCTCGGTGGTCTCGGTGCCGTACTTGAGGAACATCCCGATCAGCAGCAGTGCCCAGGTGATCGCCTCGGCAACAGCGACGCGGCGGAACAGCTTCTCGGGGTTCATCTCGTTCTCTCCGGGTTCGTGCGGGTTCGTGCGGGTTCGCGCGGGTTCGCGCGGGATCAGCCGTCGGCCTCGGCGGCGGCGAGCTCGGCCTTCCACGCCCGGAAGGTCTCCTCGGTGCGACCACGGCGCCAGTAGCCGGAGATGGAGACGTCGGCGCGCGGCACCTCCCGCTCCTTCAGCAGGTAGGGCCGGATGCCGTGCATCACGTCCTGGGCCTCCCCGTGCACGAACGCGTGCACGCGGCCGGGCAGCCAGGGCAGGGCGCGGGTGGCCGCCTCGAGGTCCGGGTGGTCCGGGGCGGAGCGGTGCAGCCAGGTCAGCGACATCTCCGCCGGCACGCCGAGGTCTTGCTGGTGGGCGGCGGAGTCCACCTGGACGACCACGTGGCCGGCGGCGTCGCTCGGCAGGGTGGTCAGGGCCTGGCGGATCGCGGGCAGCGCGGCCTCGTCGCCGACCAGGAGGTGCCAGGCGGCCTCCCGATCCGGCGCGTAGCCGCCGCCGGGACCTCGCACGGTGATCCGGTCGCCGGGCGCCGCCGCGGCGGCCCAGGGGCCGGCGACGCCGGTGTCCCCGTGCACCACGAAGTCGATCGCCAGCGTGCCTGTGACCGGGTCGGGGTCGAGCGCGGTGTAGGTGCGCATCAGCGGCCGCTCCCCCTTCTCGAGCGCGGCCGGGTCCCCGAACACCAGCTTCACGTAGCGGTCGGTGTCCTCGCTGCCGACGAAGGCGGAGAGGTCCTCGCTGCGGAAGCGGAGCCGGACCATGCCCGGCGACAACCTCTCCGAGGCGGTCACGATCAGCTCGGTCAACGGCTTGCTCACAACACTCGACACTAGCCGGGACCTCCAGGGAGCCGGCCATCGCGGCGAGCGTGCTCCACGCCACCCTGCGGGTCCCGCCAGGTCGCGCACCGGGTCGCGCACACCGAGGCGGGCGTTTCCTCCCGAACGCTCGTTCTCCCACAGGTTGGCGATGCGGTCCGCTGCTGGAGCGGTTCATGCTGGACCAGGCACCGACCCCGTCGCCGGGTTCCGGGTCGAGGATCGGCCGTCATACGCCCTGGGTTGACGACCGACCACCGTTCGGCCCCACCCGTGATCCCCCAATTGTCCGCGGATGCCGGCGACGGGGCCGGTCGCCTTCCCCGGTCCGAACGTCTCCCGAACCGGGACGCTGTCCCGGTGGGCGACCGATCGGATGAAGGTGCTGACGCGTCCCCGAAATGTGGTATAGGCTCCCAGTCCTGGTGGGACGCGGGGCACGACCGCCCCTAGGTTTTCAGCCAGGCAACTCGGGGCGCCTGTCGGGAAGCAGGGACTTGCCGGCATGCGGTTGTGGCAACACGACCAGGGGACACGGCGTATGGGGACGTCTGGTCGCGGCTCCTCATGGACCCGTGGCAGAACGAGTGAACTCGGGGGAATCTGCTCCAAGGAGAATCCACCCAATCGGGGACACGTTTGAGGTTTCACTACCTGGACTGGGGACGTCCAGGGAGGACTTCCTATGCACAACCCATATCCGCCGACCGTGTGGGGACGACCGGCCACCATCCTGGTGCTCGTGGCGACCGCCACACCACAACTCGCGTTCCGGATGCTCGACACGGCAAACGGGACCTGGACCGAGGCGACCACGGTCGCCCAGTTCTCCGTCGCGCCGCTCTGCACGCTCGCAGCAGCGGTCACCTACTTCCAGTACCGGATCTGCCGGAAGACCGCGTTGGCCTGGCTGACGCTCTTCCTGACGCTGTACAGCGTGCAGTCGGTCGCCCTGGCGATGATCCGGCTCAACAACGCCGGTCACTACCAGCGCCCGGGTGGGCGCTGATCGTCGACCTGACGGTGGCGCTCGGGGTCGCCCTCACCGCGCTCGTGGTCCGCAACCGGATCTGTCGCGTCGATCCTCTGGCGGCCGGCCTGGTGCTCGGTCTGCTCATCGGCACGGCTCACCTGCGCCTGGACGTGGGCGGTCCGTCGATCCTGGAGCACCTGCCGCCCGTGGCAGGGGTCAGCTTCCTGGTGGTGGCGCTGTGGGGCTTCGCCGCGTACCAGGCGGCCAGGACCACGGGCCCGCTGCCTGCGTGGCTCACCCGCCGGGTGATCGCGGCCATGGTGCTGCTGACCATCAGCAGGGTCGACGTCGTACCCAACGGCGAACCGTACGTCGAGGGCGTGCTGATCGTCACCGCGTCGATCCTCGGCGCCACGCTGCTGCTCTGCGCGACGCTGGCCGGGCTCCGCAACGAGATCCAGCACCACGAGGAGTGGCTGGAGTCGTTGGGCACCAAGGTGGCGCTGATGGAGGCCCAACAGGTCGACCAGCGCTCGCGGATGCACGAGATCACCAACACGGTGGCCGGCATCGCCTGCGCCTCACGGCTGATCCACGACCAGGGCGACCTGCGCCGCGAGGACCGGGCCCGGCTCGAAGGCATGCTGGACCGGGAGGCCGCACGGCTGGTCCGGATCCTCGGTGACGATCGCGCCGCGATCGCCGCCACCACCGCGGCCGGCGGCACCGCCCCGGCCCACCTGCCTCCGGCACTGGGCCGTCCGCGGCGCGGTGCCGCGGCACAGTCCGTCCCGATGCACTCCGAACCGGCGCCGGTCGACGAACCCGTCGGTCCGACGCTGGCCGTCCTCGACCTGGACACGGTCCTCGAGCCGCTGGTCTGCGCGCAGCAGGCGCTCGGGCGCGACGTCGTCTACGCACCCACCGGGCTGCGCATCCACGGCGACGCGGACGGACTGGCGGAGGCGTTCAACGTGCTGCTGGACAACTCCCGCAAGCACGCTCCGGGCGCCACCACCACCATCGAGGCCGAGGAGACCGACGGCATCGCGAAGATCGTCGTCAGCGACGACGGCCCGGGGGTGCCGGCGAGCATCGCCGAGCGCGGCTTCTCCTGGGAGGGCCGCGGCGAGGAGTCCGGCGGTCAGGGACTCGGCCTGTGCCTGGCGCGGCAGCGGGTCGCCGCTTCCGGCGGACGGTTGGACCTGGTCCGCGGCACCAGCGGTGCCCGGTTCGTGGTCCGGCTGACGCCGGCGCACGGACCCGCGCAGCGCAGTGAGTCTCCCGCCGTGGCACCCGGACCCACGGGTGCCCTCTCGTGAGGGGGGCCAACGGCCGCCAGCGAGTGTTGATCATCGACGACCACGTGCTGTTCGCGGAGTCGATCGAGCTCAGCCTCACCATGGAGGGCTACGACGTACGACGGGTGCCCGCGGCGAGCACGACGCCGGCGCAGGTGCTGGCAGCGGTGAGCCGCTACCAGCCCCGGGTCGTCCTGCTGGACCTCGACCTGGGTCCGCTCGGCGACGGGGTGCGGCTGATCAACCCGATCGCTCGCAACGGCGCCAACGTCGTGGTCCTGACCGCATCCACCGACCGGTCGCGCTGGGGGGACTGCATCCGCCAGGGCGCCCGCAAGGCGATCCCGAAGACCCAGCCGCTCAACGAGATCCTCTCCGTGGTCCGCAAGATCTGTCAGGGGCTGCCGGTGATGGACGCCGCCGAGCGGGAGGAGCTGATCGGTCTGTGGTCCGAGCACCGCAAGGCCGAGCAGGACATCCGTGACCGGCTGGACCGGCTCACGCCCCGGGAGCGGGAGGTGCTCGGCCAGCTGGTGGCAGGTCACCAGGTGCGCGAGATCGCCCGCAGCAGCGTGGTCTCGGAGGCGACCGTGCGGACCCAGGTGAAGGCGATCCTGGCCAAGCTGGAGGTCTCCTCCCAGCTGGCCGCGGTCGGACTGGCCCGCCAGGTCGGCTGGTCGCCCCCCTCGGAGCAGGGCGCACTCTGAGGCAGGCGAGGACGGCGCAGGCGGACCGGGTGGTCACGCCCCCACCAGGGGTGGGACTCAGGTCCGGCCGGCGTCGTCCTCGGCGATCTCCCGCAGCGCGGCGTACCGGGCGACCGCGGCCAGTTGTGAGGTCACGTCGAGCTTGAGCAGGACCGACCGCACCTGGTGGCGCACGGTCGAGACGGTGACCCCCCGGACCTCGGCGACCTCCGGCACGCTGCGCCCGAGGAAGAGGAGGTCCAGCACCTCGCGCTCGGAGGGGGTCAGCGAGGCGAGCGTCACGTGGATCGCTCGCTGCTCGTCGTGCACCCGGGACCAGGCGCCCCGCCAGCCCGCGACGTCCACCCCCGGGGGCTCGATGCCGACGGCCGCCGCCCGCACGGCCTGGGCCACCTCATCCAACGAGCTGCTGCGCGCCAGCACCGCGGTCGCGCCGGCCTCCAGATAGGCCCCCCACAGCGGGCCGGCGGGAACGGCGGTCAGCACGATCCAGCGGAGGTCGCCGACGGCGGCGACCACCTCCCGCACGTGACCCAGCACGTCCGAGCGGTCGCTCTCGAACAGGGCCACCCCGACCGCCGGCCGACGACCCGGGACCGCGTCGACCTCGGCGCGCGCAGGAGGCCAGGCCAGCGGCACCGCGGCCAGCCCACAGCTGCTCAGCCCGGCGGCGATCGCCTCGGCCAGGAGGGCCTGGTCGGAGACGACGACCGCAGGCTCGGGCTCCTCGGTCTCGTCGCGTTCCTCGGGCCCGTCGGGCACGTCGCGTCCGGCGGGCCCGTCGGGCTCCACGACGTGCCTCCTCGGCGCCTGTCGCGTGTGCTGGCTCGCGTGGTACGGCGACCTCGGGTCGGCTGCGGACGGCGCGCGACGGAGCGGTGGGTCGAACACAACGCCCTCCGCTCCATCGCCGAGGCGGAACACGACTCCGGTCGGCCGGCACCGTCAGAGTCAACGGTACTGGTCGTTCGGCCTTTCTCGCCTGTCAGAACGCAACCGCAACGGGCGCGGGCCACTCGTCGCCAGATTTGGGGGTCATTCGAGTGGAGCGACCGCGCTCAGCGCGAGGCAGCGCGCCGGCGCCGGATGTCGAGCGGGGCGTGCAGCACGTCGATCACCCGACGCTGCTGCGCCGGGAGCATCTGATGGAACAGCGGCAGGATCAACGTCGTCCGGGTCAGGTGCTCGGTGGCCGGCAGCGGTGGGCCGCCCGGGGCGGCGTAGGCCGGCTCCAGGTGCGCCGCCATGATCCCGCGCCGCGCCGAGACGCCGACCTCGGCCAGGGTCGCCAGCAGCTGGTCGCGGCTCAGCGGATACTCCTCCCCCACCTCGACCCAGAACGACTGGAAATTGGTGCGACCGTGCGGAGGATCGGCCACCGCCCGCAGCCCGGGGATGCCGGCGATCGACGCCGAGTAGACCGCGGCGAGCTCGCGGCGGCGTCGTACCACCTGCTCGAGGCGGCCGAGCTGGACCAGGCCGACGGCGGCCTGGAGGTCGGTCATCCGGTAGTTGAAGCCGATCTCCGGATACTCCTCGGCCCCGGTCGACGTCGCCCCGTGCCGATCGCCGGCGGAGCTCGACAGTGCGTGCTCGCGCAGCCGACGCGAGCGCACCGCCCATGCCGCGTTGCTGGTGGTGAGCATCCCGCCCTCACCGGTGGTGAGGATCTTGTGCGGATGGAACGACCAGGCCGCCGCCTCGGCCTTGGCGCCGACCGGCTGCCCCTCGTAGAGGGAGCCGGCCGCGCAGGCGGCGTCCTCGATCACCGGGATCGCCATCGGGTCGCACAGCGCGCGCAACGGCGCGAGGTCGACCGGGACACCCCCCTGGTCAACCGCGATCACCGCGGCCGTCCGCGGCGTCAGCACCGCCTCCACGGTCTCGGCGGTGACGTTGCCGGTGACCGGGTCGACATCGCAGAAGACCGGACGCGCACCCAGGTAGGTCGGGGCGTTCGCGGTCGCGATGAACGAGTACGACGGCACCACCACGTCCGCGTCCGGTGGGACCCCGGCGACCACGAGCGCCAGGTGCAAGGCGGCGGTGCAGCTGGAGGTGGCCACCGCGTGGTTGATCTGCTGGGCCTCGGCGAACTGCTCCTCGAACTCGGCCACGCGCGGCCCCTGGGCCACCCACCCGGACTCCAGGACCTCCCGGACGGCCTCGATCTCCTCCTCCCCGAGCCATGACTGCATCACGTGGATGCGCTTCATGCGTGCG